>DIPA01000030.1:3309-12351 GCA_002427055.1 Firmicutes bacterium UBA5500 | reverse complement strand
CATGTCTTCGAAGTGTTGAAGCTCCAGGGGCTATGGGCAAGGGGTGGGGTTTCTCCTTACCCGGGGGTGAGGGGTATGGCTAAAAATCGCCAACCATCTTGAAAAGCAGACAGAAGATGAGGAAACTGGAGCTACTAGTTGAATGCCAAGAGTTAACTCGCGGCCTGATGCTCAGACCTAATGCCCCGCCCCAGGCGCTTCCTTACCAACTCCACAATCTGGCTTAGCTCTTCCACGCCCAGCACAGCCACCAGCGCTAGGTAAACGATTACGCCCACTCCTACTGCTAGCCCGAGGGAGATGATCTGACCTAGCCCGACTAGCCTAGGGTATAGCATGTATACCACACCGCCCATAATGCCAGAGGCCGCCGCAATTCTAGCTACACTAGTGACAAAGCCTAAGCCTTGCCCCGTCTTGTTCCTCAGCAGCCAAACCAGGCAAACCATGTTGCCGAGCACGGCTAAGGAATTGGCCAGCGCTATGCCCCCATGCCCCAGCGGCTTAACCAATACTATAGCTAGGGCAATATTCACTAGAGCTGCCCCTATGTTCACCTTCACCGGAGTAAATGAATCTTGCAGTGAATAAAAGGCCCTGCTAAGAATTTGAATGTTGGCTACCCCCAACAACCCCAAAGAGTAGAAAGCTAAAGCTGTGGCAGTCAGTTGGGTTGCACCTGCATCAAAGCTACCTCGCTCAAAAACCAAGCGTACAATGGGTACCCGTAACACAAAGAGCCCCACGGCTGCCGGCAGCATCACCAAAGATAGCAACCTTACACCTGAACCAGCAGCATTTGCCAACCCTGCCTTATCACCTCGGCCAGCGTATTCCGCCAAAGTAGGGTAAATGGCCGTGGCCAAAGCCGTAACGAAAATTCCTACAGGCAACTGTGCCAATTTTGTGGCATAGTTCAATGCCGCAATACTGCCCGCATCTAGACCAGACGCTAAGCCCTTATCCACAAACAAATGCACCTGGCCAAATAGCGCGCCTACCATCATCGGCAGCGCCAAAACCAGCACCTGTTTCACGCCTGGGTGCCGTAAACTAGCCTTCACATTTAGATTCACCTCAGTCCTTTTCACCTGCCAAAACAAGAAGCAGAACTGCAAGGTCATGCCTAGCAGCCATGCCCAACCCAAACCGACAATCCCCAAGCGATCTTTTAGCAACAGTGTAGTTGCTATAATCCCTATGTTCATCATCAAAGGTGCTAGTGCCGACCAGGCAAAACGCTTGAACGAATTCAGTACAAAAACAAACAAAGTAGCCAGGCCAGATAGCAGCACCCCAGGTAACATGACCCTGAGCATTGCTGCTGTAAGGGCTTGCTGCTCGGGGCCAAAATCTGGTACGAGCAGTTTGGTAATCCACGGTGCAGCCACAAATGCCACGCCACTAGCTATAATCAACAGCAAAGCTGTTAGGTGCAGGGTTACCCCCAGCAAACCCAAACCCTGCCTCTTATCTTGCTCCCCCATGTACTGCATAAAGACAGGTAGAAGAGCTGTGCCAATGGCACCTGCAATCACACCAATCAGCATCTGCGGTACCGTCCAGGCCGCCACAAAAGCATCTGTTAACTCCGTCGCACCAAACTGGCTGGCTATTACCTGCTCCCGTGCAAAGCCGATCAGCTTGCCAAGCACAGAAATAAGCATGATAACGGTGGCGGCACGCGCCACCCCTTGTCCACTCTTACCCATAAGCGTCCTCCCCAACTCGACTAGCGAGCTCTCTCTAAGTTACTCACACTAGTAGTTGCTGCTTCTTTTCTGGCTACCTCTTCATACCCAGACTTATCTAGTAACCCAAAGATATTGGTCTTATATGCCTCTGCACCTGGCTGGCCGAAAGGATCTACTTTTACAATCCCTGTACCCTACAAGGTTACAACCATGTACATTGCGCTCATTCCAAAAGCTAACTAAGCCCCAGAGCAACTCGTCGTTTGGCAATTGTTTCTGATACTCTCTAAAAACGGCTTCAAGTTTATATGTATCTACGACTCTAAGATCAAATAGTACTTTCACCACCGAAGCACATATGAGATGCTTCGAAACAGCTCGTGAATGTATAACGGGCAGGCAGAACGCTAGCTATGTGGGGGCATTAACGTGCCTATGAGCCCTATCGTAGTTAGCCTCCAATTGTTTCATATTAGACATCAAGAGCGGCATTGCCAGATCTACGCCTGTATAAAACCCTACACCTGTTATGAAATGATCTTTAGCAATATCCCAAGCATATCCCCATATACGTACTCGGCCACTGTCAAAGGGACATACCGGACATACCCACACAGCGGAAGATGGTGTACCTTTGTACGGTGATTGATCTATTCAATAACGAACCCGTGGCTTGGAAAGTCAGCGACACCCAAGACAGAAGCCTAAGTTTAGACACCATCAGAGTGTTGTCTAGGAGGGTTTCTCTGCAAGGCAGCATCATCCATAGCGATCAAGGCGTGCAATTTACGTGTAATGATTATGTTGATTTATTAAGAGAGTAAAAGTCACGCAAAGCATGCCCAGGAAAGGGAACTGCTGGGACAACGCCAAGGCCGAGAGCTTTTTCAGTCACTTCAAATGTGAGACCATCCATTTAATGAAAAGAAGGCTCAGAGATCAGAATGATGTAAAGCAAATCATTGAGGAATACATGCACTACTACATCAACCATAGACCGCAAAAAGCTCTAGGGGGCATGCCCCCTAGAGCCTACAAAGAGACGCGGTTAAGTAGCTAAAAAACAGCTTAGTTAACCGTCCCCTCAGTGTACACCTCTAGGGGGGTCACTCCAAACCGTCCCCAAAGGGTCAGATTTTGTAAGAACTACGAACCGAACGCAACAAATTTGCACCATGGGCTTGTTCGCCATTACCCATTATGACGACAACCTCCAGGCTGTTCAAAATATTATATAATCGTTTATTGATGAATTCGGTAACTCTCCAATTATCCTGCGCCGCTCTTTCATAATTATAATCTCCAATTTGGGTATTTACAGCGGCCCTTACCACTATACGTATATTATCCTGTACCCATACCTTGTCCTCAAGTTCCTGAATAGTCATCATTTAATTGCCTCCTTGTAAAGCAACACTATACGTGCAAGCCTATTGCTAAAAGCGTATTAAGCCAACAACACAACAGTTACGTCCTTGGGTTCCAAGGGACGCCCCGTGAGAGAGCGCTTATTTGCTTGCTTTCCCACGGGCTTTTTGTGGTTCTTTCTTTCAATTACTGACGGGATAGGCCGTTGAGTTAGTTTCAGCTACGTCACTTAAGTTTGAAGCTCATTTCGCAGAAGGGGGACCTCATTTGGTACCGCCGCCTCCGCCGCCTACGCCTATTGATGTTTTGTTAAATTTAGCGGTTAAAGTTACGCCTTTACTTCCCATGGTGAAGGTGTAGGGGTTAGCTTTGCTGACTTCTGTGTTTTCCGCAGAAAACCAGCCGTCGAATACATAGTCAGTAGCTGGTGTTGCAGTTAGGGTTACCGGTGTCCCTACTGCATAGGTGCCTGCGCCGTCTACGCTCCCGTTCTCGGCTATTACGCTTACGGTGAAGGTTTCTGCTACAAATTCTACGGTGTAGGTAGCTTTGTATTCGACTAACCCTGCAGAGATGGTCATTTCTGCACTGGCACTCTTGCCTACTAATAACGATAAGCTTCCACCCAGGTTAGACTGATCGTTATTAACTAGAGGTAGAATTAGCTGCTGTGCTATTGCCGACATCAGTTCGTTTTCTGTCATCTCTGTCGGATTTTCAATGGTGCCCACTTGGATTTCACCAATGTATATATCAGCGTTGGTTACATCGGTGAACATTTCTTGGAATAGACCAATCACGCCGCTTCCTGCAAAGTTAATTATGGGTGTATCTGGTTCTTTTATCAGGAAGGTCGCTTTTCTTTCCTCGTAAGTGATATCAGATATCCCTGTGTCAGTTACTTTTAAACTAGGTATCGCATTATTGATTCTTGTATCTACATCAGCCAATACCGCTGCTTCGGTCTTAACGAAATGGGCTACTATGGTTACGTCTTCGCTTCCCATGATGAAGATGTAGGAATTATCTGTGCTAATCTCGTTACCATCAGTATAGGTCCAGTTGTGGAACTGGTAGTTCTCATTAGCTGTTGCAGTTAGGGTTATCTCTGTCCCTACTGCATAGGTGCCTGTTCCTTCTACTGTCCCGTTCTCGGCTGTTACGCTTACGGTGTACCTTTCAGGTTCAGCTTCAACTGCTTCTAGCGCAGTCTTAAAGGCATCGGTGGTGTATCTGGATCTTGCAAATTTGCCTCCGTACTCACTAGCTCTGAGTGCGAGTACTTTGTCTAATACGGCTGTCTTTTTATCGCCTAACTTGTTATACCGATCCATTAAACCTTGCAGTAAAGAGACTTTACCTGTCAGTGCTTCACCCGAGTGGATTGTGTAGATTTCTTTTGCCGCTTCAAATCTATCCAGCAGCATGTGTCGCCTGCCATCAAGTTCAACTGTTGTTTGAGCATCGTTTGCCTGATTCATCGAATGTTGGGTTACTAATCTGGTGGCTACTATGGCATCAAAGTAGGTCTGCAAGGTAGCCAGGTCGTAACCTTCTACATCTGGTTTGTTGGACAACAGGTCTGAACTTACCGATGGCTTACGGTCATCTATAAGGGTGTTGTAGTTAGTTAAATCAAGGGCTAAGGTATCTGCCTTTTCCTCAATTACTACCTTCAAGGCATCACGGTCTGCAGCTGCGTTCACTGCTGCTAGAGCTGCCTTAACTAGATCTTCTTCTAATGCTACAGTTACTGTTTGGTCTGCATCAGTAACCGTGAAGGTATCGCTCTTCGTAACATAACCTTCCGCACTTACTGTGTAGCTATATTCGCCAGCTTCCAGCTTGTAAGTTCCGTTTTCTTCTGCCGTTACTTCGTTTTTATCGATATCTTTAACCACTACTGTCGCATCTGCAGGGGTTACGTTAAAGGTTACGGTGTAGGTGCTTGGCTCAGGCTCTTCTTCGGCTGCCTTAAACACAATTTCCATCTCAGCAACTTTTGAATCAGTATAGCCCGACTTAATCCCAATAGCCTTTACTGTAACAGTTCCTCCAGAAGTTCCCGGTGCGGTTACAGTAAATGAATCGCTATATAATGTTGATTTCGATGTTGGGGTCGAACCATCCAATGTGTAATAGATGTTTGCATCGGCTGTTGACGTTGATAATGTTATTGCTACTTTAGCATTATTATCTAATCCACTAACATCAAAAGGATCAGCTGTAATACTAATAGCACCTACCGTGGGCTGAGGGGTGGGCACATATCCACCACCGGTATCTCCACCGGGCGTCGGTGTGCTAGGCTTATCGGTAACTTCCTTGTCATTAACAATGATAGTGGTATCTTCAGCTAATTGTGTGTCGCCTAATTCGGCATCATCGCCCACGGTAACTTGCGAGCCACTGGCCCCCGCGGCAACATTGAGCTGATTAATCGTACCGCCAGTCATGCCGATTGTAGCTGGAGCTTCTAGGTTCAGTTGATTAACCTGACCGCCACTAACATTAAGCTGGCTTTCGGTAGCTGTAGGGGCTGTGCTGAGTGAATCAACACTACCGCCAATTAGCTCAATGGCAGCGCCAGGGGCAGCTACTTGTAGCGTACCAATAGTACCAGCTGAGCTCAATTGGCTGCCGTTGGCAGTTGGGGCTATAGTGAGTTGGGACACCTGAGCGGTATCAGTGAGCTGCACGTTGGCTCGGGCACCATCTGGCTGGCCGTTGACAGTAAGCTGACCGATGTTACCAGAGAAAACTGCTGGGTATCAGTGCGTCGGCCTGTGCCAGGATCGATTACTATGTTATTGAAGACAGGATCATTGGTGTCTTGGGCGTCAATAATTGCACCGGTGCGCAACATTACGTCATCGGCGGCGATTTGCTCGGCGTCAAGAGCGATACGGATCAGATCGCGAGTGGCGCTATTGACTTCTAGTTGACCTAGACTGGTAAGTGCACCGCTGACATGGATGCTACTTGTACCACCGCCGGCAATGAGGGTGCGGCCTTTGACGGTGATGTTATGTAAATAGCAGTCGCCATCGCCAATGCCTTCAGTGAGGTGTAGATCACCTTCAATGATCATGTTTTGCAGAGTAATACCAGGCTTGCTAACGGTAACGTTGGTTTTCACCGTTTCCTGTTCTGTTTCAGGGCCGAACGTCTTGGCAAAACGATATTTAACGCCAGCAATACGGTCGAGGATGATGATCATCTCAGCGCGGGTGGTTGTCTGTTTGGGACGGACGGTTTGGTCGGGGTAGCCTCGCAAGTAACCGGCTGCTACTACGCTATTTAGAGCCACACGATAAACAGGGTCAATTTGCTTGGCATCTTTAAATGCAGATAAGACATCTTCTACCTCTGTGTATTCCAGTTTCATTATACGGTAAATCATGACTGCCGCTTCTTCCCGGCTTAGGGGTTTGTTGGGCCCAAAAGTGCCATCCGCATAAGCGTGGGAATAGCCAATAGCCTGAGACTTAACCACATCGCCCCGGAACCAGGAACCGGCTGGTACATCGGGGAAGTCGATCGCAGTTACATCTTTATAACCCATTACCCGATTAACAAGTACTATAAACTCTGCCTTGGTTATTGGGTTATCTGGCCTAAAAGTATTGTCTTCGGCGTAGCCGGCTACCAAGCCTTGATCGGCCCAGTTGAGAATATATCCGCCGGCCCAATGCTTATCTAGATCGCGAAAGTTAGGGGCTGCTGTTACAGCATTAGGAACACTAAAGAATGTCATGAGAAGTAGACCGAGGATCATAACAATGCTTGTCGCTTTTCGCATGTCCCTATTCATCTTCATCCACCTTTCTTTAATGGAACCTGTTCTTACTCACCGCTGACGAGGCAATTAGCTACACTGAGTTCATTCCTCAGATGCAAATAAGACTCTGTGTCAAATGACAACATAGCCAACTGGTTCTATTGCTTTCCCCCCTTATTTACTCAACATCATTAAGCTTGCTAGTGCCTGGTTAACAGCGAATAATGATATTAAATGCAGCCCAGAAAGGGCTGCGACACAATAGTGTCAGGAGCATGGTAAAAAAACGCCCTGAGGCATATAATTGGTTATATTATCTCCACTATTGTGTATTTTGTCAACGGTTCCTTTTTTTGTGCCTGATAAAGGTATTTCAAGGGTAATGTAGTAATACCTACCGACAGTGGGGTGAAACAATGCTGAGTTTACTTTCCAAACGCATTAGGTACTTACGGGAACTTAAGAACTGGACACAAGCGGTGTTAGCTGAAAAGGCTGGAGTCTCTCGCTCGTATATATCGGAGCTCGAACGGAGTACACGCGAACCCACGGTAGGGATCCTGAAAAGTATCGCTGATGCATTTCAGGTCCCAATAGATATCTTTTTTGATGACACCATGTTCCTACCCCTTGCTGAATTAGCTGACATGTTACCAGAGGATATCCTTGACTTTCTTAACGACCAGGAAGGTCTTCCTTATATCAAGCTAGCCAAACAGGCAAAAGAATGGCAAATTTTGCCTGAAGTTTTGGCAGATCTGATAGAGGCTCTGCGAAAAGCGCAGGGTGGCGCGGATAAGTGAGAATTTTGTCGAGAAGTATACATTATTTTATCGCAGGGGATTGCTGCCTTATATAGAAAATTGAACAAGGAGGTTGTTTTTCAATACTAATTGGGGGGTTGTGCGTATGGTGCTTCGAGCCTGTAGTCTGGGCGATGCTGATGTTTTGTATGTCCAAATCGGCTCTGTGAGGCTAGTCAATGTTAATGCTTTCGAAGACTACCAGAACAGCACTAAGGTGAGGGGTATTACTAGGAATCACAATCTGGGAAAAAAAACAGGGCATGAGAAAACTGGTGTTAGTAGTTGAATCACGGGCACTTTGAGTAGGACCGCGAACTTCACGCTTTTTTGCAACACAAAAAACGGCTCGTTTTTACGAGCCGTTTTTCATTTCGCCTTATTGGGCAGCTTGCATTTTGTTAAGCTGCTTCGTCAAACGAGACTTCTTGCGAGCTGCAGCATTACGGTGCAAAACACCCTTGCTCACAGCCCGATCTATGCGGCAAATTGCCAAACGCAACTGTTGCTCGGCGTTATCGTTACTTGCCAAAGCATTATGAAAACCACGTACAGCAGAACGAACCGTCGACTTCACGTGGCGGTTATGCTGAGCGCGCTTATCTGCAATCTTGATACGCTTTAGAGCAGACCTAGTATTAGCCAAAAGACTCACCTCCTTGGCCATTCTATCATGGTATGAGTAATATAAGCAACCAGACAACGGCCAAGCTCTTGCTACGTCGGGAATATAGCAGGAACCGAGCGGACAGACTAAAATCGTCCATCAAATTTTAACAAAAAACCGAGGAGGTAGCAAGATGCTTGGAGCAATTATTCGTTTTGTAGTATCGGCATTAGTCATTATGTTTATCGGTTTCCTGCTGCCAGGCGTACAGGTAGCCGGCTTTACCACTGCCCTAATCACTGCCTTAGTGATTGCCGCACTTGGTTGGTTGGCCGAAGCGCTGCTGGGCGATCGCATTTCACCCCGCAGCCGTGGTTGGGTTGGTTTCTTCACAGCTGCTGTTGTTATCTACATAGCTGGCATGCTAGTGCCCGGCTTCAGGGTCGGCGTAATTGGTGCCCTACTAGCGTCTTTTGTGATCGGATTAATTGACGCCATAGTGCCCACAGAAATTCGCTAGTGAAGCCAGAGAACGAGGTGCTGCGCCAGTATGCCTCGGTGCATACTGACCTCGCGCTAGAAGCACCCGCTGCCGCCTTAAAAACCGACTGGGATCAACAGGGTGTAGAAGTCGAAAACAAGACCTTCCCTGGCGGCAACGTGTCCCGTGTCCATGTGCTCGATGCCCGAGGTGCCGCACAACTAGGTAAGCCGCCCGGCACTTATATCACTATCGAGGCACCCGGGCTGCGCGAGCACGACGTAGAACTACGTGAGCAGGTTGGCCAG
>DIPA01000030.1:1568-3160 GCA_002427055.1 Firmicutes bacterium UBA5500 | reverse complement strand
TCCTAGCTCAGGAACTGGCCAGCCTGCTACCCCAAAATGCCACCGGGGCCACTCTGGTAGTAGGCCTCGGCAACTGGCATGTCACGCCCGATTCCCTTGGCCCTTTAGTCGTCGAGGAATTGTTGGTTACTAGGCACCTATTCGAGTATGCCCCCGACTATGTCGACGAGGGCATGCGCTCGGTCTGTGCCATCGCCCCAGGCGTGTTAGGCATCACCGGCATTGAAACCGGCGATATCATTCAGGGCATTGTGCAGAAAGTGCAGCCTAGCGCCATTATCGCTATTGATGCTCTAGCTGCTCGCAGCATAGATCGGCTCGGCACTACTATTCAAATTTCCGATACCGGCATCAGCCCCGGTTCCGGCGTTGGCAACAAGCGCCACGCCTTGAACCAAGAAACTCTAGGCATACCCGTAATCGCCATCGGGGCACCATCTGTCGTTTATGCCAACACCATCGTGCTCGATGCCATCCAGAAGTTGACCGAGAGCCTACGCCAAAACGCAAGCCCCCAGTCGAACGTAGGTGGAATCTTACGTGACCTTTCACCTGAAGAGCAAGGTCAACTGGTACACGAAGTGCTCAGCCCCTTCTGGGGCAACCTGGTAGTAGCACCCAAGGAAACTGACGAACAGATCCGCCAGATGAGCAAAGTCATCGCAGGCGGGCTCAATGTCGCCCTGCAACCAGGGCTAGAAACCAGCGATACCTTGCGGTATCTACAATAGGGGACCACCTTACATGGTCCAGCTTGACCTCATATGGATGCTATCTAGAGCGGTGCGACCAACGGGGTTGCACCGCGTTCCGTTTCCTCCCTCTAGGGCGCGAGTAGCGGTTGTACCTAGGCCTCGCTGGGAAGTATCGGAAATAGATTCTGGGGCACACTAGCGGTGGAAGTTTGGAGGGGGGCTACTGATGGCAAGATCAAGCAAAAACGGCAGAAGGTTGGCTTGTGCTATAGCTGTTTTGGTAATTGCACCGCTGCTGATCTGGGGTGCTGTGATTGGCCGAGAAAAGCAGCCTGAGGCTAGGTTAGATGAAGGCGTGTTAATTGGGCGGGAAGGCGAAGTAGATAGGCCAGGGGGAGTTGGCGAGGTAAGCGAGGTTGAGGAGCCGGCTAGCGCGGTTGAGGTGGAGGCTGGGGGCAAAGCGGAAACAAGCAGCCCCCCGCGCTGGCGTCAGCTGAGCTTTTTGGTGCCGGACATTGTGCACAGGCAAGAGAGCTCGACGCCGCAGGAGAATGGGTTGAAAGAAGCGCCGCAGGCGACGGCGGCGGAGGCGCAGATGACTCTGCAGGGCTATTTGGCCAGGTTAAGCTGGCAAGACAAAGCGATGGTGCTGAAGACGCTGACCAAATTTTCGCCGAGCGAGATGCTGGAAGTTTTTCGTTTATATAAGCAGGGCACGATAGCGGCCTATAGGCGCTTGGATGCTATTCTGCTGACGAAGATATCGCAGACGGATTTTGAGAAGTTGCGGGCGCTGGCAAATAAGTATCGGTGACCCCGCGGGGTCGGTTCTAAAAGGTCACTGGGGGCGTTCTAAAGGCTGCGGTCATGCTTTGGGTGCCTGTGGCCCGGGGAAGG
>DIPA01000030.1:0-1320 GCA_002427055.1 Firmicutes bacterium UBA5500 | reverse complement strand
CGAATTGCTAGCGCAATACGCTACACCTTAACCCCTTCGCTCTTTTTACTTGGGGCCCCAACGCACCTTACGCATGACACGCAGCCTTCTGGTAGCTGGGTTGGTGACACAGAGACAGAGCGCGTGCCCCAATGCGCCTACGTAGGACGCACGACCTCCCCAGGGCTGGGTTGGTAGCCTCTTGCCGTGTATAGGGGTGCCCTCGCGTCAACGTAATGAGATGAGTTCGAGCAGGAGCTGGTTGAGGGCGCTTTCGCCGCGCAGGGTACCGGTTTTGATATTCTCGTCGGCCTGCAGGCAGCTGAGCATGGCTTGTTGTAGTTTGGCGACGGTCCATTGCCTCGCTTGCTGCACGCATTTGCCGGCCGGAAAAGGATGAATGCCGAGGTGCCCGGCAGCCTGTTGCTGGCTGAGGCCGGCATCGAGGGCATGGCGGGCTACGAGCAGCAGGCGCAGTTGCCGTGCGATCATGGAAATTAGGTAAACGGGTTCGGCACCTTCGTCGAGCATGGCTGTGAGTAAGGCCCAGGCTGGGCCGAGGTCTTGCAAGCCGATGGCATCTACAAGGTCGAAAACGCTGGTTTCGGAGTCGTTACGTATTAAGTGTTCTAGGTCAGTTTGGCTGAGGGGTTGGCCCGCAGCGAAGCTGGCCATTTTTTCTACTTCTAGGCGCAGTAGCTCTAGGTTGGTACCGCAACGGTCAACCACAAATCGGCCGGTACCGGATGGATATTGAACTTTGCTGCGGCGCAGGCGGTCTTCGACCCAGTTACCGGCTTCGGGGGCAGTGAGCGCTGGGAATTCGTAGCTGGCTGTTTTTTTGGCCAGGTCTTTGAAGGCGCGCAGCCGCCTATCGACGTCTTTGGCCAGGATAACGGCGCAAGTGTAGGCTGGCCAGTTAGCGAGCAGGGCTTCCCACTGCTCGTAGGTGGCACCTTTTTTGGGCTTGACGAAGGCTGGCTGGTCGATGATAACCAAGCGTTTGTCGCCAAACATGGGCGGGGTTTCAATGGCCTGCACGAGTTCGGCTTCGGACGCTTTTTGGCCGTCGAGCTTGATGAAGTTGAGGCTTTCCATGCCGGGCGCTATCAGGGTCTCTTGCAGGACGCTGACGACGTATTGGGCTAGGACTTGTTCGGGCCCGTGGAAGAAGTAGAGGGGCTCGATGCGGCCGCGTTTGATTTCGCGCACTAGGTTTTGGTAGTTGGTTAAGGCTCTGGCCATTGGTTCATCCCCCTTTCCCCTATAGTAACACATATGGGCGTATTCTGGAGGTCGTGGTACTACTCGGGCGCGTGTGGCTCATTTGATTAAGGTATG
>DIPA01000012.1:314-3349 GCA_002427055.1 Firmicutes bacterium UBA5500 | reverse complement strand
ATCTAAAAAAGCCGCTACTTAAGACAGCCTTTTTTGCTGATTTTGCAATCGTTTAAGCAAAAGAATGGTTGTTTTGAGAACGATTTCTCTTTGATGGACACATGGCGATCCTGGGCCTACTATATGAATACCGGGCTGCTCTATTGTTACATTTGCATGAGGAAGTTAGCATGAAATACGACAGAAGTGTAAGCATAGTTTCTATGACGTGACTAATTACTATTTTGAAATTGGCAACGAAATAGTTTTTCGAAGGAAGGGGTGAGAATACTAATTAGAAACCTGGGTATGCATAATCGGGTCTCGTCTTACAGAGCAGCAGAGTATACTAAGGATCTTGTCTATGACAAAGAGACGGGAAGAATATTATCAACTGGGAAATAGCCCCTACTCGATCTGGATAGAATTTTGGAAGAGGAAAAGTATTATGGGTATTGCGCCATTATAACTAGCGAGCTTGACATGAAGGATTATGACGTTGTTGATACATAGCGAGGCAAACTTCTAGTTTGCTTTACGGCTCTGCTAATACTACTGCTGCTTGAGCTGGGAACAAAGAGGGCCTTTTCTGAGGTGCCCCCATATAAGATTGAGGAGCCGAGGGGCCTGCGTAAGGCGCAGTTGGCGTCAGCCAGCGTCTTAGCACACCCCTCGACTCCGGTACGTTTGGCAGAACTCGCGCAAGACAACGAGTTGCAGGCGCAACCGAGACTGCTGATAAAGGTCGTGGTCCTACTCGCACGCTTGTGGCCTAGCTGACTGGATGTAGGTGCTTAGCCACCGCGTGAGACGGTCATAACTCGCCTAAGCTCAAACAGTTGGCTGTCTTTAATCGACGATGTCTAAGCACCCATTATTTAAGGCCCCAACGCGCTTTAACGTATGACGCACGCCCTTTGCCTGGGTTGAAAGGCACTTCTTCAGTGGTCTCGGACGGTGACTTTGACTAGATTGGTATGATGATCATTCTTTTGACCCTGCAAGTTGCGAAAAACCGGGCCACCAAGCGTGCAGGAAAGTTATCACATTTGGGTGAATTTATATGAATAGAGTCCTTAAAAGAAGAGGTCTAAACGCATGAAGGAGTCAGGGAGGTGCTAAATGAACTATTACCCCCACCTAAATGATGTTTTTATTAGCGAGCGTTTGAAACGGCGGCTCAACGAAATCAGCCGGCATCCCATTACCACGGTTATCGCCCCTATGGGCTTTGGAAAAACCACAGCGCTAAGCTGGTGGGCAAAGCATCAGGTGAAAAGTCATACCGGCACTTTGATTCTGCGCCAGATGATTGTCACAGACAGTGTTACAGATTTTTGGAGCGGATTTTGCAGAACCATTAAAGGCTATCCCGAATTGGCCGAGCAGATGAAAGCTCTCGGCTATCCGAAGGATGCAGGGGCTATATCCGTGCTATCTGAGCTGCTAAATGATGCACTAGCCGATAGCAGTAAACAGACATATTTCATTCTAGATGATCTGCATATCCTCAGGCAAAAGTCGTTGGCTCCGTTGTTGCTTTTTCTTTCCCATAGCTTGCCCGACCGTGTGCATATTGTTCTTCTGTCTCGCAATCAGATTTTCACCGCGGAAGAGCGGATGCGTCTGGGCAATTTGCTGTGCGAACTAGGAGCTGACGCTTTGAGGCTGGAAAGGCAGGAGCTGGCTGTCTATGCACGCCGTTGCCAGCTTATGGTATCCGCCGCAAAGCTGGGTGTCCTAGCCACACTCAGTGAGGGTTGGATTTCCATGGTGTATTTGAACTTCAAGGCATATGCCCAGAACGGGCGCTGGCTTTCCAGCTCGTCAGACATTTATACCTTGATTGATCAGGTGTTGTTAGAGCCATTGCCGGAGCGCCAGAGGGAGTTTCTGATACTCATTGGCATGACCGATGAATTTACCTCCCAGCAGGCGGCATATCTATGGCAGCACTCAGATGCAGCAGAGTTGCTCGATTCGCTTTCCCAAAACAATGCTTTCATTACCAAGAACGAAAACGGCGTCTATCGCTACCATCACATGCTGCGCCAATGTGCTCGGCAAAAATTCGCTGAAAAACCCGAAGCCTACCGCCGTGAGAATTATGCCCGACTTGGCAGGTGGCATTTTGATACAGAAGAGTATATCCCCGCCTATTTCGCCTTTGCCGAGGCACAGGACTGGATTGGGCTACTTAGCACATTGGAAAAGGACAAGGCCAAGAGCCTGAATTCCGAGCATAGCCGGGAGTTCTTCCGGTGGCTGCAAAGCTGCCCGGAGGACTACCTACTCAAGTACCCGTCCGCCCTTACTTCCTGTATGGTTAAAAGCTTTTCCTTTCATAACATCCCTGAAATCAAGCGAATGAAGGGACTGCTGCTTCAGTCGCTTGGGCAGGATACGGCGCTAACCCAACAGGAGCGCGATGACCTTCTGGGAGACGCAGAGGTGGCAGAGAGCTTTCTTTGCTATAACGATATATCCGCCATGAGCGTCTATCACCGCAGAGCATGTTCACTGCTCAGCCGTACATCGCTCAGCGTGGACCCCAGAGGGTCATGGACCTTTTCTGCACCGTCTGTTCTGATGATGTACCATCGCACGGTAGGTGGGGCAGACAGCGAAAATGCAGAGATGAAGGAGTGCATGCCTTATTATTATCAGGTGTCGGACGGGCATGGCAATGGCGCAGAGCACACATTTGCCGCCGACCTGTTCTATGAACGGGGGCAGTTTACCGACGCCGATATTGCAAACCGTATGGCTTGGTCTGCGGCCAAGCGCAAAAACCAATATAGCATCATGCTGTGCAGCGAGTTTCTTGCCATGCGTATGGCACTCTTTCAAGGCAATTATGGGGTGATGAAGCAGCTAAGCCAGGACGTGCGGGAATGGCTGCATAGAGAGCGGCAGTATCTACCGCTCAATACGCTGGACATGTGTCTAGGCTTCCTTTACGCCTTGTTAGGCCATCCCGAGCAAGCACCCAGATGGTTGGCGGAAGGGCGGCTGCAGGAGGCGCTTGTCATGTTCCCCGCCACCCCCATGCTGCA
>DIPA01000012.1:0-188 GCA_002427055.1 Firmicutes bacterium UBA5500 | reverse complement strand
TTCCCCGCCACCCCCATGCTGCACACCTTTTATAACCAATTGCTATTGGCACAGGAGCAGTGGACGGCCGTTGTGGCAAGGCGCGAAGAGTGCACTAAGCTCTATAGCGTATATCATAACGTGCTGTGTAAAATTTGGCTTCACATCCAGCTTGCTGCTGCCTTGGTAAAAATAGGAAGACATGCGGA
>DIPA01000006.1:674-4812 GCA_002427055.1 Firmicutes bacterium UBA5500 | reverse complement strand
GAGGTGCTCTTTTTGTTCAAAGCCTAAATTACTTCATTACAGGAATGGCTCTCACTTACTAGTATATAGCAAGAGCGTCATCGACACGCCTAATAGTAGCTATGTTGGGGCAGATTTTCGCAAACTAGCCCGGAACTACTATCGGGCTTGCAGCTTATAGTGTCGTTTCTCCCAGTAACGTTTGGCCACTTCAGGATCATAAAAAGGAAAGGAGTATTCTCCACAGTTGAAGGCCACCTCGTGCCCTCTCCCCAGAATAAGTACCATGTCATCGGGACCGGCTTTCTCAATAGCCAACTCTATCGCCTTCTCGCGATCCAATTCTACTGCGTAGGGAGCATGAATACCGGGTAAAGCCTCCTCGGCGATAGCCTCAGGGGCCTCCCAAGCTGGGTTATCACTGCTTAAGACTACGAAATCACTGTACACGCTGGCCTTATCACTCATGATAGGGCGTTTTTCTCGGTCTCGATTGCCATTACAGCCAAAAACGGTAATCACCTGCCCCTTGGTGATCTGACGAGCCAGTTTCAGCACTTGCTCTATACTATCTGGTGAATGAGCATAGTCCACAATGACTGTGGGTGAGTGCCCAACAACCTCCCAGCGCCCCTCGGGTAGCCTTAAATAAGGTATACCACCTAAGAAGTCAAAAGGATCCAGACCTAGACAAGCGATGCCACCGAGAGCCAGCAGCAGATTGCACAGGTTATATTTGCCGTAAAGTGGAGCCGTTAACTGCCGGCTACGACTATCTATATGCAGAAGAAAACTTAACCCATCAGCGCGAACCTCGATCTCCTCCGCCCAAATACGAGCCGGCTGCGTAAGACTAACGGTTAAGCTATTAGGAAATTCCCTCGCCAGACGTTGCCCATACGGATCATCAACATTAATTACAGCCTGCTGGTGCGGCAACTCGAATAGACGTCGCTTAGCTTGGAAGTATGCTTCCATGGTCTCATGGTAATCAAGATGATCCTGGGTCAGGTTGGTAAAGATAACCCCGGCAAAATTGAGGTTACGAGCCCGCTCTTGATCAAGCGCCATTGATGACATTTCCATAGCCACTACTTTGGCACCTTGTTGGTGCAGCTTGCCCAGAAGACGTGCCAGAGCAACTGCATCTGGCGTAGTGTTATGCGTTTCCTCGAGTTGATGATCCTGAGGCAAGAAAACACCTAAAGTACCTATGATACCGGCCGCAATTGCTGCTCTGTTTAGTAAAGAGGCAATCAAATAACAGGTAGTAGATTTGCCGTTAGTGCCGGTGATTCCAATCTGCTGCAAAGACTGGCTGTAATCACCATAATATGCATATGCTAAATCGGCCAAAGCATGGCGACTGTTAGCTACCTGCACATAATTGGGATAAGCAAGAGCACGTTCCCCCACTACAAACGCTGCTCCGGCTGCAATCGCCTGGTCGGCAAACAAGTGACCATCAAAGTGCTGGCCAACTACACAAACAAAAACAACTCCCGGTCTTAGGCGGCGCGAATCATGTTCTATGCCGGCTACTGATATATGACCACTGGTAATTCCCTGAATTAGCTCTGCAAACTTCATTTCATAATCCTCCTGCCAACCGCTGTCATGTTATTTTGCCTCATCCATTTCTGTTGCACTTTGGCGCCTGCGAGCAGCCAACCATTTCCTGGCCTTGATAACCCAGGGCGCAAAAGTCTGCCAGCACCAATACAGAAATGGCCGTACCGGCTGTTCAAACTCACCGATAAACTCAACGAAATCGCCGCCAAAACTCTTCTTAAACTGATAGAGACCATAGAGGGGCGAGTCTTCCGAGCGATCGACAGGAACTCCTGAGAAGTCAAAGGAAGTAGCACCCTTGCTCTTTGCCCAAAGCATGCGCTGCCAATTCAGTCCGTAATAGGCACGTAGCTGCGCATATTCACGCATCATACCACCATAGACAGCCCAGGCCTGTCGACCGCATACAATGGTAATACTGGCGGCAACTACTTGTTCGTCCTTGGTGCCGATTATTAGCGCCGCACGCTCTCCCATGACTTCCAGCAAACGCTCATAGTAAGCCGCATTACGGCCCAGAAATTTCTTACGCCGACTGGTATCTTGCAGCACCGCCATCAAGTCAGGTACATCGGCCTTAGTCCCTTGGCGATATACTACCCCGTTCTTCTCGGGATAACGAATATTATAACGAATCTTCTTAGGAATAGACGCCAATAATTCATCAGGTTCAGCCGCAATGTCTAGGCGAAAAGTGCATTTGGGTTGAATGCCGCCGAAAGGCTGGTCTGAATGCACAGGCCGAAAACCTACCGCTTTTAGTTGCTCTGCTTGCAGATCATCTGTCCAAGCCGGGTCAAGCTTGAGCGCAAAAGCCCCCCGCTTGTGCAATTCAATGCGTAGCTCCGGCCAAAATTCAGGCAATGAGCTCTCGCCCACAGTTTTCAATAAGATAGGGCCCCGAGGCGCGTAGGCTAAGTAGAAAGGCAGTAAGGGTAGCTTGCGCAACCAAATAGTAATAGCGATCAGCGGCTCTCCTGCCTCTTCATAAAGATAATGCAAAGGACGCCAAGATTGCGATTTGAAATGTGCCCAAACCGCTGTCTGGGCAAACTCTGGACCAGGTGAGTTAGCAATTAGATTATCAAAATAGCCAGTTTCATCTGGCTTAATCAATCGTAACATGTTTTACGCCTCCAATTTCATAGGCTATAGACAAGCAATACCTGATCTAATTATAGGTTTGGCATTTTTTTGCGTCAAGTTAAGCTCATATTCAATGTTGCCAAATTCTACGTACATTAGACCAGAAGATATTGACTAACTAGCAGGGTTAGAGGTCGCTATGCTGAACTATTACTAGGAACGAACATAGTAGTTACAAAGGAGGCACCATCATGGCACGCAAAGTTGAGATTAGTTTTAACCGCTATTATGAGTATAGCGAGCTGTCCGCCTACCTTAGCGCAATTGCAGCCAGCTATCCTAATCTGGCCTCTCTCTCATCTGCCGGAAAAAGCTATGCCGGACGCGATATTTGGGTACTAACACTAACCAACCAAGCTACTGGTGTAGCTCAGTCGAAACCTGCTATTTACATAGATGGTAACATTCATGCGGGCGAAGTAACGGCTAGCATGGTCTGCCTCTATACTATCGACTATCTGGTAAACAACTATGGCACCGACGAGGAGGTCACTCAGCTTCTTGACACGCGCACGTTCTACGTTCTACCACGCGTTAACCCTGACGGTGCCGAAGTCTACCTTACCACTCCTTATATGCTGCGCAGCAGCACGAAACCCTACCCCTTACCTTTGCCGGAAGCACAAGAGTTGCCTGGTTTACATCCCGCCGACATTGATGGCGATGGCCGCATTCTGACCATGCGCGTGCGCGATGATCGCAAGGGTGAGTGGGCTGTTTCCAGTCAAGATCCACGCCTATTGGTGGCCCGCAGGCCGGGGCAACGCAAAGGTCCCTTCTATCGTCTATTTACTGAGGGCCTACTTAAAAACTGTACGGGCGAGCCGTTCATAACACACCGCAGCGCCTATGGACTAGACCTTAACCGCAATTTCCCCCAGAACTGGGACCCAGAAGTATCAGGCGGTGGCGATTACCCTGGTTGCGAACCCGAGCCGCGTACACTGATGGACTTCATTATCGCGCATAAAAACATCAGTATTCTCAATGCCTTTCATACCTCCGGTGGATTTTTCTACCGCAACCCTTATCAGTATGGTGATGACCAGATTGACCCCGATGATTTGCGAGCCATGCGCGAGATTGCCCGAGAAGGAACCTATGTAACAGGTTACGTCGATGTGAAATCTAGTAACCGTGCTACTCTCACCGAATGGGCGTATGAACAGCATGGCCTTATTACCTATACAACTGAACTCTGGGATCGCCTAGGACGCGCCGGAGTAGAACATGAAGCGTATCTACAGGCAGATACGCCTGAGAAGAAAGAGGCAATCCAGTTAAAACTCTTCGCTTGGAACGACCGCGAGCTTGGTGGACGCGGTTTCACCAATTGGCGTCCTTTTGCGCACCCACAGTTAGGCCAAGTAGAAATAGGCGGGTGGGACCCCAAGTTTGTGCTGCAGAATCCCCCACCACATTTACTGGAAGCAGAATGCCA
>DIPA01000006.1:0-589 GCA_002427055.1 Firmicutes bacterium UBA5500 | reverse complement strand
TACTGGAAGCAGAATGCCATCGCAATGCACTCTGGGCCTTACGCTGTGCGGCTGCCCTGCCGGAAGTCTCAGTTGCTGAAATTCAGGTTGAACGGCTGGCAGATAACGTTTGGAAAGTCATAGCTGTTTGTGATAACGGAGGTTATCTCCCTACCTACGGCACAAATAAGGCCAAGCAAACCGGTGCCGCAAAGCCGGATAAAGTCTCGATTAGCGGCCACAACATACGCCTGCTAAACGGTAAACCTGAACAGGAAATCGGCTTTTTAGGCGGCTATCTGAACGGCCAAACCGGAGGCTGGGGTCCCGCCCCACTCCAACCGGCTGCGCGGATAAGTTGGTTAATAAGTGCTGAGCCCAATACTGAGGTAACTGTCCGCATCAATAGCGAACGCGGCGGTACTAACGAGCGCAGTGTCCCGCTAGGTTAGGTATGTGAAGTAACTTGGGATACACAACCACTAATTAGAGTTTTAGATGCCGATGACTTGTTGATCAGCCTTTTTTGACTTATACTAAGGAAGAACAACTGCATATAGCGCTAGGTGCCTTAGAAAACTAAGGAGAATAGGGAATCAGGTGCAAAACC
>DIPA01000105.1:6173-8899 GCA_002427055.1 Firmicutes bacterium UBA5500 | reverse complement strand
ATAAGGGAGTGGGGATATGCAGCGTAAAGATGATTTTGCTACGCGGCGGCAACACCTGGCCGGTTTGAGCGAGGCAGAGCTAGAGGCGCGGTTTTGGCAACTAGCCGACGCTATTGTTCAGCCCTTGGTGGAGCTGGCCGAGAAGAATACATCGCCCTCAATTGAACGTTCAGTATTACTACGCCTCGGATTCAATAGCCTGGAAGCTAAGGCATTAGTGCAGACCGTAATAGACCAAGGTTTGCTTTCTAGGGGCGCAGGAAACATTGTCTATGTAGCAGCTCATAGTTGGGGTTGCGATGGCCTTACAGCGGGCCGTAGGCTCTTAGAAGGACAAGGCTGGGACACTGTCCAAGCCCATTTTCAGGCGAAGGGGGCAGGTGCTAGTGAAGCCAAATGAGAAGCTGAATGTAGAGGCTATCCTAACCGATCTTGAGCACTATCATCCACGTAGACGAGGCTGGACCTGGCGCAAGCCGCTGCCGGAGCAGGAGATGGGCCCCTTTGTTTACAAGCAAACCTCCCAGCCTCTTACACACAGTATTCCTTTGCCGGCAGGCAAACACTTCGGTGGCATCGATCCACAGCCCGACTGTGTTATCACTTCTGAGATTGCCTCCGGACGTTTCGAAGACGACTTGCGCCGTATGCGTATGGCCGCTTGGCATGGCGCCGATCACATAATGGTAATTCGTACAGCAGGGCAAAGCCATTTCGATGGCCTAATTGAAGGCACACCGGAAGGTGTAGGAGGCGTGCCCATCTCTCGCAAACAAGTACGAGCGACGCGCAAAGCTCTAGATATTATCGAAGATGAAGTTGGACGTCCGATAAATTTCCATTCATATGTCAGCGGGGTTGCCGGTCCGGAGGTAGCTGTGCTCTTTGCCGAGGAAGGGGTTAATGGCGCTCATCAAGACCCGCAATACAACGTGTTGTACCGTAATGTGAACATGTTACGCTCTTTTGTTGACGCCGCAGTTGCCAAGCAGCTGATGGCGTTCGCCGACATAGCTCAGATAGATGGAGCTCATAACGCCAACGCTACCGCGCGTGAAGGCTGGAAGGTAATGCCGGAGCTGCTGGTGCAGCATGCCATCAATAGTGCTTATTCGGTACGTGTTGGCATGGCAAAGAGCAATATCTGCTTATCTACCGTGCCGCCTACTGCCAGCCCCGGGCCAGCCTTACGTTACGATTTACCATACGCGGTGGCCTTACGCGAGTTGTTCAGCGAATATCGCATGCGGGCGCAGATGAACACCAAGTATATTGATTCAGATACACGCGAGGCTATTGTTACTCATACGCTAAACGCACTTATCTCGCGTCTTACCTCGGCGGATATTCAAAGCACAATTACTCCTGACGAAGGCCGCAATGTGCCTTGGCATTACAATAGCATTTCGGCAGTTAACACGGCCAAACAGGCCTTGCTGGCCCTTGATGGTCTGCTTGATGTGGTTGAGTTGAAGCAAGAGGGGCCGCTACGAGAGCGAGCACGCGAGATTAAAGAGCGGGCAGTGCTATTTATGGAGGAAATACTTGCGGCAGGCGGTTACTTTGCTGCTGTTAGCCAAGGTTTCTTTGTCGACTCGGGCCAATATCCGGAACGCAACGGCGACGGGATTGCGCGTGACCCCCAGGGGGGTGTTGGAGCCGATACAGTCGCTCCTCGTGATCCAGATTATTTTGCCCCGGTTTGTGCTCACTTTGGCTATAACAATGTTCCCGATAGCCTAACCTCTCCTTGCGACGCCTTGGGGGGCTGTACACTCTGCCATCCAGAGAAGATAGCCTACATCGACGAACTAGATCCTGAAGACAATGTTACGAAGCGTATGGAGGAAACCAAAGCTGCCAGGTCAGCTGATTGGCTGATGCCGGAAGTGGAATGGGCGGGAGATGGCATGATCAATATCCAGGTTTTCTTCCCCACCGATGTGCGGACAGCCGAAGCAGCAGCGTTAGCAATGGCCAATCGCTTTGGGCTGACCGACTGCGAAGTTATTCACCGGCAAGTAATGCAGCCAGCTGAAGGCACCTATTTAGAAGTAAAAGGTCGAGTGCCGTTTATGGTTGACCCAGCTACCTTAGTCATTCCAGAAGTAGTGCCTCTACTCAGCGAGGAGGCTATCAGGCAAGACATAGCTGCACGTCCGCTGAAGGTTGTGGCCGCCACCATTGGCGAAGACGAGCATTCGGTTGGCATGCGTGAAATTATCGACATCAAGCATGGTGGGCTAGAGGGGTTTGGCGTTAAGTGCTTCTACTTGGGCACATCTGTACCTGTGCAAAAGGTCATAGATGCAGCCATTGAGATTGATGCGGACGCTATTTTGGTAAGCACCATAATTACCCATGCTGATGTACATCGCTTGAACATGCGTCGCCTACACGAGCTATGTATAGAAAAAGGGGTGCGCGATAAATTGCTGCTTGTTGGTGGCGGCACGCAGGTTACCAATGAAATAGCAGTGGAATGCGGTCTGGATGCTGGGTTCGGTAGGGGGACAAAAGGTCACCATGTAGCCAGTTTCTTAGTACGCGAACGAAACAAGCGTATCGCACAGACTAATAGCTAACAGCGGAAGGGAGCCCGCACCTATGATGCAGATAGAAGTGTTAGTTGCAGAAATCGGAAGTACAACTACAGTTGTCAACGCTTTCACTGCTTTGGGGAGCGAACGGCCTCGTTTCCTAGGGCAAGGGCAAGCCCCAACCTC
>DIPA01000105.1:5468-6051 GCA_002427055.1 Firmicutes bacterium UBA5500 | reverse complement strand
GCAAGGGCAAGCCCCAACCTCAGTCGATGTTGGCGATGTGAC
The DNA here is from genome assembly GCA_002427055.1 of Firmicutes bacterium UBA5500. Taxonomy (GTDB): domain Bacteria; phylum Bacillota; class UBA994; order UBA5500; family UBA5500; genus UBA5500. Next base: position 6,009 of record DIPA01000105.1, on the reverse strand, counting down.
TATTGGTTTGCGCCAAGCAATTCAAGGTTTAGAAGACCGACTAGGAGAAGCGATTACTTGGGAGACAATGCTGGCCACAAGCAGTGCTGCCGGGGGCTTACGCATGAGCGTGCACGGCCTCGTTTATGATATGACAGCACGAGCTGCACGTGAGGCGGCTCTCGGCGCCGGGGCAGTGCTTGGCATGATTACGGCCGGCGAATTGGGCCCCCAGGACTTAGCGGCTCTCAGGCAGCAAAATCCTAACATTATTCTGCTGGCAGGTGGCGTGGACTATGGTGAATCAGCCACCGTCTTAGCTAACGCTCGTCACTTGGTACAGCTTAGGCTGGCTGCTCCTATTATTTATGCCGGCAACAAGGCCGTGCAAAATGAGTTTGTCGCGATTATGGAAGTAGCCAAACTCCCTTATTATACGGTAGCCAATGTGTACCCGGCTATCGATGAGCTTAATGTGGAGCCAACGCGCCAGGTGATTCAGCAAGTCTTTGAAGAGCATATTGTGCATGCTGCCGGAATGGAGAAGATTAGGCAGATGGTA
>DIPA01000105.1:761-5343 GCA_002427055.1 Firmicutes bacterium UBA5500 | reverse complement strand
CTTGGTTGCAGCCAAATTACTGCAAGAGGTAGTCGGCGACCTGTTGGTGATTGACGTAGGCGGGGCGACTACCGACGTACATTCGGTGACACCGGGTTCCGAGGAGATTAACCGTTTGCTGTTGCATCCTGAACCCTTAACCAAGCGAACAGTGGAAGGCGATTTAGGTGTTTATCTTAATGCCCCGCATGTGGCAGGACGTATAGGCAAAGAGACGTTAGCTACCCGCATCGGTCACGATGTAAGCAGCCTGCTAGATTCTTGGCCTGCCATACCCTCTACGGCTGGAGAACTGCGCCTGTTAGAGGAATTTACGGGTGAAGCGGCGCGCACCGCTCTGGAGCGGCATGCTGGACGCTTGAAGCAGCTTTATGGCCCGCATGGGCGTTCAACTATCGCTATGGGTAAAGACCTGAGTAATGTGCGCTATGTAATCGGGACGGGAGGCCCTCTGACCCGGCTAGCGAATGCGAAAGAGTTGCTTGCTGCTATGCTCGCTAAGCCGGCAGGGCAAGCGCTTCTGCCTAAGGCCTCTGCCGAGATTCTGATTGATCAGCACTACAACCTGGCAGCACTCGGAGTGCTGGCCAAGCGCTATCCGCGGGCGGCGCTTCACTTAATGCAAGAGAGCTTGGGTCTCTAGAGGAAAGGGTGGTAGGCAATGTATCCTCTGCTACGCATAGATTTGGCGAAACTGCGTCATAATGCACGTGCCTTGGTACAGCTGACGAGCCCCTTTGGTATTGACATTTGGGGCGTAACCAAGTTGCTTTGCGGAGCCCCCGCAGTGGGCGAAGCAATGTTAGCAGCCGGCATAACTACCCTCGCGGATTCGCGACTAGAAAACCTGCGGCAATTGCCAAGTGCGGAGAGAGCTTTGCTACGCTTGCCATCCCCCAGTCAAGCGGAAGCTGTGGTGCGTTATGCCGATTGGAGCCTGAACAGTGAGTTTGCGACGCTGCAAGCCTTAAGCCAAGCAGCCATGGCAGCCGGCAAACAGCATAAAGCCCTGTTGATGGTCGATGTGGGTGACTTGCGTGAAGGCCTTTGGCCTGATCAAGTAATTCCTTTAGTACGTCAGGCAGTAGGTTTGCCCGGATTACATATCGGTGGCATTGGCACAAATTTAACTTGTTATGGGGGAGTTATCCCCGATGCCAATAACTTAGGAGTATTGGTAGAGCTGGCCAACGAACTGCGGAGGCAAGGCTTAATAGAATGCGCAATAGTCTCCGGAGGTAATTCGAGTACACTAGACTTGCTACAACAGGGTAAGATACCTAGAGGAATCAATAACCTGCGCTTAGGCGAGTCGATAATTCTAGGTCGAGAAACTGTGGCGCGGCGTGCAATACCAGGCTTGTTCACAGATGCTATTACCCTGCAGGCCGCAGCGATTGAGGTTAAAGAGAAACCGTCATTGCCCGTAGGTACAGTTGGGCAAGATGCTTTCGGTAACACGCCTGTGTTTAGCGATTGTGGGATGCAGCGCCGCGTTATTCTAGCCGTCGGGAGGCAGGATATTAACCCAGAGGGGCTAATGCCCCTCGAGCCAGGGGTTACGGTATTAGGAGCTAGCAGCGATCATCTGTTGCTCGATACTAGCACTTACTCGGCTGAGATTAAGGTAGGGCAAGTGTTCAGTTTTAGCCTCGACTACGGAGCATTGTTAGCAGCCTGTACCTCCCCCTATGTAAAGAAACAATTCATTCCTGAGTCATGAGCGACCTTGAGCATTGTTGTTAATTCACTATAAGAGGTGAGCAGTATGCCAGGCCACATTGTTGGAGGGTGGTTTAGCCCTCACCCACCTATCATTATCCCCGCTGTAGGCCGAGGGGAGGAAAAGCTTGCAGCTGCTACTGTGAGGAGCATGCAGCAGGCAGCCCAAGCAATAGTTGAGCAAAAGCCCGATGCTATTGTCATCTTTGGCCCTCACGGGCCATTATTCGGCGACTCTTTTACGCTAGAGGCAGAGCCAGTCTTAAGGGGCAGCTTCGCCGCTTTCGGGGCTCCTGAAGAACAACTAACAGTTGCTTGCGACCTGGACCTGACAGCTGCCATTATCAAAGAATGTGTAGCAAGACAATTACCACTAGCCGGCTTAACAGCCCGCCTGAAAGAGCGTTTCCGGCTATCGGCGCAGCTTGATCATGGAGTGTTAATCCCGCTTTGGTTCCTAAGAGCAGCTAGTCAAAGCGCACTACCTCCTCTAGTGATAATTAACATGGCCGGTTTGCCACTTCTAGAACACTATGCTCTAGGGAAAGCAATACAGCAAGCTGTTCAGGTGTCAGGTAAGCGGGTAGCAATAATCGGGAGCGGCGATCTGTCTCATTGTCTCAGTGACAAAGCCCCCGGGGGCTATCATCAAGAGGCTCATCGTTTTGATGAGGCTGTTGCCGAGTTGCTGCGCTCTCAGCAGGTGCAAGGGCTACCGACTCTAGAAGAGTTGGCCGGCGTAGCCGGTGAATGTGGCTTAAGACCGCTCGCCGTTTTCTTAGGTTGTTTTGATGGGCTTGCCGGAGAGCATCAAGTGCTTTCTTACGAGGCTCCTTGGGGAGTCGGTTACCTAGTGGCAACCCGCCAGGTAGTTGCCGGAGCCGGGCCATCCTATTTAGATAAATTCTTGGCCGAACGGCAGGAGGCAATAGAGGAGCAGCGGGCAGGTGAGTCGCAGCCGGTGCAATTAGCTAGACTGGTGGTGGAAAGCTATGTGCGGACCGGTCGTATTCCCAAGCAGTTACCAAAATTACCGACAGAGTTGCCGCCACGTGCAGGCGCTTTTGTGACCATTCATAAATATGGTCAGCTGCGAGGGTGCATAGGCACAACCGAGGCTACTCGTCCTACCCTCGCTGAGGAGATTGCCCGTAATGCAGTTAGTGCTGCCAGTGACGATCCCCGCTTTGAGCCCATAGGCAAAGAAGAACTGCCTCATTTGGTCTACTCTGTTGATGTATTGGGGGAGGCCGAGCTTATTACCAGCGAACAGCAACTCGACCCGCGAGTTTACGGGGTCATTGTTGAGCGGGGCATGAGAAGGGGGCTGCTTTTGCCCGACTTGCCGGGTATCGATACAGCAGAGGCGCAAGTAACCTTGGCTAAACGCAAAGCTGGCATTAGTCCTCGGCAAACGGTTACGCTTTATCGTTTTCGGGTGACTCGTTATCACTGAAGGGGTGTAGATCATGTCTATTACATGTCAGCTTTGTCCGCATGCTTGTCGCCTAAGCGAAGGTACTGTGGGCCGTTGTCGCCAACGAACAGTGCGCGAGGGGCGAGTAGTTTCGCTTAATTTCGGGCAGGTGACTGCAATCGCCCTTGATCCGATTGAGAAGAAGCCTCTTTATCACTTTTACCCCGGCTCGACAATACTGTCGATCGGAAGTCTAGGTTGCAACATGCACTGCAAGTATTGCCAGAACTACCATATTGCACAGGAAGAGGCTGAGACTAAGCGGCTGCAACCGGCAGAGGCGGTTGCCTTAGCCCAAGCCGCACAGCGTACAACAAATAACATTGGCGTTGCTTTTACCTATAACGAGCCAACCATAGGTTATGAGTTTGTGCTCGAAACAGCTAGCTTAGCCAAGGAAAAAGGCTTAAAAACAGTGCTGGTTACGAACGGTTATCTGCAAGTGGAGCCTTGGTTGGCATTGCTCAGCCACATTGATGCGCTGAACATAGATGTAAAAGCATTTACCGAGGCTACCTATCAAGAATTATGCAGCGCTAGCTTGGCTCCAATACTACGCAATATCGAGTTAGCGCATGAGCAAAGCCATGTAGAGTTGACCTATCTAGTAGTACCGGGCATCAATGACACACTACAAGAGGTAGAGCGTCTTGTTAGCTGGGTAGCGGCTTTATCGCCAGATATTCCGTTGCACTTGACACGCTATTTCCCCAGTTATAAGTTAAAAACAGCGCCAACTCCCTTAACTACCTTGCAGCAGTTGGCCCGGTTGGCTAGAGAGCAGCTTAACTTTGTCTATCTGGGTAATATCGGTTTGCCCGAGGCGACTTACTGCCCGCAGTGTGGAAAGCTACTCATACGGCGAGGAATGGCACCCGCGGTTACTAAGAACCTGGCGCTGGGTAAATGCGCCGAGTGTGGTCGTAGCGTTCCCACAATCAGGGTGTCCGAAGGCTAGTCGATTGGGGGATCACCAAACGCGCGCGAGTAGTATCGCGTCTCAAGGGAGTCTCGCATAGGGCTTTGCGCATATTTTGACAGAAAAGAGAGGCAATCAGCGTGAGAAAAATCGTAGTAGCTTTAGGTGGTAATGCAATTTTGCAGGCTGGGCAAAAAGGTACCGCTAAAGAACAGTTGGCGAATGTACAGTTGGCAGCAGAGCAGATCGCCCAGTTAATCCTAGCTGGGCATCAAGTAGTGCTTACCCATGGTAACGGGCCCCAAGTAGGTAATATCCTCTTACAGAATGCCGCAGCTAGCCCGACAGTGCCTGCAATGCCACTCGATGTTTGTGGGGCAGAGTCCCAAGGTTTCATTGGCTATCTACTGCAGCAATCGCTATCCAATATTCTAAAGAAACATGGTCGCATGCAACCGGTGGTC
>DIPA01000105.1:0-644 GCA_002427055.1 Firmicutes bacterium UBA5500 | reverse complement strand
ACAGTAGTAAGTCAGGTAGTTGTTGATCCCGAAGACCCGGCTTTCTCTGCGCCTAGTAAGCCGATCGGCCCCTTCTATTCATCTGCGCAGGCTGCTGAACTAATGTCCAAGGAGAAGTTAGCTATGCAGGAAGATAAGGCAAGGGGTGGCTGGCGACGCATCGTACCTTCTCCTTTACCACTGAGAATCTGGGAGCGAGACGCTATTTTGAGCTTAATCGCTAGTGGCGCTATCGTCATAGCTGCCGGTGGCGGCGGTATTCCTGTCATAGAGACAGCAGATGGTTTGCGTGGAGTAGAAGCTGTGATTGACAAAGATTTAGCCGGGCAACGCTTAGCGGTCGACATCGGAGCAGATATCCTGCTTATCTTGACTGACGTAGAGGCGGTCGCTCTCGACTGGGGGTTGCCAACGCAGCGTTTCTTGAGCCAGGTAAGTTTAACAGAGGCTCAAGAATACCAGGCTGCCGGTCACTTTAAGGCTGGTAGCATGGGGCCTAAAGTTGCTGCCGCCTGCAATTTCCTGGCTTCAGGTGGCCAAATGGCTATTATCACGTCTTTAGCAGAGGCCAATTTGGCGCTAGAGGGGAAAAAGGGTACGCGCTTCACCCGCTAAAGAGCAAGCGGCTAGTAACAGTAAGGGAG
>DIPA01000011.1:5907-6124 GCA_002427055.1 Firmicutes bacterium UBA5500 | reverse complement strand
TCCCATAGCTCCCGGTTCAAAATCATAGGCGTTCTGATTTCGAAGTAACCAGCCCGGCGGTGCTGTTCACGCCAGAACTGCTCTAGCTCATTGCGAATTACCATACCGTACGGTAAGTAGAATGGGAAGCCTGGCCCCTCATCTTCTATAGAGAATAGCTCCAGTTCACGCCCCAACTTGCGGTGATCGCGTTTCTTGGCTTCTTCAATACGCTGCA
>DIPA01000011.1:5025-5711 GCA_002427055.1 Firmicutes bacterium UBA5500 | reverse complement strand
TCGTCTCCACGCCAATATGCTCCCGCCAAAGATAAGAGGCGTAGTGCCTTTAAGTAACCGGTATGAGGTATGTGTGGCCCGGCACATAGGTCAATGAAATCTCCTTGGCGATAGCATGAGATAACAGCATCCTCTGGCAAGTCTTCAATTAGCTCGACCTTGAATAACTCCCCTTTTTCGCGGAAGAAGTCGATGGCCGCTTGGCGAGACAGAACTTTCCGTTCCAAGGGTAGCTTTTCGGCCACAATCTTACGCATTTCCTCTTCAATACGAGGCAAATCTTCTGGCTTGAATGACTCGCTCATCGCAAAATCATAGTAGAAACCATCTTTGACCGACGGTCCAATGGCTAACTTGGTATCGGGGAATAAGCGGCAGACAGCTTGTGCCATTACGTGCGATGCCGTATGACGCATCGCATCTAGAGCCTCCGGCGAGTCGAGAGTTAAAATCTCTACTAAAGCTCCTTCTGGCAACTCACTGCTAAGGTCCTGCAATACCCCATCTACCTTGGCCAGTACAGCCTCCTTAGCCAATCTGGAGCTAATAGCTGCTGCCAAATCTGCTGCCGTACTTCCTGCCGGCAGCTCTCGTTGAGATCCATCTTTTAGTCTAATCTTAATGACCTGCATACTAAACCCTCCTAAAATCGTGAAAATTAAAACCCTCCCGTCCCTGCCGCCGCC
>DIPA01000011.1:1502-4928 GCA_002427055.1 Firmicutes bacterium UBA5500 | reverse complement strand
AAAATTAAACCCCTCCCGTCCCTGCCGCAGCCAGAATAGCTGCGTCAGGGACGAGAGGGACATATACTCGCGGTTCCACCCTGCTTGGTGGCCATAGCCACCCGCTTTGTGGTACTTAACGCATACCAATACGCCTGCCTTAGCATCGCAGAAACGACGTTTCCGACAAGGAGCTCCGAGGTGGTGGCATCTATACTGGTTTCATACGCTTACAGCCTTGACGTATGTCTCTGGAAAACCACTCGCATAGCTGCGTCCTCTTCATCGCTATTAGCAGTAGTATACTCGGCCCCGTAATTTTGTCAAGCTAAGAAGCGCAAAATATTAGTTTTCCTTCGGTTCGCCCGCCAAAAGCTGCAAACAATAATCGCAGGACCTACAGAGTTCCACTTTGGAAGCGAAAATCTGCTGCAGAGTCTCTACCAACTTCGGCCTACTCCTAAATGTACCAACATGCAGCACTAGCTTATTAGGAGCTACAGACAATAGGGCGCTAATAAGCAAGTCATCTTGATCGGCATATCCGTTTTCAGCCTTCAGCTCGTTTGTCAGAACATCTGCCTGTAATACATGCCCTTGTTCATCCAAAAGCGCAAACCCGTCGGGCTCCCGCAGCACTACGTGTACCAAATCATGCCTGGGCTCAAGAATCTGCACAAAATGCTGCAACAACTGAACAAATTCCTGATACTCTTTTTCACTGAGAAACTGATCAATTGATAAGTATAGAATATCCTCTAATTCCTCCCAGTAAGAACGCAAGCGAAAGTGAAGAAAACCATCTAGGTTAATCCTATCTTGGTCTTTCAGATAAGCTGACAACGCCTCACGAATGCGGCTCTTACGGGCCACCTGATAAAGCAAACGGTTAGGACCTTTATCTCTTTGCACTAATTTGGCCATGGCCAGCTGCACAATTCTCTGTTTTTCCCGCTCGGCAAAGCAATGAAAACGACGATTTAGCACTCGTAGCAAGGTAGCTTGCTGCCAGTCGTCTACCAAGATATCAGTAAGCGCATTAGCTATACACTGCCTACTCAAGTGCCGTCGTTCAGACATAGAATAAGCAGTGTTACCATAGTCTAGTTGGCAATACAGGAAATTGAAAAAGCGCGAATGACTAGTCTCTAAGCTCAGATGTATGCCATCTGCAGCCAGAAAAGCAAGCTCCTGCCGCAGCCTGCTTGCAATAGCGTCGAGGGAATTCTGCGCTCCGATGCAGATAACGTCAGTCATACGGCCCACACTCCCTTCCTTAGCTAGTATATGAACGCGACAAAATCCATATACAGCAAGGACAGGCGAACCAAGCCACAAAAAACCTACCGCCAAAGCAGTAGGTTTTCCACGAATGCTCTATTACCAGTAAGTCCGTCTATTTATCAAGCAAGCTTTCGATCAACCTTTCTAGTAGCTTGGGCAAAATATCCTTCGCAAAAGGAACGTGAATCCTTTCAGTGAACTTATGAATATCGCGGCCAAAAGCGCCCATAGTGACTGCCGGCGCATCAATCATACTCAGGTCTTCCAAAGGCAAATGATAAGCACTACCCCAGGTCGGGCAATTATGTTCAATTACTTCTGCTACCTCACCCGCATCCTGCAGCATGACATAGCTGGAGTCGGAAATGCCTAGGTAGAATTCCTCGTGCTTAAGATCTACTCCCAAACTCTCGGCGTATGCCTGCAGTTCTCCTACCGCTTGCATTACATGTAGTTCTTTCTCTGTCTCCCGACGATTGCGGATGTGCGGATAATAGGGCGGCGCTAAAGCAATAACAATTTTCGGCTCCCGATTCGGGCAATGGCGATGCGTTTCATGAATTATCTCTAGAGTGAGCCGCTGTAAATCGGTATCGCACTCCTGTAAGCGTTTGGTTAAGCTATCAATATTCTTGACCAATTCTTCGCCATGAGCCGCGTATGCCTGCTCCCATAGCTCAGCAAAGGTCCAAACCTGCGGCTGCCACTCCACCACATTCAACGACTTGCCCGCCGTCTCTTCCCAAGCCTTTACCGATTGCCGATGCTTGTCTAGAGCCGCAACCATAGCCTCTTCACACAATACCTGCAACTTGTGCATCATCACCTTAGGTGAAGCAGCCAAAGTGAAGACATTAAAGAAACCCCAGGCAACGGTTGGCGTAGAAACATTATAGCGTTGCTTTAGGTCGCCACCCAACAGCAGCGTAGGCGGAAACGAAACTTCCCCCGCAGCACTATCGAAGAAATCGGGATTAAGTTCCAACCTGCGCGTAACCTCAGCTAACAATAAGTGTGCATTAAGACCACTGTAAACTGTTCCGGCGTGCGTCTCTTTACCAAAACAATAGATCAACGGCAATATCTTGCCATCTGTACCCGTCTGCACAACGTGCCCCTCATCGACAATGCCATGTGACTCGCTATTAAGAGCCGCAGTAAAGTCAAGACCATATTCCAGTTGCAACTGTCGTAGCAAGCTAATAGCATGGCGCATACCCAAAGAGTTGTTCTCTTCGTCTGGAACCGTCAGAAGCAGCAAGTTGCCTGACAGCTCCTCAGGATTAGCCGCCATCTTTTCAATCAAAGCTATATGTATCGCCAAACCATAAAGCATATCCATCGTGCCTCGGCCAAAGAGCCATTCGCCGCTAAGCAAATCAGCTTGCGCTGCTTGAGGCAATATTTGTGGATTGCTCCTTAAAGCCTGAGTCAGTTCCTCCGCCTTAAAGGCCAGGTTTTTGTAGACGCCATAATCCTCAATACCCACCACATCATGATGGCTAAGCAAAATAACGGTCTTATTCCCTTTGCCTCGCACCAAAGCGGCCACTACTGCCGGACTGTTTGGAGCAGCCAAAGGTAGCAAGTGCAGCTGATCAGGGTTGGCTTCAAAATAAGCATTATCAGCCAGCAACGAGTGCACATAACGAGCAACCTTGCCTTCACCCATGCTTTGCGTGATACTCTCACAAGCTGTTAACTCCGGTAGTAGCTGCCACGCTCGTTCACCAATATTCACGTAGACACCTCCCAAATAATACACAGAAGCTTACTTCTTTTGCCTCTACAATAAAAAGGCTGAAGTCTTTCTTCATTCATATTCACCCTGGGTATGCATTGTCCTGCCTCAGACAAGGAATTAGAACAGATACTATGTTATATTGCCCCCTCGCCGACAAAAGCGCAACAATACTGGCTCATTTTCGTAATAATAAATAACAATCCAAACCCGGAGGTGACGAGAATGGCTACCAAAGTGAAAATTGAGGTGCCCACTGGCAAGATACGCCAGGAACCCCGCCCCGACGGACAGGTGTTGCTAGAACTAACTTACGGCCAGGAACTAGAACTGCTGGAGCACAGACCCCGCTACTCCCAAGTGCGCTATCGTGATCACTACCAAGAAACGTGCGGCTGGATAGCTAACGTTGCTATCGGCTT
>DIPA01000011.1:0-1329 GCA_002427055.1 Firmicutes bacterium UBA5500 | reverse complement strand
AGACAAGAAAGGTATCGACCCCAGCAGCCAAATGCCCATCACGTGCCCTTTTTGCGGTAGCGAGACATGGGTTGAAAAAAAAATCCATGCACACGGTTACTCCCTTATGCTCGGCGGCTTTATCTTTGACGCTTACTACCCCAAAAGCAGGATCTGCGCCGGCTGTGGCTACATACAGCTGTATGTTGGGCAGGAAGACCTACAAGAACTGCGTGAGGAGTATGAGGAGCAAGGTGAGGAATAATCCCTGCCTTGTTGCTCCCTCTCCCATCCATTCATCAAGAAGGACAACCACTATGTGGTGCAGAATAAATAATGGAAACGGTATACATTCACTAACCCGATAGCCTTACCTATGACAGGGTAAGATAGAGTTATAAGGCAGGCAGAATACCTAGCCACATAGCCATTTGCGAAGGAACCCCCCACTTTCATGCAGGTACGCCCGATTCGCAAAAAACCTGGCTATTTGCTCCATCCTGCTCTCAGCAAACCCCATAAGTATCGAGGCTCATAGAACACCAGTTTTTGCGGTTACATTGCCACTGACCCGTTAGAGGGGACTGAAGGCGCTGAGCGCCACCCATCGGCCTCCGGCCTATAGGCTGCGGGCTATAGTTCTGTTTGGTGCTATTGTTAACATGTAATGCGTCTTTTGTGAGCCTATTCCGCGTGTCAAGAACGAAGAAAGTCTAACCACCGCGCGGCTGATTATCCTGTACAAATGAAAAAGCCGAGGAGGTTATACCTTCTCGGCTTTTTTAGGTTGACTTATGGCATGCTAATGCTGGTTACAGCGAGACACTGAACACGGTGGAGATGAACTTGTGCACGTGCACTGATGCTACGCCGGAGGTTTTACTAAGATGGCCGGTGACCACGAATTTTGTATTTTCACCTTTGACGTTGGTCATTAGGCAAAATTCCTCTCTCCTGGCTTGGCAAGTAACCAGAGACCGGTACGGCGCATCTGCTTCTCTAATTCTGTCTAGCACGTTCACCAGTATTCCCTCCTTGTTTTGACTAGGGCCTGGCATAGACAAAAACACTGCAGGTCTATTAGTACCTGCAGTGCTGTTATAGTCATATGGTGGGAGCAACAGGGATCGAACCTGTGACCTCTACCGTGTCAAGGTAGCGCTCATCCCAACTGAGCTATGCCCCCAATATTTACTAAGCTGGTGCCGAGGACCGGAATCGAACCGGTACGAATCTCGCGATTCGCGGGATTTTAAGTCCCGTGCGTCTGCCTGTTCCGCCACCCCGGCGTCTAATTTATGGAGGCGGCACCCAGAATCGAACTGGGGAATAAAGGTTTTGCAGACCTCT
>DIPA01000120.1:1040-5154 GCA_002427055.1 Firmicutes bacterium UBA5500 | reverse complement strand
AAAGCCGGGCAACTGTAGACAGAATTCCTTGGTGGATCTTACCCAGCTATTCTGTTCGGAATAAGGTTTAACGGCAAAGATGTAATAGTCAGTCGGTACTTGTTGCCCCCCTAAGGTATACTCAGCGGGAACTGAATACTTGAAAGTTAGGGTGTCTTTGTCTAAGCTAACCAGACTGGCTTCAGCATGGATACCAGTCTCCTCGTCGCAATCGGTGATGCGTTTCACCCTGAATGTCAACTTGGGGAGGCTGTCTTGTATGCTCTGCTCGTCAGCGAAACGAATGTTTTCATTGAATTTTAGGTTTATGTAAAGGTCATCGCCAGCTCGAAATTCAGTGCAGGGTTGCATTACGCCTCCATCGAGCCGTGTGGTATAGATTGAGTTTACGCTTGGACCCTGTACGTCAGCCAACATCATGGCAATGTTGGAGACTTTTGAGGAACCACAGGTACAAACATTGGCCTTAGCCCGAAACAACAGGCGTGGATTATCAATGCTTTTGAATTCATGGCGACCAACATTAACGGTAATATCGTTTTCGTATTGACTAGTGTTATAGTCGATCAACTGGGGGTTGTGATGAGGCCCAACCGAAACACTGGGGTAGGCAGTCAGCGTTTTCGGATGCTGAACCAAGTTCTTGTGTTTGTCATTGGTCAGGGCAGCCATTAAGCAGACTTGTACGTCGCCTTTGTTAACCGCAGGTACCAGCCCATCTGGAAGCGAGTGATCATAGAACATCAGATAGGTGCTGGAGTTGCTTTCATGCAGAAAGCATGTGCCGGAACTTAGGTATTCCGGCATGGACTTAGATCCGGCACTAGACGGTAGCTTCTTAAACCAAGGAGTGACGTTATAGACAGAGTTGTTATTGGTGCCTACAACCTGCTTAAGAAACTGTTCGTTACCATAGGTCTCCCTATTCAGCACCGGGTAAGGCATGTAGGCAGGGTTGTAGTCTACCTGGCCATCTGCTCCGAAATTACCGGCTATTACGGGAACAGTCGGTGCCAATGTAAAAAACAGCGCAGCAAAGCAAAGCAGCAGCAACCTCCTTACTAACCTAAACAAGAAATACACCTCCTAACTTCAAAACACACAAAAATCCCATCCTATAAAACACTATAGAATGGGATTCCATCTTGCACATCGTCCAAATGGACGATATTCGATAAGAATACTGTTTAGTGCTAAATATTGTTCGTTATTTTGGTCAAGAGTTTGAACTAATAGCTATGGCAAATAAATTTCGATTCTAGTAACTTCTTATCCTCTTACATTAGGTATTCGTGATACAATAAAGCCGACGCAATTGTTCCGAAATTCAACAAGTATTTTCAAGGAGGAATCATTGATGCTGAAAACAGATGTTTTTACTCCTTCTCGCTTCACTGGAGAAGGAAGTGTTACCTTGCGCGGTGTGAAAATACCGTATCATACCGTTAGTGAGGACAACGTCTTTTATGACGATGAAGGAAAACCTATTGCCTCGATCTTCTCATATTCGTATTTCCGTTCCGATGTAGAAGATACGAAATCCCGTCCAGTCTTATTTGGCTTTAACGGTGGCCCTGGCACATCTTCCATGATGGTACATGTGGGTTTCTTGGGTACCAAGCGGGTCAAGTACGGTGAAGTAGACGACGATGGTCTACCCCTGCCTCCTTATGAATCCTGCGATAACGAACAGTGCCTTTTAGATATCGCCGATCTGGTCCTGATCGATCCTGTCGGTACCGGTTTCGGTCGCTTGCTAGACGAATCTAAGAAAGACATGTTTTACGGGATCGAACCGGACGCTGAGGCGATCCTTACCTTCATCCAAGCCTGGTTGGCTCGCTATAACCGTTGGCAAAGCCCCAAGTACTTGGTAGGCGAAAGCTACGGTTGCACCCGCGCCAGCACGGTTGCCGGCATGGGCTCGCTCTCTGGCTCTGACCGCGCTTATAGCGTCACCTTTGATGGCTTAATCATGATCGGTAACACGGTCACCGTGGGCAAGTTCTTCAGTGACAAAGCCCCGGTCTATCCGGCGGTTTTGGCGTTCCCGACTTTGGCTGCCGTCAATTGGTATCATAATCATCCTTCTGATCAAACCGTGGAAGAATTCGTGGCCGAAGCGAAACGATTCGCCGATACTGAGTACCTGCTAGCTTTATATCAAGGGGAAGCCCTGCAAGGGGAAGCCCGAGAACATATCATCGAGCGAGTCATCTACTACACCGGGGTTTCCCGAGAGTACTTGGAGAAGCGGGCACTGGTTGTGGAAGAGGTGGAGTATCGTACTCAGGTCGCACGCAACAAGGACCGTGCAGTTGCCCGTTTAGATGGACGTATCACCCGCCCGCTATATACGCCTTTGTTAGATGAGCAAAAATGGGGCATCTATGATGACGGAGCGGAAGGAAAATATAACGCCTTCTTCCAATCGGTGCTCTGTGGTGAGGTCTTCCCCTTACTGGGCATCCAATGGGACCGCAACTTTGTCAACTCTCACTCTCTATGGTCCAGTTGGAACAACGACATCAAGGGCCGGAACACATCGCAATGTCTGAGTGCCGCCATGCGCCGAACACCAACCATGCGCACGTTCTTCATCAACGGCTGGTATGATATCTGCACTCAGATCGGCATCCTGTATTACACTCTAGATCATTCTGGTCTGCCCATGGAGCGGGTTTTTGTCAAAGGATACGAAGCAGGTCACATGGCATACTTAGGTGAAAAGAACATCCAAGCCGTGACCGATGACATGTATACCTTCATCCGAGGCGGCGATCCTACAAAATAGCAAGACCCAAAACCAACGCGGCCTGCGTAAAAATGCAGGCCGCGTTTTCCTGTATTCGCCCATGCTCGCCTTGCCCAGCTGCTAGCTCTCCCTTCTTTCAGCAGCCGGCCAAATACCTAAATGCCCTGTCAATGGCAATCGGGGCATCGAGACTACCCGGCTACTCACTTCAAGCCCTGTAGCACTTCTTTCTTCCCGCCGCACCCAGGATGACGCTTAAGAGTGAAACCGGCTGCCATGAGGGCGTTTCTAACGGCACTTGCCACAGTGAAGGTAGAACAGGTGCCCCCGGCTATTGTTCTCTGCCCAACTGCCAGCAACAACTCCGGTCGCCAAATTGAAGGGTTCTTCTTGGGGCCGTGCCCATCAAGGAACCAAACGTCGCAAGGTTTTTCTAGGGCCTCCACCATTTCCAGTGCTTCTCCGATCCAAAGCTTCACTTCAATCGTACCAAAGGGTTGCCGCAAATGCAGCGAATGCCAACCGGGTATGCTGGTATCGATGCCTTGATACGCATCCACAAGTGCATCGATCTCCGCACCGACACGGTCCCTAAAGCCATCCAGGATTGCAAGCATTCTTGAGGGACTAATTGGATAAAGTTCAACTGAATAGTACTCGATGGCAACATCTCTCAGGGAACTCATTTTTATATACTCCATGAGCGCCACTGCAATGCGCCCCGTCCCGAATCCGGTCTCTCCGATAACAAAAGGCTTCCCTGCTCTGTTCGCGCTGGCAATCCTCTCAAGCAAATCATTGTTACGGAAATGAATCTGTTGCGCCTCATCCAGCGCGTTAACCACATCGAAATATCGATCGTCGAATTTCTCGTTTACGAGATAAGATGGCGTCAGCATGTCCGGTGCTACCCCCTAATCAGTAAGTATGTCACAGCTTCCAGTGCTCCTTATCTTTATAACACGTTATTGCTTAATCTGCTGCAGGATGTTAACCATTGCGTCAGGGCTTACCCCTTTGGCGCTGATTTCTACCAAAATATCTCCATACAACACGCTGAAGCGCATTCGATGACCCGGCTCATCACCCGCATCTGAAATCTCATATGCCCGCGTTTGTACAACTTCGAGCGTTAGCTCCTCACTGAGGAAGATTGGATTATCAACAATCTCCCGTAAATCGTCAGGTACCGAGTCGGCGCGGGGAATGGGATAGAGCGAAAGGTCATAATGCTTCTTGTCGGCAACAGATGTGATACGCGTTTTGTCGTGATCCTCTAGCAACGAAACACGCCAATTAATGTAGCCCATGCCTTTTGTCCAGCTGACAAACAGCACATCCTGCTCCTGATTGATATAG
>DIPA01000120.1:766-930 GCA_002427055.1 Firmicutes bacterium UBA5500 | reverse complement strand
CATCCTGCTCCTGATTGATATAGCGCAGTGCATCCTCAAAAACGAATCCGTTGGGAAGTGTAACCGGCAAATATGCGCCAAAATCGGCATCTGCGCGAGCTTCATCAAGACTCAGGCGATCATCACGCAGTTCGGGGACAACAGGATGGAATACATCAAGATTG
>DIPA01000120.1:301-701 GCA_002427055.1 Firmicutes bacterium UBA5500 | reverse complement strand
TAATAGGCCACATCCGAAAGCTTAAAGGTCGCAAAGTAAATTACGTTTCTAAGCCCCTTGCTGTTCGGCTCGGTCTCAAAATAGCCCGCTGTAACTGCTGTTCCGAGGACATCCGAGACTTCTGTTTTACCCTCAAGCCTATAATCAACTTCAACCTTGTCAGGTGCAACCTGGATATATGTCCTAAGGCCGGACGCGGATAACGCATGGGCATCAATGTTGAATAGGGCTGCGCCGTTGTCATCGCTCTGGAAATTTGCGGTGGCAGTAATAGTGCGTCTATCTCTTAGATCGGGGAAAACAGCATGTAACTCCTCGGCAGTCAGATCTTGCCAGAAATGACCTGGAATATGGATATTAGCTTTCACACGCTGGGCGTTCCCTTTATTGAAAACAAATG
>DIPA01000120.1:0-168 GCA_002427055.1 Firmicutes bacterium UBA5500 | reverse complement strand
ATATTTGCTGAATGCAACATCCTGCGTTGGCGCTACATTGTGTTGGGTTAACCTAGGCATTGTGAAAACGCTAATCAAGACCACAGCAAGACAGGCAAAGGCTGCGGCATAGCGCCTGATCGTAATAGGACGGCGCACGGGTCTGGCGTCGGCGACGCAGGAGACAAG
>DIPA01000092.1:3147-3681 GCA_002427055.1 Firmicutes bacterium UBA5500 | reverse complement strand
GATCATCTCCAAATCAGCTGTTCCATCACCGCAAGCCGCTGTGTCTTGCCAGGTGAGCCCAAGTTGCGGCAGTAGCCAATCAAGAGCCGACGCCTTGTTGATGCCCGCGCGCGTAATGAATAGCCAGGTTCGCCCCGCTTCTTCTAGATGTCCCAGTACAACTTGTTTTGCCCAGTGCGTCTGCTTGATTGCCCTAGCAATCTCCTGGATTGGCTCTTCGTCTACGACCACCATCTCTAGCGTCGACTTGCCTTGTAGGGCAGCTACCAAATCTGTTCTCACTACCCAGTCTTCTCGTAATGGTACGTCAGGTGCCCGGTTGAACCATACTTCTTGGCCAACGTAAGCGCTGATGAGGATGCCCAGGTCAGAGGCTAATTGTGCCAGCTCATGGGCTATATTCGTGCAAAGAGGCCAAGCTATTATAGGTTTCTGTATCGTGTAATCATAAACCATAGCTCCCATATGGCAGACTGCCGGTGTAGTTAGTTGTAGTTCTCTATGTATGGTCTGCGTTGAGCGGTAACCGCGGGC
>DIPA01000092.1:2880-3100 GCA_002427055.1 Firmicutes bacterium UBA5500 | reverse complement strand
ATAGCCCCCATATGGCAGACTGCTGGTGTAGTTAGCTGTAGCTCTCTATGTATTGCCTGCGTTGAGCGGTAACCACGGGCTGTAGCAAGAATGACCTTAATACCACTTGCTTGTGCCCTAGTAATAGCTTCTTTGCTTGCTGTGCTCAATTCTCCGGTGGCGTTCAGCAGCGTATTATCAATATCTAGTAATAGCGCTTTGATCAATATTCTTTCACCCC
>DIPA01000092.1:0-2648 GCA_002427055.1 Firmicutes bacterium UBA5500 | reverse complement strand
AGTGATGGTTGCGCAGCAACTATTTTGTTCTTAGATATTAAAGGCAAAGGGCTCGGAATGCCTGATTAGTGGGCCAGATTTAGATGTAGGAGGTACTGAAGAAGTGGAGCTAACAGCTAACGCACTTACCGTTCTAGAAAGGCGTTATTTGAAGAAGGAGAACGGTCAGGTAATTGAAACGCCTGAAGACATGTTGCGGCGTGTCGCCAATAACATTGCTAAGGTTGAGGTAACGCATTACGGCAAGAGTGAACAACAGGCTGAGGAATTGGCCCAACAGTTCTATGAAATGATGACTAGGCTCGAGTTTCTGCCCAATTCACCTACCTTGATGAATGCGGGACGCGAGTTACAGCAGCTAGCTGCTTGTTTTGTGTTACCGATTGAAGATAGTATGGAAAGCATTTTTGAAACCCTAAAGAATGCAGCCATGATCCACAAGAGTGGTGGTGGAACCGGTTTTTCTTTTTCGCGCTTGCGTCCTCGTAATGACATGGTGCAGACGACGGGCGGTGTGGCGAGTGGTCCCCTGTCTTTCTTACGTGTTTACAATGAGGCAACTGACGCCGTCAAACAAGGAGGCACTCGTCGAGGGGCTAATATGGGCATCATGCGCGTTGATCACCCAGATATCATGGAATTCATTATGGCGAAAGCGGATCCAACGCAATTGACCAACTTTAATCTCTCCGTTGGCCTTACAGAAGAATTCATGCAGGCAGTACAGGATGACGCCGATTACGAATTGCGCAATCCCCGTGATGGCAGTGTTGTGGGCTATGAGTCAGCACGTGGCGTTTTTGAGACTATAGTAGAAATGGCTTGGAAGAATGGCGAGCCCGGCATCATCTTCCTTGATCGTCTTAATCGTTCTAATCCTACACCCTTGTTAGGCGAAATAGAAAGTACTAACCCTTGTGGCGAGCAGCCTCTCTTACCTTATGAGGCCTGCAATTTAGGTTCCTTAAATTTGGCCTTAATGGTGACTTCCGACGCAAAGCCAGCCGTAGATTATGCGCGTCTGCAACGGGTTGTGCATCAGGCAATTCATTTTCTCGACAACGTAATCGATGCGAATAAATACCCTCTACCTCGTATTCAGGAGATGGCAACTAAGAATCGCAAAGTCGGACTGGGTGTAATGGGTTTTGCTGACCTACTCATTCAACTCGGTATTCCGTATAATTCACAGGCTGCTGTAAATCTGGCAGAAGAAGTGATGAGTTATATTGATCATGAGGCGAAAGCAGCTTCAGCTGAATTGGCTGAAGAGCGGGGTGTGTTCGCCAACTTCACCGGCTCAATTTACGACTGTGATGGAGGGCCTCGTCTACGTAATGCAACTGTCACTACTATTGCTCCTACAGGGACTATCAGTATTATCGCGGGTGTCTCTAGTGGTGTAGAACCCCTGTTTGCAGTTAGTTTCCAGCGGCATATTCTTGACGATGATCGCCTGTTAGAAGTGCATCCACTATTTGAGCGGATAGCACGTACTGAAGGCTTTTATAGTGAAGAGCTAATGAGCCAAATTGCGGCCAAGGGTACGATACAGGGCTTGGATGCTATTCCACAAGAAGTACAGCAAGTCTTTGTGGTAGCTCATGATGTTTCTCCGGAATGGCACGTAAAAATACAGGCAGCTTTTCAGCGCCATACTGACAATGCGGTGTCCAAGACGGTTAACTTCGCTAATGACGCTACTCCAGAGGATGTCAACCAAGTTTTCCAACTGGCTTATAGCTTAGGTTGCAAAGGGGTCACGATTTATCGTGATGGCAGTCGCCAGTTCCAAGTGCTATCAACCCCGGGCAGTTCTGAAGCTGGTGCATCAGTTAGTGAGGCTGCTGCAGCTAGCGCAAGCCCGGTGGAAGCAACACCGCCTAAGGTGCGGCCGCGCATGCGTCCCGATGAAACGACAGGTATGACTAAAAAATATAAGATTGGCGGCTGTGGCAAACTCTATGTAACGGTTAATTCAGATGAACATGGTCTTTGTGAGGTATTTACTAACACTGGCGAGGAAGGTTGCTCCTCTTTATCAGATGCCGTCAGTCGTTTGATCAGTTTGGCGCTGCGCAGCGGGGTAGAGGTATCGGCCATATTGGATCAAATCAAGGGCATTCGTTGCGTAGCCTGTATTGTTGATCCGGAGACATGGGTGCTTAGCTGTCCAGATGCGATTGGGAAGACGATTGAGAAATATGTTAATGGCACCGTTCGTTTTGACATGAATGTGGCGCGCGGTCCTCAATCTTTGCTGCTGTGTCCGGAATGTGGTGGCGTGCTAATTCCGCAAAACGGTTGTGCTACTTGTGCCAATTGCGGGTACTCCCGCTGTAGTTAGGGGAACTGATATAATTGCCGTCTCGTATGAGGCGGCTTTTTTATCTCCGAATGACATGTGTGTTTTTCTGCCAAAGTAATACATGCTCTGCGGGTAATGGGGGATATTAACTGTGACATGCGTTATGGCAGCAGGGCAAGTTAGATAGTGTTGACAAACTTAATGAGTAGCCGCGCGTCCAGCTGCCGATGCTAATTACTTATGGAGGTGCAACTGTGCATAACAATCAGACAAGAATGCAGTATCCTTCTCAACGGCCCCAGCCAAATCAGTTCGGTGCCTATAGCCAGGGTATGACGCA
>DIPA01000094.1:15454-18606 GCA_002427055.1 Firmicutes bacterium UBA5500 | reverse complement strand
AGTTTCTAATTGACATTCACATATAACACCTGTTTTAATAGCCATTTCTGACAACAATGAGGATGAATTTCCAGCGCGATATATAATTTCGATATTGATTCCGTTTTCGGGAAGGTCAATGTTAGTTCTTTCGCTGAAAAGCTCTGATAAAGCTTCGGGTTGTTTTAAGAAAATATCTTTTACTTCGCCGGTTGAAGTTAAGATACCTGAGCTTAAAATAGACACTCTGTTGCAGATCTGCTTAACAACTTCCATCTGGTGGGTTACGACGATTATCGTCAAACCTAATTCATGGTTGATTCTTTTAAGCAAGTCAAGGATGGATATTGTTATGTTAGGGTCAAGGGCAGATGTTGCTTCATCACAAAGAAGAATTTCTGGATTCATTGCCAACGCCCTTGCGATAGCAACACGCTGTTTCTGTCCACCACTGAGTTCGCGGGGTTTGGAGTTCTTCTTGTCCTCAAGTTCAACTAATTTAAGAAGCTCACTTACACGGGAATCAATTTCGACTTTGCTACGTCCCCAACATCTTAATGGAAGAGCGATGTTCTGGTATACGGTCATTCTTTCCATAAGAAGAAACTGCTGAAAAATCATACCAATACCGCTTCGGAATCGGCGTAAATCTTCATTTCTAAGTTCACAAACTTCTGTTCCGTCGATTTTGAGGCTTCCGCTGTCATAACTTTCAAGACCGTTAATACAACGCAGAAGTGTTGATTTCCCTGCACCACTGACACCGACTAAACTGTGGATTTCGCCGTCATCGATAGTCATGTTTATATCTTTTAATATTTGGTTGTTTCCGAAAGACTTTTGAAGGTTTTTTATCTCGATCATATTGTGCTTCCTTATTGATGTAGTGGTGTAAAGTTCATCTGTTCATAAAAAAGCTATCAGCATAAAAAATGATGATAGTAGGGGTAAGCTCTGTTAATGAATATACATGCAATGGCTCCGTTTGTCAACACTACCCATATAATGAGAACAATCGTAATTGTTGGGTGAAATTGGCTGTGGACATAAAGCCAGTGTTGCGGGCTGACACGAATCTGATAGAAGGAAAGTAGATACTTCTAGTATCTGATGAGAGTATAGAAAATAAAGAGAAAACATTGTTGACTTGTAAAATGAATACTTGTAAAGGAAAGCAAACTTGGGCTACTATATAAACAAATAGGCAGCCATGGGGATGGTCAGAGACCACTGACAAAAGCCTAGTTCTGCACTGACCTGACTGTCGCGCAATTAGAGGGGGACGCGGGGTGCTTGCTGTAAGCACGGTTGGATAGTGCATTGCTCCGCAATGCACTTCCTTGATTCGTGCGGCAACTATATCGGTAGATATTGTGAGAGCACATGCCTGCTCCTGTGCTCTAAGCAACACCCCGCGGCTAATTTTTAACAATTACAGCAGACTTATTGCAGCTAGATACGTTAGAGTTAATGTAGTGGGATAAAGGAGGTGCCTTCGTGCAAGATCAAGAAGTGATTGCCCTCTGCCGTCAGGGCCAAACAGCTAAATATGCCCTGCTTGTAGAGCGCTATCAAAAACTGATCTTTGGACTAGCATTGCACCTTCTACAATCACCAGAAGAGGCAGAAGATGTCGCCCAAGAAACTTTCATACGGATGTACCGCCAGATTGAGAAAAACCCAGACATCGATTTCCTGCCATACGCCAAGCGTGTAGCCTCTAACCTTTGTTTGGACAGACTACGGCGACGGGCGGTGGAAGCAAGATACGTAAGCAGTACTCTCCCCGGAGAAGTAATCGAAAAGCAAACTCCAGAACGCACTACTATGGAAAAAGCCGAGAGAATAGCCTTACGGCAAGCACTGGCAAGTCTACCTAGTATGTATCGGGAGGTCCTCGTGCTTTGCTACGGAGCAGAGTTATCCTATCAGCAAATTGCAGACCAACTGGGCGTACCCCTATCCATTGTTAAAAACAGACTCTATCGTGGTAAGCGTTTGCTAAAAGATGCCTATCTACATCAGGAAGGGGGCAGTGAGAATGTCTTGTGAAAAGGTCAAAGAGCTACTTGAAGACTACTTGGCGGGCCTGTTAATGCCGGAGCAAGTACGAGCAATAGAAGACCACTTAGCAACTTGCCCTAGCTGCCAAGCCTTGTTTCTGATAGACGATGCTGAATTAGAAGCATTATTGGCTACCGACTGGTACGCTGCCGAGGCCCCCGTTAATTTGGTGCCTCAGGTGATGGAAATGCTACCAACCCGCACCGGCTGTACCTGGGCTAAATTTGCCGCTATTGTGCTCGCCTGGTCATGCTACTTTACGTTTTGGTTGGTTGGCGCTGCTGCGCTTGGCTATGCCAATGTGTATCAAAGGCTCTATAGTTTGGCGTTAAAGGCCCGAACCGGCCTGCATTTCCTACTCTCGATCATACGGCCCTTAGGAAATGTACTGAGTCTGCTGGCGCCAACCCCGCTGGCAATAAGCTTGCTTTTGGTTATACTAGCTATTTTATCCTATTGCCTCTACCGGCTGGAAAAGGAGGAGAATGTAATATGAAAAGGATTCTTGCTTGCAGCAGTTTGCTCGCCCTGCTTCTGTTGCTCCCGCAGGCAGCAATGGCGGCTGAGCCCTGGCCAGAAAAAGCGCTGGCATTGTTATCAACTACTAACATCAGTGCTGGTCCAAATAATGTTATTCTTACGGGGCAGGACGCTCATGTGCCGCCCAATACACAGGTTGAGAATGTAGTTGTTGTGGGAGCCAACGCTCGTATTGGCGGACGAGTGCTGGGAGAAGTGGTCTGCGTTGGTGGCTCTGTATATCTTGACAGCACGGCTGTTGTAGA
This sequence comes from Firmicutes bacterium UBA5500, assembly GCA_002427055.1. Classification (GTDB taxonomy): domain Bacteria; phylum Bacillota; class UBA994; order UBA5500; family UBA5500; genus UBA5500. The sequence continues at coordinate 15,778 of DIPA01000094.1, read as the reverse complement.
TGGCACGGCAGTCGCTATCGGGGGCACTGTTGAACGAAGCCCAGGAGCGCAAGTCTATGGAGAACAAGTTAGCGTTGGTTTGGGTTCATTGGGTCAGTTATGGCCCAGGATTGGTCCCTTCGGTTTCAATCGCTGGCAGCACAGCTTCGCTTTTGGTCGTCTACTAGTGGTCGTATTTCTCGGTTGCATAGTCTTTTGGCTCTTCCAACAGCCCGTTGAACGTATTGCCAGTGCTATAAACCTTAATCCGGCCAAAGCTTCTCTGTTCGGACTGCTCGCCTATTTGGCAGTGATACCTTTGACCATCTTGTTTATCATCACTAT
>DIPA01000094.1:14207-15351 GCA_002427055.1 Firmicutes bacterium UBA5500 | reverse complement strand
TTATCATCACTATTCTGGGCATACCGCTGGTGCCTATTCTCTGGTTGCTTGTTCTCGTCGCCAGATTTATGGGGCAGGTGGCGCTCGGTTTGCTAGCAGGACGCTGGCTAGCCCCCTACCTCAAGCTGGAAGCAGCCGACATGGCACTTGCTTTGCTCGGTCTAGTCGTATTAGCCTTAGTTTCTTTCTTACCCGTAATCGGTGGTCTAGCCTCTCTCTTCTACGGCCTCGTCGGTTTTGGGGCGGCTATCTGGTCGCGGCTAGGCACTCAACTACCAGTTATGAACAAGGAGTGAGCCGGATGTCAAACAAATGGGCAAAAGCTCTGTTAATTGTCGTACTCACTTGGGTAGTGTTAATGTCCTGTCAGTCTATCTTGCAATCTGAACAGGTCAACGTCCTACCGCACCTGCTAGGAATCGGCAGCTGGGTGGAGGAACGCAATGAGTCACTAGCTCACCCTAGTGCGGAGCTGGCTGAGCTAGAGGTAGAATCACAAAATGGTAGTGTAACACTCATCGGTAGTGATGACGTGGACGAAATCACCATCGAAGCGCGCTACCGTGCTCAGGCGAGCAGCCAAGCCAGCGCCAACAAGAAGCTTGAGCAAATGTCTACTGATATCAGTGCGGAAGGCAATCGACTCGTGATACGCGCTGTCTTTAGTAGCACAAAGATGCACGAATCAATCAGCTATACGGTGACCTTACCTAGCGCGTTGCTGGTGCAAGCTAAAACCTCTAATGGCAGTCTTGAGGCAACAGACTTAAGTGGAGCCGTGACGCTTAATACCAGCAATGGGCGCATAACTGTAACTTCGGAACAAGGCCCGAAAGAACTGATTGCGCGCACAAGCAACGGGAGCATCACCGTCAAAGCCGCTCCTGAAAGTGGCTGCTATAACTTACGCACATCCAATGGCTCAGTTAGAATAGAATTGCCAGAAGAACTAGGCATTAACCTAAGCGCTAAGACAAGCAACGGCAGCATCAACCTAGGGTCCGGCAATTGGTCTTTCGAGGGCGGTCGTATAAGCAAGAATCAGGTTGATGCAAAGCGAGGCAATGGCGAGCTTGAGCTCATAATAACAACTTCCAACGGCAGCATTACCCTGCAGGATTAAGCAAGACAGGGGGACGTTCAG
>DIPA01000094.1:7227-13997 GCA_002427055.1 Firmicutes bacterium UBA5500 | reverse complement strand
AGTAACTGCCGCCAAGCAGAGTACCTCGGGTCAGCCAGGAGTGCCAGCACACCGGCTCCTATAGCGCCAGATTCGCCAGCTATTATGCGTTGGTCGCCGCTACAGGGGTTGCCTAGGATGCGCATACCGTAGGCTGCCACATAATCCGGGCAGCTAACAAAGGCAGTGGCATAATCTCGCAAGAGCGGCCAAGCCAGTGGATTGGGCTGACCGCAGCTAAGGCCGGCCATGATCGTCTGCAGATCGCCGGTGACTGTATGAGCCCGTTTGTCGCCTTGCCGGGCAGATGAATAGAAACAGGCGGCGTTGCTGGGTTCCATCACCACAAACTGCGGAGGCTTCTTCAGTTCCTTTTGGGTTTGCCAGTAACCAAGCTGTGATCCGGCTAAAGAACCGACTCCAGCCTGCAGAAAAACATGTGTGGGTTCAAGGCCCAGCTCCTGCATCTGCTCCCACGACTCGGCAGCTAGAGTTGTATAACCCTGCATAATCCAGGCAGGAATTTCTTCATAACCATCCCAGGCTGTATCCTGTACCAACAGCCAACCGTTACAATCGGCCTGCTCAGCCGCCAAAAGCACGGCGGCATCATAGTTAGCGGCAACAACTATTGCTTTTGCGCCATGCCTAGTAATAGCGTCAATACGGCTTTTGGCTGCACCCTGCGGCAGGTAAACAACGGCCTGCTGACCCAATTGCTGTGCCGCCCATGCAACCGCTCGCCCATGGTTCCCGTCAGTAGCAGTGACAAAAGTCTGTTGCCCTAGCTGAGCTTGGGCACGCGCTGCTAGAACTGCCAAATCGAGCTCATCATCTTCTAGGCCTAACCGCCTTGCCAACAAGTTAGCCACGGCAAAAGAAGCTCCTAACACTTTGAAGGCATCTAGGCCAAAGCGCTCGGCTTCATTTTTGACCAAAACCTTCCCCACGCCAGCCAAACGAGCTAAACCTTTCAAATCGTGTAACGACGTCGGTCGATAGCCAGGCAATTTACAATGAAATCGCCGCGCCACAGTAGCAGCAGACGGGTGGCAAAATGTCGGAATAGCATTCGGCTGCGCACTCGGCGCACCCGCACAAAGATCAAGTGTAAGCTGTGTCACTACTCATCCCCCTCCTACAATATGGTTCGCCCCTCGTACCATAGCTCCTGCTATTACTTCATCTATTCCGCTATTGAGAAGCATAGAATGGAGCGAAAGGGGGCTGAACCATGACTCTACAGACTACGTTAACGGCCAACGTTGCTAAACTGATGGCAAAAGCGAATGTAGAAGGAGTCGGTATTGGCTACAAGCTGCAAGGTGGGCGTAGAATCAACAAACTTTGCCTCGCTGTATTGGTGGAGCAGAAGCTACCACTTAGCGCCTTAGCACAAGCCGACATTATCCCAGCATTCATAGATGGTCATCCGACCGATGTGATTGCCAGTGGCGTTTTTCGTGCCTTAGGAATTGCAGAAAAGGCAGCACCGGGAATGAGTATCGGCCATTACCGCGTTACTGCCGGTCCCTTCGGAGCATTGGTGTTCGACGCAGCAAGTAAAGCACAGTTAATTTTATCCAACAATCATGTCTTGGCCAATTCCAGCAACGGTCGCGATCTGCGCGCTAGTATTGGCGATCCCGTTCTTTGCCCCGGACCCGCCGATGGAGGTCGCCTTCCCGAAGATCTTATTGCGCAGTTGGCCAATTTTGAACCATTGACCTTCATAGGGGCGAACGAGAGCCGCATGCTGGCAGCTAGCCTTAAAGCTACGGCTTTAGAAGCAAGGCAAACATATGCCCCCGCCATTACTAATGTCATTGACGCAGCCGTTGCTAAACCGGTTGCGGATGCAAAACTCAGTCCTGATATTTTAGGCCTTGGCCTAATCACAGGTACCAAGGAAGCAGAGCTTGACATGACGGTGCGGAAAAGTGGACGCACGACCGGCGTAACGGAGGGAAAAGTGCTCTTGCTGAATGCCGCCGTTAGAGTAAGCTATGGGCCTGTTGGTACAGCCATCTTTACCGATCAGATAATCAGCGACCTGCCAAGCGCACCAGGAGACAGTGGGTCCATTGTTATTGACAACGAGAGACGGGCGGTGGCTTTGCTATTTGCTGGCGGGAATGGACTAACCGTCTGCAATAGAATTTCCCTGGTAGAACAGATCTTGAACTTGCAGGTCGTTTTGCCCAAATAAGAACGGTTGCCTGAATCAAGCAGGCAACCGTTCTTACTACTCGAAGCAAAGTCTAGAGACCAAGCTTGCGTTTTAACTGGGCCAGCATATCGGTAGTCATGCTCTCCAGGTCATATTTCTGGCTCCAACCCCACTCAGCGCGAGCGCAGCTATCATCAAGCGAATTCGGCCAAGAGTTGGCGATCGCCTGACGCACTGGGTCGACATCATACGTCATCTCAAATTCCGGAATATGTTTCTTAATTTCAGCAGCGATATGTTCCGGAGCAAAGCTCATGGCCGCAATATTGAAAGCATTACGATGGACAAGCTTATCCGGGTTGGCCTCCAGCAAGGTAGAAATGGCATTGAGCGCATCCGGCATATACATCATATCCATGTAACTACCCGCAGCAATAAAAGACGCATAACGCTTGTTGCGCAATGCCTCATAGTAAATATCAACCGCATAGTCGGTGGTGCCTCCACCAGGTAGTGCAGCGTATGAGATTAGGCCCGGGAAGCGTACGCCACGGGTGTCCACCCCATATTTCAGGAAGTAGTAATCAGATAAGTTTTCACCAGCTACCTTAGTTACGCCATACATGGTTGTGGGGCGCTGTAGCGTATCCTGAGGGGTCTTATCTTTTGGCGTAGAAGGGCCAAAAGCAGCGATAGAGCTAGGGGTAAACACAGCACAGTTAGCCTCTCTCGCTACCTCTAGTACGTTGAACAAGCCACCCATGTTAATATTCCAAGCTAAAGTAGGTTTGGCCTCGCCCACAGCTGATAAGATAGCAGCCAGATGGACAATCTGATTAACCTTATGTTTCTTGACTGCAGCAAAAATCTGGTCGGGCTGAACTACGTCGATTACTTCATAAGGACCATTCTGCAGGGCGCCTTCCGGAACCGAGGGTTTGATATCGCTTATCACGACGTTATCATTGCCATAGATGTTGCGCAGGTGTAGGGTAAGTTCCGAACCGATTTGCCCTAGAGCACCTGTGACTAGGATCTTCTTCATGCTAAATTTCCTCCAATCGTTGTAATTAAGTAGCCCTTTGTTTGCTCAGATGGTAGCTTAAGCTCCATGCACATCTCCATTATATCAAACTGCTCTCTTATAAACTTGCCAAATTCAAAAACACACTATTCTTAGCCTACCTATTCCACTATGTCTGCAAACTGCTTAAGGGTCAACCCCCCGGACACACGTTTACGAGGTAGCTGCAAAGGTGATGAGTTGGCATACACGCGACCGGGTTCGGTTGTGAAAGCTATTTGATAACCAACAGCTTGACAAGCCTCTAGTGCTTGGACGCCATACTTGCCAAAAGGATAGGCAATAGCAATTGATTGTGGCAGCCCTAATGCAGCGAACAGCTCTTCCCCTTCCTGCAGGTCAGTTACTATTTGCTCCAAAGCGGCCACTTGCAGAAATGGGCTTCCCTGATAGCTGCCATGCATAGCATAAGTATGGCTACCGAATTCTATTACTCCACTGGCCTGCATCTCCTGCATTTGGATATCCGTAAGGTAGGAGTGCCAGCCAGGAGCAGCACCTGCCAAGCGAATTTCTTGACCTATAGGAAAAATGACACCACGCAAGCCATGTTGCTGTAGAATCGGAAAAGCATATGTATAGTTCGATTCATAGCCATCATCAAAAGTGATAACCACACTTCTAGGCGGCAAAGCAGCATTGTTTTGAACAAAATCTGCCAGTTCCTGCAAAGTAGGTGTGTAGTAGTCATGTTCCTTGAGATAAGCCATATGTGCCGCAAATTCTTCCGGATCAATAATGAGACCATAGTGCTTAGGATCTGGTTGGGGCGCTAAGTGATGATACATTAACACCGTAACGTAGTCAGCGCTCTTTGGCGAAGCAGGTTCTTCCTCTTTAGCCTCTTTAGTTGCCAAGGGCGCGAGATCCGGTTTCGGTTCGGGCTCAGCCACCGGCTCCCCAGGTGTGAGCGGCAATTCAGCGGTTGGTGACGCTGAGTCATCAGGCACAGACGTCGTTGGTACCACCGGCGTACACGCAATTACTGACAGGCTAATAGCCAACACGAGAACTACTAACACAGAGAACTTATGCAATAGCCTCTCCCCACTTTCCTCTACATAATCGGCGCAAAGAGTCGACAGACGCCCTCAGCTAACCTACTCCATGCGCTACGACTGTTGTATTCAGCTAAGCTAAGTTCCCGTGAGTGAGCTATGTCCTTGTAAAAAATAGCATTATATTCACTCGCTTTTTCCCTATCATAGATAAAGGCGTTTACTTCAAAATTGAGCATGAAACTGCGCATGTCCATGTTGGCCGTGCCGATAGATAGATAATGATCGTCGACAATAATTGCTTTGCTATGGAGAAAGCCATCATAAAGAAAGATTCTGGCACCTGCCTCTAGCAGTTCCCCTGCATACGACATGGTCACAGTATAAACCAGCTTTTTATCTGGCTTACCAGGCAACATGATTTTTACATCCACCCCAGAGAAGGCCGCAATTTTTAACCCTTCAAGGACGCTGTCATCAGGCACCAAATAAGGAGTTTGAATATTGATACTCTCGTAGGCGCTACTGATCATTTTCAGGTAGCCCTGCTTTACATGTTGTTCTGTTGAATCAGGACCGCTAGAGACAATCTGAATAGGTGAGTGGCCAAGCCGGGGTGCGTCACTCAGCAAGTAACGTTCACCAAGCTCGACTTCTTCGCGTGAGACATAAATGTAGTCCATCAGAAAACGCGCCTCTAGCGAAGCGACCGCCGGACCCACTATGCGCAGATGAGTATCGCGCCAGGGACTTTGGTGCTGACGGTGACCTAAATACTCAACCCCTACATTCATTCCACCGATATAGCCGATGCAACCATCGATAACCACTATCTTGCGGTGATTGCGATAGTTAGCGTTGAAAACAAAGTTAAGAGTAATAGGTAAAAAGCGATATACCTTACCGCCTGCAGCGCGCAACGGTTGAAACAGACTCTCCGGCGTTAATTTACATCCCCAGTCATCAATGATTACGCGTACCTCTACACCCTCTTGCGCTTTCTCAGTGAGAGCAGCCATCAACTGCTGCCCCAACTCATCATCGCGCCAGATAAAATACTCAACATGAATAAACCGTGTGGCGCAACGAATATCCTCGAGCAACTGCGCGAACTTGTCTCTCCCCTGCACAAGGAAAAGCACCTCATTGTCTAAGGTGATGGGGGCAGAAGCTTGTAGCAAATTCATACGCGTCAATCCCAGATAATTGGCGGACTCATCTTCCGAGCTATCTTGCAACGACACCAATTGCCGATGCTGATTGGCAATGATCTTGCCCCGTCGCACATCGTCTTCCCGCTTCAACCTAAACTTGCGTTTTGTCAGGAGTTTCTGTCCAAAGAACATATAGACCAAGAAACCAACTACCGGCAAGAATAGTAGCAGGAGCAACCATACCAAAGCTGCAAGTGGACGCTTGCGCTCTCCAAACACGATTATTACCGCAAATAACATGTTAGCGATCAAGATTGCTTTGAGCAAGATATTCGACATGCGCTCCCCCCTTACCCTCCGTTAACCACGTTAAGCTAGCCTTACCTTAAGATTACCAGAAGTATGCAATTAGGCCAAGCTCCTCTTTTTGGGGCTTGGCCTAATTGCTGAAAATGAAGGGGGGCTGGTCTGCCTAACTACTGCTAGCGCACCACAGTGCCCAGACTGTCGCCGTAGGTAGAACCAACCCAAAGTGAGGTATGCGGACGCTTGGCGGCGATTGCCACAGCCTTAGGGTGCATTACTTTGGCTCCTTCACTAGCCATACGTAAGCAATCGCGGTAAGAAATTTCCGGTAAGAGTTTTGCCTCAGGTACCAGATGTGGATCAGCCGTCATAATTCCCGCAACATCTGTGTAAATCTCAATACGTTCAGCTTCTAAGGCAACACCCAGCGCACAGGCAGTAATATCACTACCCCCACGACCAAGGCTGGTAATCTCTCCAGCCGAAGTAGCCCCCTGACTACCAGCTACTACGACAATCCGACCTGCGTTTAGATGATCACTAACACACTTTGGGTCAAGATCAAGAATTTCTGCTTCGCCAAAACTGCTATCTGTAACAATTCCTGCCTGCCTCCCCGTTAGGAAGACGGCTGAACAACCTCGAGTCTGTAGCTGGGCAGTGATAGTAACGCCGGCAATGATTTCGCCGCAAGAGAATAGCATATCGCGCTCCCGTGCATTGGCCACAGTGCCGTCAAGCAGAGATAACAAAGTATCAGTCGCATAAGGAGCTCCCTTACGCCCCATGGCTGAAATCACTGCCAGCACGCTATAGCCGCAAGCTTTGGCGGCTTGAATGCGGCTGCAAACTAGCTGCCTTGATCTGGGGGTTGCTACTGAGGTGCCACCATATTTTTGTACAACTATCCTAGTATCCGCTATGCGCTGCCCTAATGAATAGCTTGTTTGAGAAAGAGAGTCTACCACGTATGCCTCCTCCTTCCCTTAAACTAAGGCCGGCTGCAGAGCAGTTGTTGATTGTTGCTTAGCCGCAAGTAGCTCTAGCACAATGTCTGCATCACCAACCGGCATGATGTG
>DIPA01000094.1:6730-7072 GCA_002427055.1 Firmicutes bacterium UBA5500 | reverse complement strand
GCAATTCGGCGATAAATTCACGGGCAACACGTATTCCTTCTGCTCGTCCACCTGTTTCCATGCTCTTCATTAACCACGCAGGAATATGAATACCGGGGATGTTACGGGCAATATTACGGGCCATACGGTAGCTTTTTAGCGGCAAGACACCAGCAATCACCGGTATACATGGCTGAGGTAGCTTGTTGAGAAAGGGCGCCAGCTGCTCTGCCTCAAAGACCGGCTGGGTCTGAATAAAATGCGCACCCTTGTCGATCTTGACCAACAACCTGTCTATCTCACGCTCTAGGTCATCAGCACACGGATTGGCCGCTACTCCGATGTGAAACTGTGGTGCCTGGT
>DIPA01000094.1:937-6526 GCA_002427055.1 Firmicutes bacterium UBA5500 | reverse complement strand
CGGGCTGAAGGGTGATCACCCTTTTTGGGGTCGTCACCGGTCAGTGCTAAGATATTTCGCACACCCAAGGCAGCTGCGCCTAAGAGCTCCGATTGCAGCCCGATGGTATTTCTATCACGACAAGTAAGATGGAAAATTGTATCTAGGCCGATATTACCTCGCAAAATGTGAGCCACGGAAATGGGGCTCATGCGCATGTTAGCCATAGGGCTATCGGTAATATTAACGGCATCCACCAAATCCCTCAATGTCAAAGCATAGTGCAGTATTCTATCTGTATTAGTCCCCTTGGGGGGCTCTAACTCTACAGTCGTTACAAATTTTCCTTGAGTAATCTTGTCACGTAAGTAAGTCATGCTTCTTCTCTCCCGTTATCACAAATTAACTCCTGGGCGAGTTTAACCGCTAAAGTAGCATCAGCAGCATAATGAGCGCCGATGGAATCAGCATACGCTGGAGTTACAACAGCTCCTCCCACCAATACCGGTATCTGCAGCCCAGCCACCCTTAAAGCAGCAACTACATCGGCCATGCCTGGCATGGTAGTTGTCATCAAAGCACTTAAGCCTACTAGGTCTGCCTGCTCGGCTTGGGCAGTGGCTACTATTCTTTCACTAGATACGTCCTTACCGAGGTCAATCACTTTGAAGCCATGATTGCGCAGCATCAAGGCAACGATATTCTTGCCAATATCATGAATATCCCCTGCAACAGTGGCAATCACGATGACACCACTATGAGTTGCGGACTCTTCATTGGCTAATTCTTTTTGTAACAATTGAAAAACATGCTCCGCAGCCGCGGCAGATAAGAGCAATTGGGGTAAGAAGAAAACACGTTCCGTATACAACTCCCCCACCTTATCTAGGGCCGATATTACACAGTCATCGATAATTTGCATGGCTGGCCAACCCGCGGCCAATAGCTCCTCTACAAGACCTGCTAACTGTGCTTTCTCCCCTTGCTTGATATGCTCTCGTAAGGCTACTTCAGGAGTACTAACCGGCGTTGGCTCTTGCCGAGAGAGCGCTAATGCTGTATCGGCTGATCCTGCCCAATCTACGAAAATACGCGCTGATTGGTCACGCCCAATCAGCAAATCACTGCTCTTAAGCACAGCCCCTACCCCTTCTTGCAGAGGATTGATGATTGGTAGATCGAGCCCAGCAGCTAGAGCCATGGCCAGGAAAGAGTTGTTTATGGTACTACGGCACGGTAAGCCGTAGGAGATGTTGCTAACTCCTAATATCGTTTTGACACCGAGTTCTTGTTTTACCATGCGTATAGCCCGCAATGTCTCAACCACTTGAGCTTGCTCAGCACCGGCGGTGAGGGTCAAGGTATCAATGTAGATATCTTGACGCCTGATACCACTCTTTATAGCAGCGTCGACTATGCTTCGTGCTATTGCCAAACGCTCATTGGCAGTAGCCGGTATGCCTCGTTCATCGAGAGTTAGACCGAGAACGGCTGCACCATAGCGCGCAGCCAAACCTAGCACAGGAGTAAGCACTTCCGCGCTACCATTGACAGAGTTCAGCAATGGTTTGCCACGATATTGGCAAAGCCCAGACTCCATAGCCAAAACATTAGTCGTATCAATAGCAAGTGGAACTTGTACGGCATTTTGTACAGCTAATATGGTTGAGGCCATCAATTCGGCCTCTGCAGCCGCGGTAAGGCCTATACCCACGTTAACGTCAAGAATCTGAGCACCACTCGCTACTTGCTGGCGAGCCTCTGCCGCCACCAAGCTAAAGTCTCCTTGGCGCAACGAATTGGCTAAACGTTTTCGAGCAGTCGGGTTGATACGCTCGCCGATAATCGGCGTCGGTAACTGAGAACCGATTGATACTGTTCGGCTGGCACTGCTCAAAGTGCTGTGATCATTCTGTGTACGCGGTAAGGGAGCAAGGCGCCGGGCTTGTGCCACAATTAAGCGCATGTGCTCCGGCGTGGTGCCGCAACAACCACCAACCATATTCGCTCCAGCCTCTACTAACTTAGGTACATAGGCAGCCATCTCTTCAGGTGACAGCCGATAAACAGTTTTGCCGGCTATCTGCTCCGGCAGACCGGCATTAGGCTGAGCCAGTAAGTAACTATCGGCCAAAGCGTGTTGTCGAGCCAGTACGGGAGCCATGAATTCAGGCCCAAAACCACAATTGGTGCCGACTACGGCAACGCCCAAACTGCTCAATACGCTGACTGCCGTCTCCGGATCTGTCCCTGTTAGGGTGCGCAGACTGGTATCATAGGTTAGGGAGCAGATTACTGCAATATCTCCCCCGGCCGCCTTAGCCGCCATGACCGCTATTTTTGCCTCGTGAATGTCCGATTGCGTTTCGATGTTTAACAAATCAACGCCGGCTCTGACCAATGCCTCAGCCTGTTCATAGTAGGCAGCGTAGATTTCAGCAAAGTCGGCCTCACCGTAGGGGGCTAGCAGTTTACCGGTTGGTCCGATAGAGCCAACCACTCTGGCACCGGTTCCAGCTGCTGCCTGCCGCGCGATAGCCACCGCCCGTTGGTTGATTTCCTGCACCTTCTGCTCCAAGCCAAAATCGGCTAATTTAATACGGTTGCCTCCAAATGTATTAGTCTGAATTAGGTCGCACCCAACCTCCAAGTATTCTCGGTGTACCTCACTCACGGCAGCCGGATCACGTAAATTCAGCAGCTCTGGCAATTCACCAGGGGCGAGACAGCCTTTAGCCTGCAACATTGTCCCCATGGCTCCATCAAAAACCAAGATTCTTCTATCTAACACATTAAGCAGCTCACTGCGTTTCATGCTTATCCTCCTCACAAGCCCGTTGGTGCCTAAACTGGCAATTTTTCAGGCCGCAAGTCATGCAGGCAGGGCTAGATTCGCCTGTAGTTTGGGTCAACTCTGCTGGCAGCCAGCCAGTAATCGCCGTAACCGATTTACGAGGCACCAGCAAGCTTTTTTCAGTGACCGTAAGGCCAATGGTTGACCCAGCAACCAGCTGGTTAAGACGATGTTGGTACTGTAGTGCCAGATCACCATAACCGGGACTAAAGCGTCGCGTTAGCGCAAAGCCTTGTTGAGAAGCTACTTGACCAACAGTCTCATAGAGCGACTCCATAGCCTGCTCGGCGGCATCTGACCCTAAGGCGTCCCAAATAACCGCTTGAGCATAATCACCGCTGTCAAACAGACGAGCAATCTGTTCATCAAGATCAGGACCTAGGGTAACGGCAAGCAAACTCACTTTCGGCGCCAGACCCAGCAATCGCTCTAGGTCATGTGACCCCCAAAAATCATCAAGAGCAAACTCTTCCGGTAATCCAGTACAGAAGATACCACGGGGATGAACAACTTCTCGAAATGATTGCCGGCAATCTTCAAGTAGCTTCTGAATTTCCGCTGTCAGCTCTGTCTTGCCAGGCAAGTAACCGAGATAACGCAGTACATCAGCTTGGTTATGCCGTAACGATAGCTCCACAAGCTGCTGCATCAGGTTTCTCCCCTTTCTGTGGTTGAACTAACTTAATATCTCCCCATACCCCTAAGTGCTCTTGTTTGATAACTAGACAACCCAATACGCCGGGAATGCTAGCAGCGAAAGCTAAAGCCGCATTAACATCCTGCGCAACCTGCACCCGATTACCGACAGCTGTCGCTGTGGCATCAGCCAAGGCCGCGTCTTTGGCCACAACCAAAGCCGCGTCTGCCTTGCCCAAGCTGAATGCATGTCCATGAGTACCCGCAGAAGTACAGATGCCTAGAGGTAGCTCAGTAGGCGCAACTTCAAGGGCAATTCTCCCGGAAAACACAGAATTACCGGCTTGTACTAAGACTTGACGAGGAAGGGCCGTTTTCAGGAAAATATCTCCCCCGTTTTCAATGATTACCTCATCCGTTTTCTGCAACAACTCCCAGCCGATTGCATCTGCGATAGCCCCAGCCACTGCAGCCATCGGCCCTACACCTGCACTACTCGCAGCCCGAGCCATGCTCTGCACAACAGCAGGAGCATCCGATGCAACTTCGACCGGACTAAGGCTAGTCAAGAAAAGCTGATCGTGGTCGATATAATGAATTAGCTGCCGGCGCAAGTGCCGTAACTTGTTGGTTGCTATGTCTGTCAGATCACTGGCTGTAAAAACCATGAGGTCCGATTCCTGCTCCCAAACGCGATAGCCTACTAGCCCTGTGGGCCGCATCTGCTCACGATAAACACGATTTCCTAAAGCAGGCTGATCTTTACTCCTCATTTTCATCAGCATCTCGCAGATGATGTTGCCTCACTGTCAAAGGTAAGCGCTGCACCGGTTTTTCCACCATGAATTGACCTTGCTGTAACCATGCCTTGAGAGTTTGTGCAATTACGCGTGCCTTGGTCAGGCTGGAGAAAGTAATCGTCTTCACTGCCCTGCCAGCTAGCTCAATTTCTCCGCTGCGTAATTCCGCATAGTTGACCCGCTTCAGCACTGGCCGTTGGCGTGCACCCACTCCGAAATCAACCAAATCTGTATAGATCTCACGGTTAGTGATAGCTGTATAACGAAGCATCTCTTCATCGAGAATTGGAATAGGAATGCCGATACCAACCAAAAGTGTCACTCCATAGCCACGGAAAACCGCTGCTTGCAGAAACTTGCTGTTCATAGCTTTAAGATCTCCAATAACAGCGATCGACCCGGCACCACCGATCGGCACTCCATTAGCACCACGTTCTTGATTAGGATTATGCTGCGTTCCCTCCCAAGCCACAAAACCTTGAGCTCCGCCCAGGAAAATCCGTGTACCAATACCAATAGTGCGGTAGTAAGGATCATTGAGCAACGGACTTAGTTCCCCTGCCGTTTGATACGTGACATTACCACAATTAGGTTGCAGAGTGCCCATATAGGTATGTAGCGTACGATCCGAACTATTGGTTGCCGCCGCATAATTCTGGTAAGCATTGCGTGGATTAAATAAGTAGGCCTGGTTCAAACAATCTTTACTGATTGTCGACCTAATCTCTGTGCGCGGATAGCAATCGGTAGCGTATGCCTTAGCTACGAGTTCCACCTCTTTGCCGTCGACAAGGTCTTGAATCACATGGGCACCACCATAAGCCATGCCTTGTACGCGTGATAGCTCGGTAGCACCGATATACGCATCAACCGCTGCAATACCCGCATAAGCTGGGACCTGATTCAAGGTAACTTCGGTCATGCGGATGGGGGGATCGGCGTGGCCGAAGTTCAAAAAAGCACCACTAGAACACATCGGGGCAAAAGTAGCTGTAGTAACAACATCTACAGTACGTGCTGTCTCCTCTATTCCTTGCTTTTGTACCAAGTCAATAACTTCTTCGGCCGTGACCACCACCGCCTGGCCGGACTTAAGTTTGGCATTAATCTCATCGTATGATTTTTGCATGTCATTGCCTCCGTTTGATGTAGAATTGCTGTTATAGCGCCGTAAATATAAAAAACCTCTTTTCCGGCAAGAAAAGAGGTTTGAAAAAACATCTTATCTGCCAGGGGTCAAATTGACCTCTGCAGGAGTTAGCACCTTGACGCATGCGCCAGGTTGCCGGGTTTCATTGGGCCAGTCCCTCCACCACTCTT
>DIPA01000094.1:347-805 GCA_002427055.1 Firmicutes bacterium UBA5500 | reverse complement strand
TCCCTCCACCACTCTTGATAAGAACATTTTTATGTAATTGTACCTATTCTAGTGGCAATCATGGTTACTGTCAAGAGCAATCATCTGCCAAATTTTACCCCAAAGCAGGAATATAGTGCACTACGCTAACAAAATGGCTAAGGCTACCTGCCAGCACAAAGAGATGCCAAATCTCATGAAAACCAAATACGCCAGGCAAAGGATTGGGCTTCTTGATTGCATAGATGACTGCTCCCAAACTATACATGAGCCCACCAACAGCAAGCCAAATTAGGGCCCCTCTGGGAAGTGTGCGCACTAGTGGTGCGGCAGCGATTACGATGGCCCAGCCCATTACCAAATAGATGCCGGTTGTTAGCCAACGCGGTGCCTCAATCCAGAAGATCGAGAACAGTATTCCCAACAAGCCAACGCCCCAAATAACGCCTAACAACCAGAATCCCCACGGCCCCCGCAAC
>DIPA01000094.1:0-213 GCA_002427055.1 Firmicutes bacterium UBA5500 | reverse complement strand
CCCCACGGCCCCCGCAACGGCCCCAAACAGAATGGCGTGTAGGTACCTGCAATTAGGACGAAAATCATAGTGTGATCAATGCGACGCAGAATCTGAATAACCCGCGCACTGGCCTGCACAATGTGATAAATGGCACTGCTAGAGTAAAGGAAGATAAGGCTAGCCCCAAAAATGGCAAACGAAACAATGTGCCAAGCATTGCCTTGCGTAATC
>DIPA01000071.1:469-5793 GCA_002427055.1 Firmicutes bacterium UBA5500 | reverse complement strand
GAATCATGGGATTATAGTGTGCTAAGAGTGAACGAACAGACCATGGATGCAGTGGTTCTAGGCTTATGGGAAATGGGAAATTACAGTGGGGTAGACCTGTTCCTTGCTGAGAAGGTCAAGGGCACAGAGGGGTGGCTCCTGTCAGTCAAAGACCAGTTTGCAACTAAGGAAACGTTGGTGCCTCCTGCGGAAATGGTGCAAATCATCAAGCAGGCTATAAGACTCTGTGAAAGAACCATGAGAAAGAATACGGAGGATGAGTTGGACATGATTGATATTAGCAAACTCACAGATGAGCAGAAGGACCAAATGAGTGCTGAGGAGCTAATTGCATTGGCAAATGCCAAGCTCAGAAGAGATTATGGGGATGAGGTTGCAGACCGAATACAGAAGCGCAGGAGGGAAAGAGGGAAGCAGCTGTTCAAGGCAGTAGGTAGTTGCACCAAATGCGGAGGGGATATTCAGCAGTTTGATGTGTTATTAGGAACTGAGGGCCTGTGCTTTGAGTGCTTCATGGAGAAAGAGGAAAGGGATTATGAGCAGAAGGGTGGTCAATAACAACCCCTAGCGAGGGGCACTTTTAAGGGTGGTGCAGCAAATGGCAGGGAAGATAGTCCTCCGGTTTCCAAACTATCTTCCCTGCCCTCCCAGAGATGAAATAGTTACAAGGAGGCTGAGGGTGCATACTGTTGACCTCAAGGATGTTACATATGAGGTTTTAGCTCAAAACCAATTCAACCTAGAGCAGCAGGGATCACGCTTGGCCTAAGAGCATCTAGTTATTGGCAAAGCTTGGCAACCATCTCTTTCCATGTTCGCACTTGGTGTAAGGGACCGTCCTGCAGCATGAAGCCATGAGGCCGAACATGCATATAGTAGACCATTTGGGGGCTTCACGGGGACGGGGTTAGCGATAAATGCAGGAGGTAAAAAGAAAGCGCGGGCAGAACCCGCGTTTAAGCAACCCCATTGCGAGCCAGAATGCCCGGCTATTAGCATGGAGTAAATTGGGCCCTACCCATGCGAACTGTGTCAATAACCCCGTCCCCCTGGCACGGTAAAGGTTTTACTGCAGAGCAGCTCATGCGGGCAACGGAGCAGTTTTATATGGGAGAGACAAGTCGTTCTTCGAAAGACCATTACGGCATGGGACTATATATAACGCAATCAATAGTAGAGATGCATAACGGAACCCTGGTGCTTGCCAATGACCCTGATACCGGCGCAGGCCAGGTAACGATTGAAATCCCCCATTAGTTCACTTGACTTCTCTTGGTCTACTCTGATAGACTTAAAGCGAGGTTTATTCCAATAAACCCAGAGAGGGTGATAACCCTGCAAAAGCTCTTCGATGCAGAGTTTAGGTTCATGAGCATCATCTGGGAACTAGAACCGATCAACTCCACCGACCTAACCAGAGTATGCCACGAGAAACTGGGGTGGAAAAAATCAACCACCTACACCATGCTTCGCAAACTGGCTGAGCGTGGTTTCCTACAGAATGTGGAGGCCACAGTGACATCCTTGGTCAAACGTGAACAGGTTCAGAAATATGAGAGCGAAGTGTTGCTTGAGAAGGCGTTCGACAATTCATTACCTGCCTTCATAGCCACCTTCTTGCGCGACAAGAAACTGTCACAGCGAGAGGCCGACGCCATCCAACGGATGATTAAGGAGGCGACGAAATGAGGCACATATTCAGCAGTGTTGTAAACCAGAGCCTAATAGCCAGTTACGTAGTAATCGCGGTGCTAGTAGTGCGGATGTTCCTAAGGAGGCAACCCAAATTACTCTCCTACCTACTTTGGTTGGTAGTGCTTTTCCGTTTACTCTGCCCTTGGGCCGTGGTCAGCCCTCTGAGCCTAGTGCCTCAGTCGCTACAGCTACCAGTGGGAGGCACTAGCAGCTACGACATGCAGGTGGTAACCAGTCCAGCCTCGGCTGCCCCAGCAATTTCTAACGTAGCATTTGCTGATGGGGCGGTCGCTAATTGGCTGACTATGCTGTGGCTAGGTGGCATGCTGCTTCTGCTACTCTCGGGAGCAATCTCTGCAGCTAAGTTGCGTCGCCGGCTAGCCATCGCAACCTTAGTAGCAAACAACATCTTTGAGACCGACCTCATTCAAACCCCCTTTGTTTTCGGTTTGTTTAGCCCACGAATTTTCCTGCCGACAGGCCTGTCTCCAAACGAGCGCGATTACATCATCCAGCACGAACAAATGCATATTCGTCGCTTTGATCACGTTGTTAGGTTAATAGGCTTCCTAGCATTAGCTCTGCATTGGTTCAATCCTCTAGTCTGGCTGGCCCATACACTGATGATCAAAGACATGGAAATGTCCTGTGATGAGAGTGTAATTGCCCACGCTACAGGCGATATTAGGGCCAACTACTCCAGCTCGTTACTTGCGTTCTCCGTTCGCCAGAGCGGCCTACATGGGTTGCTGGCCTTTGGCGAGCGCAACATTACTGCTCGTGTTCGTAATGCACTTAATTATCGGCGACCGCGGTTCTGGCTGCTTGGAGCGGCCTGCTTAGTGGTGCTGATAGTAGCCATCGGCTTGCTGACAAACCAATTGGGCGGTGTTACCTATAAGGACGATCAAATTGGCTATTCACTGGTAATGCCCAGAAGTTTCGCGCGAGATATAGAGATTCGAGAACAGGTTTGGGATTCGTTACGAATTCTAAATTTCGTCTACAAGCCAGTACAGGCCTTAGAACCGGATTTTCCTTACGGTACAGTAGGCAGAGTGGAGATCTATGAAAAGACGCCATCCACTGAAGAAAGCCTGCAACATTCTTCAGATGATTACGGCCTTAGAATAGTAGGCGAAAACTCAAGATACTATTTCGGTGTGGCTAATCCAACCGACGTGCAGTTTCCACTAGATGCGGCAGCGGAGATACAGTCAAGGTACCACGAGTTGTCTAGGCAGTTTAATGAAGTAATCAAGTCTCTTCGTGTGGTGGAAGGGCGCTAGGGTGCGGGGCGCACCTTTAGCTCCGCTATTTTTGGCATTGACGTTGGCGACTCAATTATGATAAAAAACACATGGGAATGAAGTTCTCCCTTGGGAAACCTAAACCGCTTCTTAGCTGATGACTTCTGTGATTTTATGACGCAGAAAGCATCAGCTTTTTTGCGCCCAAAGGAGAATGAAAAATGCTAACTTCGCTATCTCTTATTTTTCTAGTTGGCTTGGCAATGGCCTCGATTTGTCAACGCATCAAACTACCGCGCATTATTGGCATGCTTTTTACAGGAATTGTGCTTGGACCATATGCGCTCAATCTCTTAGACAGTTCCATTCTTGGCATATCGGCAGAACTGCGCAAAATGGCCCTTGTCATCATTCTGATCAAGGCCGGCTTGTCATTGAATCTAAAAGACCTGAAGAAAGTCGGTCGCCCCGCCGTGCTGATGTCTTTTTTCCCGGCATTGTTTGAAATAGCCGCCTTTATTTTCATAGCGCCAGCAATATTCGGTGTAATAAGGCTGGAAGCAGCAATCATGGGTGCGGTTGTAGCAGCAGTTTCACCGGCAGTTGTTGTGCCGAAAATGGTACAGATGATAGAGAACGGCTATGGAAATAACAAAGGCATACCACAGTTGATCCTCGCAGGAGCGTCTCTCGACGATGTTTTTGTCATTGTACTGTTTACGACACTGCTCGGCATGGCGCAGGGAGAGAGCGCTACTATCATGGACTTTGCCCGCGTTCCTGTTTCTATAGTTCTGGGCATCGCACTCGGTGCTTGCGTGGGCTGGGCACTCCATCTGTTTTTCGAAATGCAATATGCAAGAAAACGCTATGTCAGAAACAGCACAAAAACGATTATCGTCCTTGGCATGTCTTTTCTTCTGGTTACGTTAGAAACATGGCTAGAGCATAGAGTGTCTTTTTCGGGGCTACTGGCAGTGATGAGTATGGCCTGTATGGTGCAAATTAAGAGCACAGATTTCGTGGCAAGGCGTTTGTCCGAGAAATTCGGGAAGCTATGGATCGCGGCAGAAGTCATCTTGTTTGTGCTTGTCGGTGCCGCCGTGGATATCCGCTATACCCTAGAAGCCGGCTTAGGCGCAGTTTTGATGATTTTCCTGGCGCTGACCTTCCGTTCTGCCGGTGTACTAATCAGCCTGATTGGAACAAAGCTGAACTTCCAGGAACGGTTGTTTTGTGTAATCTCCTACCTGCCTAAAGCAACCGTTCAAGCAGCAATCGGCTCCGTTCCGCTTGCTATGGGGCTACCGTGTGGCAAACTGGTTCTGTCCGTCGCGGTGTTGTCTATCATCATCACCGCTCCGCTCGGCGCGCTAGGCATGGATGCCACATACAAAACACTGGTGGCGAAGGAGTAGCAGAACAAGCATATATAAATCAACCTCGAAATCGTATACCAAATTCTACAAGATAACCTAAGAGATATATTAAGTTGGCGACGGCACTAGTCCGTCGCCATTTTTCTTTTCTAGACGAGCATTCAGCTGAGCAACACCTGCGTGCAACAGAAAAGTACTTCCCCGAGGAGGCACAAGATTGGTTTAAGAAGCATAGCACCTCGCCAGGCTATGCCCTCCGCTATGACGATGAAATTCTTGAAGGTATCGCCAAGATGACTAAACTTCCAGTAATCCGCCTTTGGCCGGAACAAGAATCCTACCTACTAGTTTACGAGCTAGGGCCAATCGCCATGGTGCAGCTGGCAGCCTACCAAGCAATTTCCCTAGGTGAGATAGAACCTATGATGCTTGATGTGGTTCTCTCCGATTACTTTCCCTTCGTAGCAAGGGATGTTATGGGGCTGGAGACATTAAATGTTGCTTCTAGGCGGCTGTATAGAGTCGGCATGGAGTTCGAGACCGGTAGCAAGGCTCACCCGCGGCCTCGCCAAAAGCCAAGCCAAACGCCCAATGGCAAGCGCCCCACGGGCTACTACATGTATGGCCCCAACAAGGGCAAGCCGTTTTATGGGCCGGAGGAGGGGTAGGG
Source organism: Firmicutes bacterium UBA5500 (assembly GCA_002427055.1). GTDB lineage: Bacteria > Bacillota > UBA994 > UBA5500 > UBA5500 > UBA5500. The sequence goes on along the minus strand of DIPA01000071.1, from coordinate 799 downwards.
AAAGGCCATGCCGGGCAGGAAAAGGACTGGCTAGTAGCGAAGAGCATTACAACCAGTCCTCACGATTCTCTCAAAACTTCTGAAGCAAGAGTAGTTTTAATGCGAACTGAAGATATGATAAAATAGTTAGGTAATTAAGACACGGGATTTTAAGCCAGTACTGTATAGACTGTTACCATATACGTCTGAACCGTATCGCCATAAGCTAAAGTTCAGCTTGCGGATTAACACCTAAGGAGTCAATAATATGCAGATGCCGGAAATGCTCGATAATGTAACCAAGACCGTAAAGGATGATTTAACGGTCACAATAAAGAAGGGCGACAAGCT
>DIPA01000071.1:0-249 GCA_002427055.1 Firmicutes bacterium UBA5500 | reverse complement strand
CCGACTTTCCTGCAAGAGAAGGCCCCCAAAACGAAGCGTGAATTCTACATACCAAGGCTTGACCGCGAACGCTCTCTTTACGGGACGGCGTTCGAGGTAAAGCTTCGGAATGAGCTGACGCAGAAGGCTATTGCCCGTGAGTGCGCTGCCTGGATTCGCAAGAAGGTGCAATTCCGCTCCAATCTCACCAGCGGCAATATTAGCAACTTCATGAATGTGGTTGGCACCGAAAGTACAACCTATATGCCA
>DIPA01000130.1:8215-8372 GCA_002427055.1 Firmicutes bacterium UBA5500 | reverse complement strand
CCTTAATTGCAATTAGTTTTCGTTTTACGGCACTCTATTTTGCCCGCGTACATGCATCTGCTCCTCTGCTGGTAGTGCCCGGTCCTGCCTTTGTGGAAGAGCCCCAGGCAGAGATTCCTGAATCATACATAGATTTGTTTCGCCCCCATTACATGCT
>DIPA01000130.1:4958-8099 GCA_002427055.1 Firmicutes bacterium UBA5500 | reverse complement strand
TTGTTTCGCCCCCATTACATGCTTGTACATAATCGCAATGAACACTATCGAGTCGGTTTAAACGAGGAGCAATATGATTCATTGTGGGAAGCTCTGAAAGAAGCCGTTGGTGAAGCAAAAAACTCTGGCCAAGCCACTGACCCGGAGCTTATACCAGTGAAGTCAGTCGAATGGCAGCGTCTTAGTAAACTAAGTTACGAGTATCGTTTTGCTGGCCCCATACAGTTACACTACTGGTGGTTAACAGCCAGTAAAGCAACTCTGCAGAAATTCCCCGAAGAAATCTACTTTAACCGTTTACTAGTTCCACTAGATGAGGCAACCATATATCTACAAAATACTTTTACTACCCAGGTATGGAAGTGGCAGTGGGTGGACGAAGCAAATGCTTCCTTGTTCCCCACGTTGAATCGCCTGCACTTAACCGAAGAGCAGCGCGTGCGGGAGGTGCGCTTGGCCAAGGAAATTGCGCTTGTGCCAGGCTCCCAGCTCTATGTCCCTGCTGTTCATACAACTTTGCCAGAGATACTGGCTGCCACACCAATTACCAACGCTAATAAGGCCGACATTGTTAAGCGTTTTTTCAGTATTACGCCTCGCATGCATAAGACTGAAGCCCAAGGGGGCGGCGTGGTGGCAGAAAGCTATATTACAGCTCGTCAACAGGTGTTAACTTTACATAATACAGGGATGCTGCAATATAGCGAAAAGCCGGCCGAGTTAGCAGCCGGTGCGCCAGGTAGTACCACCATAGAGCAGTTTGAGCAAGCGTTTAACTTCGTCTTGGCTCGGGGAGGTTGGCCCAAGGGGGCAGTTAGCGCAGGCATGCAGCCTATTAGAGAAGCTGAAGAGATAGGCTACAGGTTTGGCTTTGTGCAACTTTACAACGGTCTCCCCGTTATAGATTTTGTGCCTACCATGGACATTGAAGTAGTGCCGGGTGGTGTACAAAGATACCAGCGGCTAACATATGACATTATTCAGCCAGGCTACTTTCAATTCGAGGTTCGTAGCGCAGAAGATGCGCTGGCAAGAGCTACCTCGGCAATCGGCGACCGTAAGGTAAACGACGTCTACCTAGCTTATTATCAAAGGCCCTATTATTTAAGTGACGCAGCACCTTTTCATGCTGAACCGATGTATCTCTATCCTGTATGGGCTATTGAGCTAGAAAATGGAGAACGACTCTTTGTGCACGCATATAAATTGCTAAATGATCCAGGGCTTATTAAGCCTTAGGGGAGGGAACGCGATGAATTGGTCCAAGACTAAAACGGTCCTGATTATCGGTTTCTTGCTCTTAGACCTGTATTTAGCATATTTACTGTTTTACTTGCCGGGGGTAGGTGCAATCCAAACCACGGTGACTAATGCTGACCTAGAAGCTTTGGTCATACTGAGTCAGCACTACAATGTCGATCTGGCAGCCCGGCCCAAACCTATGACGGTGCAACCATTGCCACTTTTGGCTATTAGTGAAGTCAGTCTCGATGAAGCTACGGCCGAAAGCTTAGCAGAACGTTGGTTAGGTGCCGACGCTCAGGAGGTAAAGCAAGAGAATGGGTTGCTCTTTATTAGTGGCGAGCGGAGTTTGCGATTAAGTCAACAGAACCCTTATTTTTATACCGTAGAATACCAGAATAATGCACTCCTCCCACAGCCTGTTCATCACACCCGGCAAGAAGCAATTGTGGCTGCTAACGAATTCTTGACAGCTTATTTGGGCGAGGCAGCAATGCTCAATTATCAAGTGAATCTAGCTATTGCTGCCCCCGATAGTGAGTCCGAGTACATAGTAGAATTTAGCCGTACATACAAGGGAGTTCCTGTTTTCGTAGATTCTTACTGCTTGTCAGTACAAAGTGGGTTAGTTGTATCCTTTACTGCTAAACAGGCTCAGATAGGAGAGGCCGAGCGCACTCAATTACCATTAGTATCCGCAGACCAGGTAGTTAGACGTTATTTAGCTCGGCTGAGCGTACCCCAAGCGGAGCCTATCACAGTTCTCGATCTTAGCCTAGGTTATGGAGTAGATTTGGACTCGAGCGAGCAACAAGAGCTGGAACCGGTGTGGAGGTTCTATGTAATTGGCGGCGAAGAGAATGAAGTTAGCATTCCGGCGGCTCATGTTTACTGGGAGAGTCATGGGGAATGAATGTCAAATATTACGAAACAGTGACAAAGTAATTGAATTGCCTTGCGTTAGGCAATTTCAACATGGTATGATTTGCAGTGGAAATACTAATTACAGTAAAGGAGGTGGGTTAGATGATCAAAGTGCGCAGCAATGTTCGTGTTACTGGTTCGGCACTTATTCGTGTGCGCTTTATTAACGTACGTTCATTTGATCTGCCCACCGCCTGGCAAGGAAGCTGTTAGCCTAAGCTAGCAGAAGCCATCCTCGCAGGATATGCGGCCATGGGTAGATCACGCCCATGGCTTTTTATGTTCTGTACCTCGTACCCAGGTTATTCGATAACCTGCAAAGAGGGCATTATTCCTGTGAGGAGGGCATCCCAATTGAAATACCAAAATGCAGAAGAAATTCTACCGGCACGTCTGGTAGCTGAAATACAAAAATATGTGCAGGGCACACAGCTCTATATTCCGAAAGAATCGGGTAATCGCATGGGCTGGGGCGAACGCAACGGACAGCGCCACCATATTAGGCAGCGTAACCGTGAAATTCGCTATCATTACCGGGAAGGCTATGACATTGAACAGCTGATGGCGGCCTATCATCTTGGTTACGAGAGCATTCGCAAAATAATCTATCAACGTGATGACTGATTTCGTGTATGTCTGTTATCGTTTAGTGGCAGTTAATTGCTTGCTTCTGACACCGGATTAGAAACCCAGAGAGGATTGATCGCTCTGGGTTTTTAATTTGTCTAAGGTTATATCAATAAAAATTACTTAATTTTAGCAGCACTCCCTTTGCTTGACGCTCCCAAACCAGCATGCTATAATAAATCTTGCCGCTGGGGATTCGTCTAATGGTAGGACGGCTGACTCTGGATCAGTTAGTGGTGGTTCGAATCCATCATCCCCAGCCAACTCTTAGCAACGCGCTTTTTGGCGTTGCGGAGTATAAAGTGATGGTTGCAAAGCAACTATCAGGTCTGTGGCTTTCGCGTTAGC
>DIPA01000130.1:4140-4728 GCA_002427055.1 Firmicutes bacterium UBA5500 | reverse complement strand
TCGAGTCCCGTATGCGCTACCAAACTCAAAAATTGGGTCGACTGATAGAGTCGGCCTTTTTGTGTTAGCTAAACGCAAATAAAAACATTTGCTCGCCTCAGAATAATCTTCAATAAGCATGTAAATAAGCATACATGTTATAATAAAAAAAAGCATGTTTTGGGGGTGTGCGTGTTGAACGATATGTATCAGCAACCATATTATGACGATAAGCAGCAGCGTAATAGCCACGGCTTTGGCGTTACAACCTTAGCCATCGTGGCCCTTGTCAGTGCATTACTCGGCGGTATAATAGCTGCCTACATCGGTCCGGCATACCTATTTGGGGAATACTTGCCGTGGCCCAGCAATCAAAGCAGCCAGCAGCCAGGCTATCAGTTATCACCTATCACAGGCGATAATCCTGCTGACTTGGCGGCAGCCGGCGTTGTGGCCCAGGTAGCAGCTCGGGTAGGCCCGGCTGTGATTGGGATTACCAATCGTTATGTCGTGCAAAGCATGTTTCGTGCTTATGAAAATCAAGCCGTCGGCTCGGGCATTATTATTGATGCCAACGGTTATATTGTTACCAATAACCATGTGGTTGAA
>DIPA01000130.1:3751-4028 GCA_002427055.1 Firmicutes bacterium UBA5500 | reverse complement strand
TACCAATAACCATGTGGTTGAAGATACGCGAGAACTCACAGTAACCATTGCGCCCGGTGTAGAAACGCCGGCTACCTTGGTTGGCCGTGATTCAGTAACCGATTTAGCAGTAATCAAGATTGATCCGAATAGCTTGCCCGAGGGCTATCGCAACTTAACCGTTGCCCAGTTTGCCGATTCCGACAAAGTGAAAGTTGGCGAGTTAGCCGTGGCTATCGGTAATCCTCTCGGCCTGCAGTTTCAACGTTCCACAGCGGCGGGTATCATTAGTGGTCTA
>DIPA01000130.1:0-3661 GCA_002427055.1 Firmicutes bacterium UBA5500 | reverse complement strand
GTCTAGACCGTGACCTGCAGATGGAAGGTGTGCAGTTAAAACTTTTGCAAACCGATGCAGCAATCAACTCCGGTAACAGCGGTGGAGCTTTAGCCGACAAGAACGGGCACATTATTGGCATTAACCAAGCCAAAATTAAACTTGAAGGTGTTGAGGGCATGGGCTTTGCTATACCCAGCAGCGCTGCCCGCCCGATTATTGAGCAGTTAATTCAAAAGGGCAAAGTAACTCGTCCCTATTTGGGAGTTTCCATTGAGCTAGAAATTACCGCGCAGATAAATGCTAGATATGGCCTAGGTACCGACTATGGTCTTTACATTGGTGCTGTTGGTCCCGGTAGCCCTGCTAACTTAGCCGGTATCAAGTCAGGTGATATTCTAACCAAACTGGGCGGTGAAGAGGTGCACTCCTTTAATGAAATGCAGCGCATTCTTTACTCTAAGCAAGTTGGTGAGCAAATAGAGGCCGTGATTGTGCGTAATCGTACCACAAAAACCATGCAGGTCAAGCTTGTGGCTACGCCATAGGCATGCAGCTAACCATTATTGCAGTCGGCAGTTTACGTGAGAAATATTGGCGAGAAGCCGCCCGCGAATATGAGCGGCGGCTTCTGCCCTATACCAAGGTACGCATACAAGAGATCCCGCCCGAGCGTGTTAGCGACGAAAATTCGCCAGTGCAAGTCTTGCAGGCCCTGCAAAAAGAAGCGGCTAAAATACGTAAAGCCTTGCCCGGTAATCAAACCTTAGTGGTACTCGATGTTGCTGGGAGAAGCATGTCTTCTCCTGAGTTGGCGGCTTGGCTGGAGCAAGAGGCGACCTACGGGCGTGGCAGTGTTACTATGCTCATTGGTGGCTCCTATGGGCTTGATTCTAGCTTACTTGCACAGGCCGATTTGAGATTGTCGTTTTCAGCATTCACCTTTCCCCACCAACTAATGCGCGTCATCCTGCTTGAGCAAATCTATCGCGCCATCAAGATCCAACGGGGTGAGGCCTACCATAAGTAGTTGATGCCTAAGTGCTTGCTGCTTTGTAGCAGGAACATTTCAAAGAAAAGGTGAGACGATATTGTATACACGAGCTTTCCTGGGCCTAATTGTCATAGTTTTAGGAGGTGCTTCGTGGTTCTTAGCCATCTTCTATCCTAAACAGACCATCAATTACATTAAGGCCGACAGCACAATTAAAAATAGCCGAAGCCTAATTCGTTTGCTTCGGCTAAAATTAGCTCTCAATGGGGCTTTGCTTATTTTACTAGGCGTAGTAATTTGGACGCACTCTGTGCCTGACTATGTTATAAGTATCATAGCCTTAGTTCTCGTAGGTTTCTCCTACTACTCGGAGAAATTCATCAAAAGCAAGACCCAGCGCTGAGAGGCAAGTTCAGACCTGCTGGCCGGAAAGCCCTGACATAAGGAGGCCATTTCATGCCGGAGCAAACCCCAACGGCTACTTTAGAAGGTAGCATTTCAGTTTTAGCTGCTTTAGAGTCCAAGAGTCGCCCCATACATAATATATATCTGCGGGCAGGCGCGCCCGGAAGACACGAAAGAACGTGGCGAAGCATAGAACTCTTGGCGAAAGAGCAAGCAGTAAATTTATCTCGCGTTCCAAGTACAGTTATTGACGGATTAGCAGAAGGCAAAACGCATGGTGGCGTACTAGCGGAGGTAGGTGAACGGCGTCATATTGAGCCGGCAGAGCTCTTAGCTGCAGCCGGCGCTGTTCCTTTTATTGTCATGCTCGACGGCATAGAAGACCCCTTTAATTTTGGCTACGCCGTACGGGCCCTATATGCCGCCGGTGCTCAAGGCCTGGTTTTGCGTCCACGCAATTGGATGTCGGCAGCCAACATTGTAGCCAAGGCCTCTGCCGGGGCTACCGAACGCATACCAAGTACCATTTTTGACACTGCCGATGAGGCAGCTAGCTTCTTTCGAGAGCATGGTCTGAGTGTGGTCTGTACAGCCCAACGACAAGCTACGCCTCTCTACGAGGCCGACCTAACGATGCCACTCTTTATGGTTATCGGAGGCGAAAAGCGTGGTATCACCCGTTCATTCTTAGCAAAAGCCGATTTGCGGGTGCAAATTCCTTACCAATATCGCTTTCCTTATTCATTGCCTGCCAACTCGGCGGCTGCTGTCTTAGGCTTTGAAGTTATGCGGCAGCGTAATTGGGCTAGCCCGGCTGCCGCAAAATCTAACATATTTCCCGGGCAATGAAAGGTATTTGCCTGTCTTTTGTCGAATAAGCCGCATGAATAGCCCTGCGATGCAGTGCCCAAAACTCCAGGTTGCGGCTATCACCTGGGTAGCAAGGAGGTAAACTTATTGTTCTGGTGGTTGCTCATAAGCGCTCCTTTGCTGCTACTACTGTTAGCCCTTTGTCTTCCTATTACCGCTACCTTGGCGGTAAGTAGTGACCAAGACTTACTGATTGATGGGCATGTGCGTTGGGCATTGTGGCAAATCAAGCAAATACGTTTTGCGCCCTTCGCTGTGGGGGAGACACACCAGGAAAATCAGCTTCAGCCTAAAAGCAAGGCAAAGGTCAAACGTAGCGAGCCACGGCCCTCTGCTAGCCAAGAGACGATTGCCCCTGGCCCACAAGCAAGAAAAAGCGACCGTTTGCCTGTTTCTTGGGCAACAGCCCGCTCATTACTACATAAGTACTTACCGCGTTGCTGGCGGGCGCTGCATATACGTTGCTTATATGGGCACTTCCGATTAGCAGTGGATGATCCGGCTTATTATGGTTGGATTTATGCATTTTTGGGCGCTACGCAGCTACCTAGGCAACCCATTAGCTTGCAGGTTGACCTTAACACAGACGTAGCATTCCAAGCTGACGCTAAATGGCGTTCACGTCTATATCCTATTCAATGGCTCTGGCTGGTTGCTTGCATAGGCCTAGAGCCGCCAGTGCGTTCAATTTGGTGGAGTAAATTGCGTAAGAAAGGAGAGAGAAAGCATGCCAGACCTCAATCAGTTTACCGACCAGCTGGAAAACCTCATTTCCAGCAAGACAGTCATCGGCGATCCTATCACAGTGGGTGAGGTAACTTTACTTCCCATCATCAAGGCCAATTTTGGTTTTGGTATGGGCAGTGGTAATACCGATGGCGTCAAGCGTGGTGGAGGTTCAGGTGGCGGTGGCGGAGCTGTTATTACCCCCATTGCCATTGTGGTTGTCTGTGGTAAAGAAGTTGACATGTTAGTCATTGATAAGCAGGAGAGTAAAGGCCTCGCCCCTTTGTTAGAAAGACTGCCCGCAATTATTGAGAAAATGCCGTTTATGAAGAAGAAAAAAGAGGACGATAATCTAGTCGTCGAGGAAGAAACTCTAGAATAATAGACAGCATACATAGAGGTCGTTCCAGTCAGCCGCTGGGCGGCCTTATTTCTTTGCCTGAAAGTAGATTACGACCTTCAAGTAATAGTTGTTTAGCTTACTGATGCTCTGCTGTGATATACTAGGAAAAAGTTTGTTTGCAAGGAGTGACCAAAGTGTTAACAACCGCACCACGGGGAACAGTTGATATTCTGCCTGCCCAAGTGGCTAAATTTCAGCACGTGGAAGGCGTGTTTCGCAACATCTGTCGGCAGGCCAACTTCCAGGAGATTCGTACCCCTATGTTTGAACATAGTGAGCTGTTC
>DIPA01000111.1:255-5857 GCA_002427055.1 Firmicutes bacterium UBA5500 | reverse complement strand
CAGGCGCGCTAGCCAAACTGCGCTACGCCCCGTGGCGAACATGTAAAATTATATCTGATTTACGCTGCACCGTCAAGGTTTTCATCTGCTAAAACAATAACTAGCAAGACCATGCGGCGACGTTTAGTATAGCACGGCTTTGCTAGTTTCGCAACAGGCAATTATTAACTGTATGTCGCATATAGCAGAATAGTGTCGAATTACTGTTAGTTCTGCAAATTACATTGACAACTACATATTTGTTAGTTATTATTCTGTTAAATAGTCTCGAATTAAAGCAAAAGTTAGATCTTTTAGTGTGATTTATTAATAACTATTTTTGACGTCAGGAGGTTCGATATATGCTGCAGTGGACCATGCAGGAACATGCGCGTTACGCTGAGCAGACTGATGAAGAGCTTGTAACGGCTGCACAATTGGGTGATAATAGTGCCGGAGATTACTTGCTACTGAAATACCGTTCTCTGATCATGAGTAAAGCGAAGTCATACTTCATCGCCGGTGCTGACCGGGACGACATAATGCAAGAAGGCATGATTGGTTTACATAAGGCTGTGCGCGATTTTTGCCCCATGCGAGGGACAAGCTTTCGTCCTTTTGCTGAAATGTGTATCACGCGGCAAGTAATTACGGCCGTCAAGGCGGCTTCCCGTCAAAAACACGCTCCTCTGAATTACTACCTATCCTTGGACAAGCCCGTTTACAGTGATGGCTCTGATCGGCAGCTGCTCGAAGTACTACCAGACGAAAGAATCACTGACCCGGCAGAAGTGTTCTTAGTCCGTGATCAACTAGACGCTGTCTGTGCTAGTTTGCGTTACTTGTTAAGCGACTTCGAGTACAAAGTGTTTTTATTATATCTTAATGATCAAACCTACCGGGAGATAGCTCTGGTGTTAGATACAACACCCAAGGCAGTAGATAACGCACTTTGCCGCGTCAAGCGTAAGATTGATGCCAGAATCACTGTAACGGCTTAAGACACTTCTCCCGTATTCAAGATTGAAAGGCTAAGGGAAATTTACAGCAATAGATGTGGGGGGTATTTAGATTGCCTACTTGCCTTTTTACTTTAACGACCAGTGAATCTAAACGTCTTCTGGGGCGCGCCGTAGCTCATATGGCCAGCGTACAACAGGCGCTGCGTCATGGGCGTCTGATCATTGCTGGGGGCACTACCAATGCCTATGTACTAGAGGAGTTAACTGGGCAAACAATTGATAAGGGTAATTATACTGCAGGTCTGATTAGCCAGGGTGTGCCTTGCGTTACCGATTTAAAAACGCGTCAAGCTCCAGCAGTCTTTGTGCAAGGAGAGCGCGTTGAGCTGCCTTGGAATGAAGTGATCAGGGATTTCACAGCAGATGATGTATTGATTAAGGGAGCAAATGCTTTTGACTTGACTGGGAATGCTGGTATATTGCTGGGGGGAAGCAATGGAGGGACGATTGGGCAGGCTATAGGTTATATGGCTGCTAGTGGTGCACATTTGATTATGCCAATAGGTATGGAGAAACTTGTGCCCGATGTGATTGCCGCCAGTGCAGTAATGGGGCAGAGTAAGATTGATCAGCATTATGGTATGGCTTGTGGTTTGTTTGTGGTAAATACGGGGCAAATCATTACCGAAGTGGAGGCATTGGACGCCATGTTCGCGGTTGATGCTACCGTTGTAGCCGCAGGTGGAGTAGGTGATTCAGAAGGAGCGATTACACTAGCTGTACAAGGAGATGCTGATAAGCTTAGTGAAGTCATGCAATTGGTAAAAGAACTGAAAAAGGAACCAAGGCTCACAGCACAGAAACGCAGCTGTGTTGAGTGTTCTGCACCTTGCGATCACTAATATCAATAGACTAAACTAAACCACCTACGGTTAGGCTAAAAACAAAAGCCTAGCGGAGGTGGTTTTTCTTATGCGCAGTCTATGGAATGGTTCTATCAGTTTCGGTTTGGTTAATGTGCCGGTAAAGATGTTCGCTGCTACTGAAGACAAGGATATTCGTTTTCGCACCTTGCATAAGTCTTGCTATACGCCAATCCAATATCGCAAATTCTGCCCATCATGTGATCAAGAAGTTGAGGCAAGTGAGCTAGTAAAGGCCTATGAGTACGAAAAAGGGCGTTTTGTCGTTTTCGAGGAACATGACTTTGAGGCACTCGCTGTCGCTCAGACTCGGTCAATTGATATCATCGATTTTGTAGACTTGTCTGAGATCGACCCCATCTATTTCTATAAATCTTACTATCTAGGAGTGGGTGACACTGGTCAGAAAGCTTATTGGCTATTGCGTAAGGCTATGGAGGCCACAGGGAAAATCGCGGTGGCTCAAGTGGTGTTACGCGACAAGCAGCATCTTGCTGCCGTGCGTGTACTACCAGAATGCCTGTCTCTGGCTATGATGTTCTATCCTGATGAGATCAGACCAGCACAGGTTTTAGCTCCGGCAGGGGATGTCAAGCTACACGATAACGAAATTCAAATGGCGACTCAGCTCATTGACAGCCTTAGTACTGCCTTTACTGCAGAAAAGTACACTGATGACTATCGGGCTGAACTGCTTAAGGCAATCGAGGCTAAGATAGCGGGTGAATCAGTTAGCATGCCCGTGGCGCAGCAACCTGGTAAGGTGGTTGACCTCATGGAGGCCCTAAAGGCTAGCTTAGCACTAGTGGAAGCAAACAAACAAAAGCAGTCCGAACGACAAATTGGTAACTAAACCATGTTTACCTATGATTTTAGCCCGATGGAACCTGTGTCTTGGCCAGCACCCTTTGTGGAGCCGGGATGGGTCTTTCAAGTGAAGTGGGATGGGGTACGCATGTTGACCCTCTGGGAAAAAGATCTGGTACGATTAGTGAATCGCAAAGGAGCGGATAGAACTAATCAGTATCCAGAGATAGCAGGGCTCAGAGACGTCTTTCCGGCCGGCACTGTAATTGATGGTGAGTTCGTTGTTTTAGCGCAGGGAAAACCTAAGTTTGACTTAATTTTGAAGCGCGATCAGCGGCGCCAGATAGCTGCCATTCATAGTGGAGCACAGCAATGGCCTGTTCTTTATACCGTTTTTGATTTGCTCTATTGGCGGGGGCAAGACATACGCTCGTGGCCCCTGTCACGACGCCAGTCTACGTTGGCCAGCCTGTGGCCTAACAACTATCCGCAGCTTTACTTGGTAGAAAGCTTCGCTGCCGGTGAGGAATTGTTTGCAGCAGTTGGTTCAGCAGGCTTGGAAGGTATAGTCGCTAAGCGTTTGCAGAGCCGTTATGTTCCTGGCAAACAGAGTTCCGATTGGCGTAAGATTAAGCACTGGCGCTACGTGAATTGTGTGGTAGGAGGATATACGCTACGGGCCGGTATGCCCTCGGCTTTGTTGTTGGGCTTATATTCTGATGAAGGACTAGTTTATGTTGGCCGTGCCGGTAGCGGACTCAGCAATAGCGATTGGCAGGCAATCAATGGATATCTGCAGGCAGCAACCAGTGCAGTTAGCCCTTTTCTTAAGCAATTATCTATAGCCGACAGAGTCGTTAGGTGGGTTATACCTCTCCTAGCAGTTCGGATCAAATTCATGGAGTGGTCATCTGATTTGAAGTTACGGGCTCCGGTCATATTGGGTTTTCAGTCTGCTACAAGGGATAGTTGCAGTTTCAACCAGCAGGGGGTGTAAAGGTGACGCAATTATCTATTGCTGGAAAAGAGATCACTGTTACCAACTTAGAAAAAGTTTGGTGGCCAGACGAAGGTATCACTAAGGGCGAGGTCATCAACTACTACGTGGAAATAGCCCCTTGGTTGCTACCGCACTTAGCCGGACGCCCGTTAGTCTTGACGCGTTATCCTAATGGGTGGGCAGGAAAATCGTTTTATCAGAAGCATACACCGGGACATGCGCCAGCTTGGCTAAAGACTTTTCCTCTGGCTTCTGACAAGCGTATAATTAATTACTGCCTGGTAGATGATGTAGCCGCCTTAGTTTGGGTAGTCAATTCTGGTGCTTTTGAAATTCACCCTTTTCTTTCTAGGATTGGAACTTTAGAACAGCCAGATTTCATTGTTTTCGATCTGGATCCTATGGAGAAGGTAACTTGGGAACATATCTGCGAAACGGCTATGGCGGTAGCCCAAGGGCTAGAGTTGTGGGGACTCAAGGGATTTCCTAAGCTCTCGGGTTCCACTGGATTGCAGATTTTCGTTCCAATTAGGCCTCGTTATACTTACTCACAAATCCGAGAAGTTGCATACTCCCTATGTCAGGCAGTCAATGCTGCTTTGCCACAGATTACCACTATGGAAAGATCAATTGCCAAGCGTGAGGGTAAGCTGTATTTAGATTATCTGCAGAACGCACTGGGAAAAACTCTTGCTACTGTCTATGGCTTGCGGCCGCGACCAGGTGCAACTATCTCAACGCCATTGACCTGGGAGGAAGTAGCCTCTATGCGGGCGCGCCCACAAGATTTTACCTTATTCAATATACAAAAACGTGTATCAGAAAAAGGGGATCTATTTCGACCGGTTCTGCAATTGAAGCAAGATCTAGATCACTTGTTACTTTCGCCAGATAGCAGGAAGTAGAGGCGGTATGGCGAAGAGTATTCACTAGTTGGGCTACAGATGTATGCCTAATGCTTTGAGTAGGGGGCCTAGACTATGCGTGCAATTGACTGGACTGGTAAGAGTCTTAGGTTGCTGGATCAAACCAAGTTACCAAACACCATTGTTTGGGTAGAATGTACTTCCTACCAAGAGGTAGGGTTAGCGATCAGTCAGATGATTGTGCGAGGCGCACCCGCTATTGGCGCTGCTGCCGCTTATGGTATGGTTCTGGCTGGGCAGGCTTGTGGCAATAATAACGCGTTAGCCTGCCAAAAGGAACTGACTGTTGCTGCTGCAGAACTGCGGGCTACGCGACCCACGGCAGTAAATTTGGCTTGGGCAATCGGGCGTATGCTACGGGTGGCAAGCGGTCTCGCAGGGATAGGCCTAGCCAAGCGGCTTGAACAGGAAGCCGATCTAATTGCCGCCGAAGACGTAATTACTAACCGTGCGATTGGCCGTTTTGGTGCTGAGTTGGTGCCTAACCATGGGAGAATATTGACCCACTGCAACGCTGGCGCTTTGGCTACGGTTGGGTATGGAACGGCTCTCGGTGTCATCCGGGCGGCTGTTGAGCAGGGCAAGCAAGTAGAGGTTTTCGCCGATGAAACGCGTCCCTATCTCCAGGGCAGTCGGCTTACTACTTTTGAACTGATGCAGGACGGTATCCCCGTTACTTTGATAACTGATAACATGGCTGGTTGGCTCATGGCAAAAGGTGGCGCTGATCTAGTAATAGTCGGTGCCGACCGTGTTGCTCGTAATGGCGATGTGGCAAACAAGATAGGTACTTATTCTTTAGCAGTCTTGGCTAGGGAGCATGGGATTCCTTTTTATGTAGCCTGTCCGCTGTCTACGCTTGATCTCAGCCTTAATACAGGCCAAGAAATAATAATCGAGGAGCGTGAGGCGAGCGAAGTCACTCATGTTGGTGGCACTCGTTTAGCCCCCGAGGGCGCGCGAGTTTGGAATCCGGCTTTCGATGTAACTCCTCAGCACTTGTTG
>DIPA01000111.1:0-167 GCA_002427055.1 Firmicutes bacterium UBA5500 | reverse complement strand
TAACTCCTCAGCACTTGTTGACTGCAATTATTACCGAAAAGGGAGTAATTCATCCACCCTTTACGCCTGCACTTAGCTTGTTAAAAAGTCAGTAAGAGCCGACAGTGGAAAGAAGAGAGGTGAGAGCGCATGCCAAAGCATAATCTTTGCGGGCAGTGGCAGGCTTG
>DIPA01000098.1:6043-6990 GCA_002427055.1 Firmicutes bacterium UBA5500 | reverse complement strand
CCGGGCCCAGGTGTCCGTCCCACGGTCCGGGGGAAATTGCGGGGGGCACGTTGCAAGCGCCGTGCCCCCCGTGCGATGACTAGCGCTAGAGCGCCAGCCAGTGCCCTAGCAGGACCGCAGCGGCCCTAGTATTCCAGTTCAATTATCTAAGTGGCGTTCGGACGCTGCCTGACGTCCCCGCGGTCCACTAGACGTCTAGCGAATGGTAGCGTTTTTCGGCCGCGGCCACAGTCAGGTGAAAGACGAGCAGCCCTGTAGAGGTGAACAGACCTAGGAAAATGGCATAGATTAGATGCACCGGCCATTCTGCGGCAATTAGCTTGAAGGTTAGGTAACCCGAGCCGCCGAGAACAGCCATTTCTAAGAACATGGGAATTACAGCGTTAAAGTTTTGCTTGACCGCTTGCTGCGGGTTAGTCCAGTGCAAGCGCGGCCAGCGCATATCGATGTATAGGCCACAGGCCAACCCCAGCAAGCTACCTGACAGTCCAATCAGTATAGCAGCGATAGCATCCAAAATGCTTGGCTTGACGATGATAATATAGGCCGCCGTGATCGGTACAATACTAACTAATGTGCCGACAAAAGCATGCGTTAACTTGGCCCGAGCTTGAGTTTCAGCCGCTACCGGTATCATCTTGGAAATGTAGAAGAGCTTCCCCTCGCGTGAAATACTAGTGCTAGCGATTGTATTTAGTGCGCCTAAGAAGACGATAATGGCTGCTACTCCCAAGGCTGCAATGGTTGAGCCGGGCTCGGTCTGCACCACTGCCAGAAATTCAGCTAGTTGCCCACCACCTTGAGCCAGCAGTGGCATAACCAAAGCAATGGGCATGATCAGTGCACCTAAAAATCCATTAAGTGCAAAGATGGGTGTGCGCAAGAATAGCTTCCACTCGCGCCAAAATAGTGCAGCAAAAACGCCCCTTTGCTGTGTCTTTGATTCC
>DIPA01000098.1:370-5972 GCA_002427055.1 Firmicutes bacterium UBA5500 | reverse complement strand
GCCCCTTTGCTGTGTTTTTGATTCCCACTGAGCTTGTGATAGACGCTTGCTCTTGCGGACTACTTCATCGCCGCCGATGAGACCCGCAAAGAACAGCTTCTCTGAGAGGGCCATCAGTAGCAAAAACGCCAAGGCCGTTACGGCAAGAAATAGGCCTAGATTAAGCCAACCTTCTGAGGTGCCTGCTTGGGCAATGGCTTTTGTTGCCCAGATGGAGGCAGGGAAGCGACTGCCGACTGTCTCAATCAGCCCGTAGCGGCTCGTGAGTAGCTTCTCTAGCGCAGCCGGATCTTCACCCAAGTTAGCCTGAATAAAGAAATTCAGTCCTAGTGTAACAATCACCAGCAATAACGACCCAATTACCATCAAGGTGTCGCGGTGCCGCCTGTTGATAACTTTCATCATACCCAAAGCTAAAGCTGAGGAGATAGCGAGTGGCAACAATGGTAGCAAGAGGAATATAATGACCAGGGTGAGCCAATAGCCAATTCCACCGCCAGCAAAGCGCGTATAAGCGATGACTGTCGGCACAAAGAAAAGTGCTGCTGTCAAATACTCATTGATAATCACTGTGGCCAGCTTGCCAGTGAAAATGTAGGACGGTTTGAGGGGCAAGGGCACCAGTATCGATAGGTCATTGGAGAAATAGAAGGTTGAAATGACCAAAAACAACCCCATGACCAGAACCACAATCTGGATGGCAACTATAGCGAGAGTATAGGCAATTTCCGGTTGCCCAAATTGCATACCGGTCATGACGAGGGCATCAGCTAGCTTAGAAAAAAGAAAAGCAAGGACGCCAAAGCTATATAGAAGTGATAAGAGAATCAATATAGGTCGCCAGATTTTGTCGCGCTTACGAATGCGATCACGCATTACAGATAGGCCGAATGTGTTCTTGATATTAAGAATAGTTAACTTTAGTAACATGCTCATTGCTCGGTCAGCCCCAAGAAGATGTTTTCCAGCGATTCTTCGCTCTTAGCCTGGTCGCGTAATTCATCCATCGTGCCACAAGCAATCAGTTTACCTTTGTTGATGATGCCAATGCGATCGCATAATTTCTCGGCTACCTCTAGTACGTGCGTGGAAAAGAAAACCGTCTTGCCACGATCACAATGCTCATGCATCAGGTCTTTGAAAAGATGGGCTGAGCGTGGGTCGAGGCCAACCATTGGTTCATCAAGGATCAATACGTCGGGATCATGTAGCCAGGCACCGGTGAGTGCTAGCTTCTGCTGCATACCGTGTGAGAAGCTTTGCACCAAATCACCAATGGCATTAGTAAGTTCAAACATTTCCAGCATACGGCTTATGCGTTGGCGGCGTACGTCAACCGGTACACGGTAGACATCGGCAATGAAGTTGAGGTATTCAAGGCCGGTTAGACGCTCATAAAGATCAGGGTTATCGGGGACAAAACCCATCACAGCCTTAGCTTTCAGTGGATCCTTAGCAATATCGTATCCACTGATTGTTATGCGTCCTGCGTCAGTGCGGAGTAGCCCGACGGCCATCTTGATGGTGGTTGTCTTGCCGGCCCCATTAGGCCCTAGGAAGCCGAAAATTTCACCAGGCCTGACGTGTAGGCTTAGGTCATCGACCGCCTTAACGCTACCCTTCTTATAGCTCTTAGACACTTGGTCAAATACTAACATCATCTATTTCCTCCTTCCTGGTCAGGAAAACTCATAGGCATTGCTACTATTACGATTTTACCACAAGAAAGATACTGCAGTTGTAAAACCTCCTTCAGATGTAGTACGCTACTCCTTGCATAAAGTTTCTCTTGTGCACCACAGGTGATGTGCCTAAAAAGTGAGTGAAGTTAGTCTATAATTTATGGCGTGCAAAGCTATTGCCAGAGTGCAGGCTTAATGGTATGCTTTAGATGTGCTAAGTAGTACCGTTTGCACAGTGATAAGTACATATTTGTGCGAAAAAGAACGAATTGAATAGTTAAGCTGGATGATTTACGCGGGAGAGACCGTCGAATTCGCAAACGGCGCCGAAGGAGCAAACTGGGCTGCTTTGCCGGCAGCGCATTAAACTTTCAGGCAAAAGGGCCGCGTAATGACAGCACTCTGGAAAGCTGCCTAGATGCAGCACCGAAGGAGCAGTGAGTCGTTTTTTACGGCTTCTAAAATCTCTCAGGTAGTAAAAGACAGAGACGAATGGCACCTAGAAGGTGTTTTCGTACTTTGTCTTTTTTTAGATTTTACGGTTAGAATAAGTACAGGTGATGGTATTTGCGGAGAAAAGTAATTGTCGTGACAAACAACACAAGTGTAAGTCTGCTAGAACAGGATTGTTTCGTTACGGGCACGTTGCTAGATGTGCTAATACGGTGTCGTGATCTAGTGCATCAAGGGCATCTGCTGGTCTCCCATCCATTGGTGAGCAGTGTTAAGCCCAATGAAACGCCCTACAAATCAGTTGTGCTTAGTAAGAAACGTGGTGGACAGGTAGATTTTCAATCTCTCTCTATAATAGAAGCAAGTCTCAAGAAAGCTGAACAGATGCTGAGTGAGCGCCCGTTGCCTAATTACTCCGAGCGTGTACTAGAGGACTTTCAGTTTATTGACCGTGACTTGCTGGAAACAGGCCTAGCCTCGTTGCCAGGCAACCTTTAGACGGTTTGTAACCGTCTGTGGGGGAACCTGATTTTGGTAAGCAGGTGGACTAGTGGTTGGACCAATAGGTTTTATAATAGAAGTGAAGCCAACCAGAACATGACTGGCGCAAGAAGGAGGAGAAAAGATGACTGACAAGATCTATGACATGTTGATCATTGGTGGCGGCCCTGGTGGAATGGCAGCTGCTATTTACGGAGCACGCTCGCGCATGGCGACCCTCTTAATCGAAAAGGGTAAGACTGGCGGCCAGGCTGCCACTACCGAAGAAATTGAGAACTATCCAGGCTTTGCTCGTGGCACTACCGGCCCTGGCTTGATGAACTCTTTTGCCGAGCATGCTAAGACATTTGGTGCTGAGTTTGCGCGTGGCGAAATTGAGAAGATCGACATGGAAAACAAAATCGTTTATACCAAGTCTGGAGAAACCTACCGTGGCAAGACAATAGTCCTGGCTCCAGGCGCTGTTGCACGCCCTCTTAATGTTCCGGGGGAATTTGCCCTACGTGGTAAGGGTGTTTCCTACTGTGCTACTTGTGACGCTGACTTCTTTGAAGACCTTGATGTTATTGTCGTTGGTGGCGGGGATTCTGCCGTTGAAGAGGCCATTTACTTAACCAAGTTTGCTAACAAGGTAACTATTGTTCACAGAAGAAATGAACTGAGAGCTGTCAAGGCCATTCAGGAGAGAGCTTTCAGCAACCCGAAGCTTGATTTTATATGGGATTCCGTAGTTGAGGAGATAAAGGGCGACGGGCTGGTTGAGAGTGTCGTAATCAAGAATGTGAACACAAACGAAGTTAGCGAGGTCGAGGCAAACGGCATCTTTGTCTATGTGGGCACCCTGCCGCAAACCGAATTCCTGAAAGACTCTGGCCTAGAGCTTGATGGTCGTGGCTACATTGTCACCAATGAGCAGATGGAAACCAACATACCTGGCGTGTATGGCGTTGGCGATGCCCGAGTTAAGTATCTCCGTCAAGTAGTCACTGCTGCGGCGGATGGTGCGATCGCTGCTTTCGCTGCTGAAAAATACCTAGCCACATTAGAGTAAGACGCGATCATAGAAGCAAGTAATTCAGACTTTCTCAATACCCAGGCAGCTTTGTATAGCTTGCTATAGTTCTGTTTGGCGATGTGCCAGTGCAGAATTTTCATAGCGGGGCTAATCATGCCCGAAAAATAAAAAGAGGAGATGAAAACAATGCTAGCAGTAGACAAGGAGAATTTTGAGGTTGAGGTGCTACAGGCTGAAGGCTTAGTTTTGGTTGATTTCTGGGGTCCGAAGTGCGAGACCTGCTTGGCAGTCATGCCAGACGTGGAAGCCCTAGCTGAGAAATATGGCGACAAGGTGAAGTTTTGCAGCCTAAATACCAGCGGTAACCGCCGTCTCGCTATCTCGCAGAAGGTTCTTGGCCTACCAGTCATCGCTTTCTACCGTAATGGTGAAAAGATTGATGAGTTGGCCAAGGATGACGTGAACAAAGAGAACATCGAGACTAAGATTTTGAGCTTGTTGGCATAACTCTGTCTTTCTAGCAGGGTAAAACAAAAGGGAGGTGAACCTCTAACATGCGATTGGAACTAGGCAACATCTTCATCAAAGACGTTCAGTTCGGTTCCGAAACCAAGGTGGAGAATGGCGTACTTTACGTGAACAAGGAAGAGCTGTTAGCAGAGCTACAAGACGAGCGCTTGGCCTCTATCGATGTCGATTTGGCTAAGCCTGGCGAGGCTACCCGTATCGTCCCTGTCAAAGACGCTATTGAACCACGTGTTAAGGTCGAAGGTTCTGGCAGTCTTTTCCCAGGTTTTGTTGGTAAGGTAGACACAGTCGGCTCTGGCCGCACCCATGTATTGAAGGGTGCCTGCGTAATTACGACAGGTAAGGTAGTCGGTTTCCAGGAAGGAATTATCGACATGAGTGGCCCAGGAGCGGAGTATACTCCTTTCTCCAAAACCAACAACATCGTCCTTATCGCTCAGCCTGTTGAGGGTTTAGAGCGGCATGGTCACGAGGCAGCGTTACGTGTTATGGGGCTTAAGGCGGCAGCCTACTTAGGCGAAGCTGGCCGTAACGTAACTCCGGACGAAGTCGTCAAGTACAACTGTCCACCGCTGCAAGAGGCACTGAAGCAGTATCCGGATCTACCGAAAGTGGCTTACGTTTACATGCTACAGAGCCAAGGCTTGATGCATGACACCTATCTCTACGGTGTAGATGTAAAGCAGATTCTCCCCACCATCATCTATCCTACAGAGGTAATGGATGGTGCTATCGTTAGCGGTAACTGTGTGTCTGCTTGCGATAAGAACACTACTTATCATCATCTCAATAGCCCAGTCATTCATGACATGCTCGAGCGACATGGTAAGGACTTCAACTTTATCGGCGTAATCGTTACTAATGAAAACGTAACCTTAGCCGATAAGGAACGTTCCTCTAACTTCACCGCAAAGCTGGTTGAGTGGCTAGGTGTCGATGGTGCTATCATCTCAGAAGAAGGCTTCGGCAACCCCGACGCCGACCTCATCATGAACTGCACTAAATTGGAGAAGAAAGGCATTAAGACTGTTTGCGTGACCGACGAATACGCTGGCCGCGATGGTGCATCCCAGTCTTTGGCCGACTCCAACCCATTGGCAAATGCTGTGGTCACAGGCGGTAATGCCAATGAAGTCATTGTTCTACCCCCGATGGATAAGATCATCGGTGATGCTGGCGCAGGCGTCGTTGATGTCATCGCTGGCGGTTTCTCAGGCAGCTTGCGGCCGGATGGCTCGATCATGGCAGAAATCCAGATTATTACTGGCGCCACAAACGAACTAGGCTTTAACAAGATGTCTGCTCGTATGCTCTAGTCAAATAAGACCCTCGAGGCAGGTTTAGCCTCAAATAAAATGAAAGGAAGTGCACAGATGCTTAAAGGCAAAAAAGTTGTCATTCTTGGCGACCGCGACGGCGTTCC
>DIPA01000098.1:0-164 GCA_002427055.1 Firmicutes bacterium UBA5500 | reverse complement strand
GAGAATCAACGTCGGATTAAGGAGCTAGTAGAAAAACACGGTGCTGAGAATGTAGTAGTAATTCTTGGCGGCGCAGAAGCTGAAGCTGCTGGTCTAGCAGCCGAAACCGTAACTGCTGGCGACCCGACTTACGCTGGTCCTTTGGCAGGAGTCTCGTTGGGACT
>DIPA01000045.1:2431-4738 GCA_002427055.1 Firmicutes bacterium UBA5500 | reverse complement strand
TCCGCAATGGCAGCGTGAGTCTTTTCTCCAGCAAAGGGTTCCGCTTGTTGGATGACCTGGAGCAAGTATTGTTTCATGACTTCTTTAGCATGTTTATGGTCTTCTATCTGGTTGAAGTCGGGGATATCGGTATCGATCTCTGGTGGGATTTCGCCTAAATCTTTTTTTAAGGCTTTAAAAATCCTTTGCGCTAGGTATTTCATAATGCGCTCTGGTATTTTCTTTATCGTATTAGCCTCTATATGGGTAGCATCAACACTAATACCGTCGGTTTTAACCAAACTTTTCTCCTTACATTGGCTAATGATCTCAACAATAATGTCATCCAGCGCAAATTCACCCAAACGCTGGGTGCGAAACTTGGCTAGTAGACTTGGATGAGGCAGTTGGTCCTCCAAGTTCAAACCCAAAAACCATACCCACGCAATGTTCAGAGCTGCTTGCTCTATGACCTGGACATCAGAAATGTCGTATATATGCTTGAGAAAAAGTAACCGCATGAGCAGCTCCGGCTCCTTAGCAGGGCGGCCGAAATCGCTGCAATAGCTATCCGCAAGGAGCTCGTTAATGAAGGAAAAATCGATGACCTCTTCAATCTTCTTTAGCATATGGTCCTTGGGAATTCTGCTATATACAGCAGCACTAAACATGGAAAACTGCTTAGGTTCAACACGCAACATTTTGAGACCCCATTTCAATGGCTTGTTAGCTAATTATATCATATTTATGCCAAATATGCCATAATTAACTAAGGCCAAAGACTTTTTCAGTGGTCTCGGACGTTCAGTTTGTCTCATTCCATCAGCCGAGCCCTCTCTACGGCTGATTTACTGAACCCGGCTATCCGTGCGATTTGCCGTAGGCTCGTTCCGGGGATCGCCTTAGCCTGATAGAGTACCTGGTCTCTGGCTTGCGGGTTCATGTCTCTTAACACACTAAGAGATACGCCTCCAAGCATCTCCTCTATGATTTCGCGTAATTCGGCATCGCTAACTCTGGATACTGATTCTATGTCTAGGAATTCTTCGTCGCCCAATTGCTCATGGTAGCTGATTAATGCTTGGCGACCTCCGGCTATTTCAAGTATGAATTGCACGTCAGTAGTTCCAGTGCAGATTTCCTGGCCCGACTTATATGCTGGAAAGCTAGACCAAGGGTAGGTACCACAATTCCTGCTTAGGCCAGCTTTAATAGGGTTCTGATGAATGTAGCGAGTTGCCGCTAGCAGGTAACGCTCATCTTCTACTGGTTCGCTGACATAGCGGCCTTGAAACAAATGCCCCACACGGTCATGGCGTTGGTTATACCATTGTACATAGGAAGTGCCCAAACGCTTCATTGTTGTGCCTAGAGGTTCAGCTTGCTCCTTAACCAACAGATGCACGTGATTGCTCATCAGGCAATAGGCATAGATTTGCAGGTCCGTTCGTGATTTTACTGCGCTCAATTTCTCCAAGAAGCCTATGCGGTCATCATCATGCAGAAAGATTTTCTGCCGATTTACTCCTCTCCACATTATGTGATAAATTCCACTCTCGCTACGTAAGCGTGCATACCTTGGCACCGGACCATCCCCCCTATGATATTGCCTCACTAACAAAAGAAATATCCTTCTCTTGCAAACATATATTCGCCCTTGGGGTGGTTATTCCTGCTTGCAAAAGCAAGAATAGATGATATTATAAAATAAATGTATTGCTGGGAGGAATTGCTATGGCGCTAGATCTAGAGAAGCTAAGAAAGGGCAGGCAGGTACTGCAGAAAATGGGGCAGGGTATCAACCCGATTGATGGTGAGCCAATTCAAACAGACAGCTTTCTGCAAGACCCGCGCATTATTCGGTGCTTGTTTTTTGCTGCCGAAGTGCTAGGAATGGTGGCTGACGGGACCTTGATAATAAAGGACGAAAGGCGTAATTTTTCCATCACCGACGAGGAGAAGGCTCGCATCTGCCTACCCGATGGACCTATCGGCATCAATCAATTCGCGCGCTGTGTGAATGAGGTATTAAGTCCATCGAGTAAAAGGTTGACAGGCGTAATAATTAACAATGGCTTGAAGGAACTAGGCATTTTGACAGAGGTAGTTGACCCAAATGGCAAGAAGCGCACAACGATTACTGCCAAGTCGGCTCAGTATGGTATTAGCACGGAACCACGAGCATATAATGGGGCGGAGTATGAGGCGGTCCTCTATGATGATTCTGGCAAGCTGTTCCTGCTCAATAACCTGGAGCAAATTCTAGGTAGGGATCCTGCAGTGTTACGTCAAGACGGTTCTTGCAATGGCTAAGCACCTACCTCCAGT
>DIPA01000045.1:0-2270 GCA_002427055.1 Firmicutes bacterium UBA5500 | reverse complement strand
TCTGTGTCTCTCTGTGTCTCTTAATCGCTTCGTTCCACGAAGCCCATTTCAAGGCTCAGCTCCCAATGGAGCTTGAAGTCTGCGCGGTGAGGAAAATCGATAGTAAGCACGTGGAAAGTTTGTCCGCGTGTTTTTTCTTGTACACAGCTAACAACTTCACCCACGCCAAGGTCTTTGTGTTTTATCGTTTGGCCTATGGCGGGAGGAGGTTGCCTGCTAAGGCCAGGAGCAATTTGCTCAGGGGTAGTCGTTCTATTGCCGCTAACTTTTGTAGCTGACCACTGAGCTTGTGTTTGTTTTGGTTGCTGGGGCCGAGCTTTCAACGCTTGGCCAAAGGCCTCTACTAAAAAAGGAGAATCGTCCGTAGTCTGGTCGTGATAGGCGTTAGGTGCCAGTAAATAGAGATAGTCTTTAGCGCGAGTACAGCCTACATAGAAAAGGCGTCGTTCTTCTTCTAGCTGAGCCGCTGACTTGCTCAGACGATGCGGCAGCAAACCATCAGTTACTCCCAAAATCCATACTGCCTTAAATTCAAGACCTTTTGCGCTGTGTAAGGTCATCAAGTTTATGCCGGGCATTTGCTGTGCATTTTCTTGTTGTTTTACTGCCGAGAGCATGTTGTCCACATGCTTTAAGTAAGCGGCTGTGCTAGTGAAGCGACGCAAGTCAGCTAGTAGGTCATCGCAAATGCTGAGGAACTGGTCGCTAGGATAGCCGCGCTGGGCCGCATACCATTCTAGATAAGAGCCGAAGCCCATGCGATCAAGATAGTAGTTAAGAGCTTCGCTGGGCAACAGCTTGCGCGCTCGGACCAGATGCTGCTGCAACTGGTTTAGCTTGCTCATATCCGTATAGCGAATAGGTAGTTGGCGATAGGCGGCATAAGGTGTAAGTTGCCTGTCTTGTGCCAGCCTTTGTAAGTATTCGCCACCTTCAGCATTGAGCCCTAGCTGGCGCCGCCCGACACGCAAAAACGATTCCATATCATTCGGGTTACTCAACAAGCGCAGAAAGGCATGGCACTCTTGCAGTACCCAGTGTTCTAGGCCCAGTTGCCCTTTTTCACGCAACACAAAGGGAAATCCAGCTTCAACCAACAGGCTAACAAGAGGGCGAGCTTGACTATTGACGCGGTAGAGTACAGCAAGTTCGTTTAAAGGCGTTTGCCCATCCTGCCATTTCTGTAGCATGGTGAGCACTGCCTTAGCTTCCGCCCACTCGTCACTTGGGCGTAGCAGGCGAGGTGCGGTGTCTCCCTGGCGCACCGGTTGCACGGCTATTTTATGTCGCAGTTGGTTATGGGCGATCAGCTGATTCGCTAAGTTTATTATCGGGGGCAGTGAGCGGTAGTTCTGCACCAGCTCCACATTCTGCCCACCTGGAAAGTCTTGTGGAAAGCGCAATAGCAACTCAGGATCGGCCGCCCGCCAAGCATAAATAGCTTGGTCAATATCGCCCACAACACAGATATGATTGGTAGGTGCGGCTAACATTCTGAGTAACTCATATTGCACAAGATTAGTGTCTTGAAATTCATCTACCATGATAAATTGCCAGCGCCGTTGCAGAGAACGTAGTAACTCAGGATACTGTGCTAAGAGGCCTAAGGTAGCCAGTAAGAGATCTTCAAAGTCAAGTAGGCCGGCTTCGGTTTTTGCAGCTTCGTAGTCGGCCCAGACGCTAGCAATTAGTGTGTTTTCTCTGCGCAGAGAAGCAAGCTCTTGGTTACTATTCTTATTAAAGCTAATCTGCTGCAGCATTTCTTCCACTAGGTCATCTTTGATTTCTTCTTGTTGATGAAGTAAAGCTTGCTCCACCCAGCGGCGACGCTGGCGTTCTGTAGCCAGGCGTGGGGCTTGTCCGCGCTGAGCCTTGAGAATCTGAAAGCAGAGCGCATGGAAGGTGCTCATGTTAACTGTACGCACTTGTTGTTGAGGTAGCAGTGAAAGTCCCATCAAACGTGCTTTCATTTCGCGAGCAGCTGCCTTAGTAAACGTAAGCACCAGTATTTGGTCAGGCGAGACGCCAAAATGCAACAGGGCAGCGGTGCGGGCCGTAATTACCCGGGTCTTGCCGCTACCCGGACCTGCAATCACCATAAGGGGGCCACGGAGTGTAGCAACCGCTACTTGTTGCTGTTGGTTGAGTGCAAGGCCAGCCTGCCCTAGCTTATCGAAAAACTGCTCAAACTCCACCGCCAATCCCCCTCGTATAGTATCTTTTGAAGGCAGCTTCGAGCCTAATTTCCAGTTTTCCAGAGCCCAATAAGC
>DIPA01000077.1:6280-6617 GCA_002427055.1 Firmicutes bacterium UBA5500 | reverse complement strand
GTCTTAGAGTTTCAAAATAAAAGGTGATGCTCTCACCGCTTGAGGCGCCACCTTCTTGTGCAATAATTTCTCTGATTTCTGTGGCGAGAGCGACTACACCTATCCCTGTCACGGTATTTTTGTCCTATACTTACTATTTCTACATCAGTTGCAGATGCCCTTCTTTACTATGCGATATTTCTGATCTATGCTACTGATCCCCTTGCCCGGCATGGTAACTAATCCTCCTACTCCTTTACCTGTAACAATTCCAATGGCATCCGGTTGGTAACAGCGATTGCGCTATACAGAGCGCCGCCTGAGGCCCCCGCCAGATAGAGCCCTGCGCAAACTAGGG
>DIPA01000077.1:4694-6141 GCA_002427055.1 Firmicutes bacterium UBA5500 | reverse complement strand
AACTACCAGCCCCACCAGGCACAACAGAAGGTACTCACCGCAGAGCATAGCTCGCGCTCTGCTCTTGGTGGTGCCCAGCACGCGCATGATGGCAGCGTCCCTTGCCGACTGGAATAGCAGTAGCGTGGCTAGCCCGGCCGCAATCAGCACTGAGACAATTACGGTCACCGTATATAGTAGCGTTATTAAGGAGAGGTTCTTCTCCAATGGCTCGACTACTTGGGTTAGTTCCTCATCCCAGAGAATAAGGGTCATCTTCACTTTGCCGGCAATCCCCTCCCTAAAGAGCTGCTCCATCTGCGCCCTGAACTCTGGCAACTCTCGATTCTTTTCCCTGTCAAAAACGAATCTCGCTACGTCATAATACAGCTCATCCTTTTCCAGCTGTTCCAGTGCAGAGAGAGGAAGCAAAACTGGCTCAGGATCTGATTTTTTCACTATTCCTGTGTAGTATCCGGCAACAATAAAGCTACTTACTCTACCGGTAAAGCTATTGGCGATCACGAAAGTGTCCTCAGGCTTTAGTTGCATCCTAGCCAACAGAGATACCGGAAGCACCGCAGGCCGCACTTGTGCCCTACTCCAGTCTTTGGCAAATAGACTTTCGTCCCAGTCACCGGCATACTGTACTTGGATATCACTGCCTTTAGTGGTAACAAACCAATCCAGCTGCGGCAATCCGCGTAGAAAAACGCCTCTAGCCGCGCGGACCATGTCCTGCTCACCCTCCTCGTCCGTTGGAGCCATCAGTGGTGTGAGCGCCACTGCCTCCAAATAGGCGCTCTCTACAAAACCGCTCCTGAGAATGGTATCCACCGTCCGCTTGCGAATAAACCCAGCTGAGAATAGAGCATGTATAGAACTAGGCACAATCTCAGCTTCCACTTGCGTAGAAACATACAGACGATCAAGTTCGGCCTCATTACGCTCCATAGTCAAGTTCAGCCAGCCCAGGGCAAAAACAAAACAGATTGCTAAAGCGATTGTCAAGATGGACCTCAAAGGAGCGCGCCAGATATGGCGCAGCACAAAGCGGACTGCATGACTAATATCAGCCTTACCTGACGGAACAAGAGACTCACCCAAGGGTAGCACGGTTGCTACTGATGATGCTTGTCTCCCCAGTGCCCCTGTTTCCACGCTCCCTCCCATACTCCCTGTGACCTTCTTTCGGTTTCCCGCCTGCTGCGCTGCTCCTTGCAGCAGCTCCAGAACAGGCCGCCGTGCCAGAGAGGATAACCCGGCACCAGTAAAAGCCAGCAATAGAGAGAAGGCCATTGTGCAAAGCCCTAGTAACCAGAACGGAGAGAGGGCAATAGCAGGTTCGGCCACCCGTGGGCCCTGCAGGGTTGCTAATGCCTTTCCTGCCTTGCTTAATGCGTAGAACCAGGCCGGCAGACCACCCAATAGCATGGCCACAGCCCCGATTATGGCTATAGGCAGCAAC
>DIPA01000077.1:578-4549 GCA_002427055.1 Firmicutes bacterium UBA5500 | reverse complement strand
TCTGCTTCACAGCAATACGTCGGGGTACACCTAGCGAGCGCAAAATGGCGAAATCGCGACGTCGCTGCCACAGATACAGAAAAGACGTCAGTGCTAGAGTTAACACCAACAACAAGGCGAAGAAAGCGGCACTGTGAGCGGTCGAATGCCTAATGGCAGTCGCTGACACCCGAAAATTCTCCCACCCGTTCTCCAAAATAGTAACCTGGAAACCCATCTTCGCTAGCCGCTCCTGGTTTTCAGCCAAAAAGGCAGCCTCGTCTTCAAGTGAACGCAGAACAAAGCTGTAGTAGGATTGGTCAACTCCCGACTCTAGTGGTGACCGACCGAACCCGGCTGGCATACAGGAATCAGGAATATACATGTCGTTGAAATCGCTACTGACCGCATACTCCAAAAGTTGGCCGTATAGCCCCACAATCTCAAACTCTACGGTGTAGGTCTCATACTCTTGCCAGGAATCCCAATCTTCACCGAGAACGATGTAACCAAAATGAGGGCTTTGCAGGTCTCTGAGTGTAAGCGAGATAGCATCGCCTACACTTAAGCCGCGTATCTCGGCGAAACTCTGATGCACAACGCAGACCCGGTTGCCGTTAATGTAGTCTTGTCTATCCAGCCACCGCCCTTCGGCCAAATAATGTAGCCGGGCACTCTCCTGCATGCTCGGCATAGCGCTCATATCCTGTGTACCTAGTACTCTCATAGCATGCCGGTTTTCTTCGGTTACTCGCTGTAGCTGTACCAATTCTGCTAAGGACGGGTCAGAAAAATCCACATCCGCTCCCGTGGTTACAGGTAGAAACCACCGCCCGCTATCGTTCAGCGGCCTGAGGGCAAGATGTTGGGAAGCGTTATCCCACAAGACTTTTCTGCCGATGGTTTCGTTGAAAGTAGGGTTATAGTAGGCCCTTAAGAAATAGCGCTCACCCACCTGTAGCCCAGCATAGAGCTCTTCCATTTGCTTCGGGTCGTCGATTAACCAACGCACCCGGATGCTGTTGCCCGGCTGCACATACTCGGGATAACCGGCCACCACCCGGTCCACTTGTAGAACAAGATGATACTCATCGGGCCGAGTCGATATCTGAGGCGCATAGGCTTTAGAGCGCAACTCCCCGTAGACCAGCACGTCGCTAGTATAAAGACCGTAAGAGTATACGGCGTATCTAGGGTTGACTCTATGAGAATCGTAAGCATGGTCGCTAGTAGCACCAGATAGATCTGCATTGTAAATCCCCTGCAATACTCCAGAACAGAACCGGCGGTGGTCCTCGAAGGCCACATATTTGCTTTGGGACACCAATGCAGTCCCTTCGGAAACATCGTAGTTTCTCCCCCGCACTGTCTCTATTGCTTTCAGCGTGCCAATAGCCCGGTAGTAGCCAGCCAATCTGTCTGTCTCTCGGTTCACAACCAGGTATTCCACAGCCCTTGAAATAGAAGAGAAGGAGATAAGCCCTACCAATAACAGCAAGAACAAGGTATGCGCCGGCTGGCGCAGGGTAGATAGCCAGCAAACGTTTCTTTTCATTGAGACCTTTCACCTCCTGTTTTATCTACCTCCTAAGCTAGCTAAAGAGGGTGGCGACGCCCCATACTAACTTGAGGCGCCACCCTGCTAGAATGCCACGCCACCAGATGAGATATGCCCGCAGTCGCATCACTCGTGAAAGTGAATGCTCTTACGTAGACGGTTGATACTGCATGCCTGAGACCTCTGTCGCGTACAATGTCGAATGATCTGTAGCCTGGGAAACCGAGGCATCAGTATCTATTGAGCGGTTATTGCTAGCTATGTCTACATTACAGCCACAGTCACAGACACAGTTGCAGACGCACGCAGCCCATATGCACGCGCAAGCGTATGCCTCAACGGAATCCATGTGGAGCTTCTTCTTCCTTAGTCGTACCATGATATCACCTCCCTCTTGCTTAATAAGCGGCGGCACGTAGCATCATAACCAAAACCAAACAGCAGATCCGGGACCCTGCAAATCTAGCATGATTGAGGATACGTAATGCACCTACGGATGATCTCCGCAATGCTATTAATGGAACAAAAACCATAGGAGTCGAGGTAATGACTGGTAATTCGCATCTCAAACACTAGCTCAAGCTCAAAAAACAAATAGGCTAGATCTACCCCAGAAAAACGAAACAAATTTCCAGTCAATGGCTCGTCCCAATTTCTTGCGATAAGAAGCTTATCAGAAACGCCAAACTTCTTATGCAAAATCTCAGTAATATGGCACTGAATCAAAGCAGATCCACACCTTTCTCTGGTCTTTCTAGCATCATAATGGCGCTGAGATAAGCGTAGAGTTCTTCCGCCCCAGCACTAGCAACGTTAAACAGTGGAGTTGACGAGCTTTGACCATAAATAGCGATTTGCTCTCGTACCGCCGCCAAATCAGCATGAGCATATGAGACTTTACCTGTCTGCACAATATCCATAGAATCAACGATCAGGTTGCTCACGTGAACAGCAAGGACAGGCGCACCTAGGCGATGTTCAAAATCTGAACTTATAGCATCCAAGAATGGACCAACAGCCATTTCACAGGGCACACAGCAGACAAAGTAGTCGGGCCGAACTGCTTGGCAAAGCATATAGGTGTAAATTCCAAAACCATTTGGGGCAAAATCATTGTAACGGATTACTGCATCGGGAGCCTCAATCAGAATCACGTGAGGCCGTTCTACGGCCTCTAGCTTCCTGACAAGTCGGTTAAGTGCCAGTATCTTGCCGGCTTCAGCTAGATCCTTTCCGTAAATTATGTGATTCAAAGTGTGGAACCCAAAGAGCTGATCTAGTTGGTGCTTAGTGATCGTCGTAACTTGAAATCCATCTGCACGCAACAGAGCCGTTAATCTCAGAACCACCTCATATGTGTCCGCTTCTTCTATTAGCCCACCCACAAGCACAATTGGTACACTGACATCCTTATATACGTCATCTCTGGAGCCAGGACTTCCATGTGGCCTTAAGCTACCATTTTGAATAAGGAGGCTAGGATACGTGTCCGCTAATGCCGAAATACCATCTGGCACTTCTGTGCTACCAGCAGCAAAATAGCGAACGGATTTGCCCGACTGCAGAGTATACCCAGCTGCAATCTCCAGTCTGCTGTTATTTATAGCCTCAGAGCCAGGTGCTTGAACAAGCAGAAGCACGTCCCAAGCTGGATCTGTCGGATCCAGTTCATCCTCAACAGTAATCCCGATATGGGGGTGGTTGCGCGCATAGCCAGCGTCTTGTCCCGTCAGGCCGTAACCAGGATGGGAAATCAGTCTCTGCAGTGTATACTTGTCTTGCAGCCGCTCAAATAACTTTACTGTAGGCAAAAGCTGTGCGCTGAACGGATACAAAGCAACTGGGATTCTCAAATGGAAACACTCCTTTCCACATTCGTACTCCTTACTTGTGTTGCATAGAATAGAGGAACCTCTTTGAGGAAAAGATGCTGCCTAATTTTACTATAGGCACTAGCTCTAACCTCCTCGCAAAAGGAGAGCTTGGCGTCTGTCGATAGTACATCAGAGCCAGCATCGGCTCCCCTTGCGCACATGGTACAGTACCTAAAACACCAGCACTGTTTGCAGGCAGCTTCGGTCAAACGTCCCACGTTCAAGAGACGACTGGCGTTTTCTACATCAAATCCCTTGTCCAAGGTTCCAATACACATAGCGGCCGATCTTTCGCTTACGCGCTCGCATGGAAACAACCGTCCTACTACATCCACGAGTAAGCGCATCTGGCCAGGAACGCACGGACCCGAGGGCGAGTCAACACCTCGCAATCCCCTTGACGCGCCAATCAAAAGCTCGTCATACCTAGCAGCATCTACCGCATACTGCACGATAGGTGACACCTTTTCTTCCGGGAAACACGCCCAATATGACAAGACGGCCAGAAACCGCTGGTACTCATACTTCCAGGTGTAAGCTTCGGAAAAATCGACTTTAGC
>DIPA01000077.1:0-490 GCA_002427055.1 Firmicutes bacterium UBA5500 | reverse complement strand
AATCGACTTTAGCTCCGTCATATTCACGATCAACTATAGAGGGCATAAGACCCAGATTATCTAGCGTATCACCCTCTAGGTAGATAGCATTGATACAGTCGAAATCATTCTGCGGATCCATAACCATGCTAATCTGAAGTTTATCTGCATACTCTGGGGCAATCTCCCTCAGGCGGGCGATACGCTTCATAACAACATCGTAAGTTCCGCGTCCATCGGCGAAAATACGGTTTTGATCATTGATCTCTTTCGGGCCATCAAGGCTAATCATTAGGGCTACATCATGGGCGCGAAAATAGTGGATCATCTCATCGCTCAGTAGCGTCCCATTAGTAGTAATGCTAAAGGTAAGTTCTTTCCCTAAAAAAAGTTCCTCGCAATACTCAACTACTCGCTGAATGAGCGGAAACTCTAGCAGAGGCTCCCCACCATAGAAGCCAATATTTGCGCTTTTGCTGTCCACAGAATGGCTCCAGAGAAAATCTACTGC
>DIPA01000106.1:1693-5568 GCA_002427055.1 Firmicutes bacterium UBA5500 | reverse complement strand
TAGTAAGGGTTCGGCTCAGGTACTAGGCTTCGATAGTAGCACAGAAAGCGAACTAATTGGTCAGCATGTTGGCTACGTACCGGAATTAGGCAACCTCTATCCCCAGTTAACGGTGCAGGAAAGCATCAATCTTGTCAAAGGTTTACGGCCCAGCTGGGATGATAGCTACGCTAACCATTTGTTGACCATATTTGAGCTACCCGATCGTCAGCGCGTACGTAAGCTGTCAAAAGGGATGCAGCGTCAGTTAGCACTGCTCTTGGCCATGGCGCCGCGACCAGAATTGCTAATTCTTGATGAACCTTCCTCGGGGCTTGATCCGATCAAGAGGCAAGAGTTTCTGCAGGTGTTAATGGATGGCGTGGCTGAAACAGGGCAAACGGTATTCTTCTCTTCTCACAATATGACAGAAGTGGAACGGGTGGCTGATACTATCGGCATCCTGCATAATGGTCGCTTAGTAGTTACGGGTGACTTAGAGGAAATAAGGCATAATGTGAAACGCATTCGGGTGGTCATGGCGAACAAGGAGCCGCTGCAACTCCAAAACTCGGTCCGCAAGATAGAAGGTGAGCAGGGCCAGTGGATCGTGACTGTGGAAAAGGGGCTTGATGCTGTGCTAGCCGAGCTGAGGGCTATGCAGCCGCTAGTGATAGAGACATATGACTTATCTCTAGAGGATATTTTTGTAATCTACGCGGGAGGTGATGCGAAATGTGCCGCACGTTAATAGGTAAGGAGCTTAGAGACATCAAGTGGAAGCTGTTTGTAGCGTTTCTGGTGCTTGTAGCTTCTATTGTGCTAATGATTATTCTGCATGAGCGCTTGCTGGAATTGCTGCCAGCGGATATGTCAGAGATACCCTTCTTCATTTCACCCGACATGTTCAATAACTTCAGAGATTTTACTAATGCAATGTGGTCTAACCTCAATGATCAAAACTTGCCACAGATTGGTAGCTTATTGGCTATTATATTAGGGATAGGTCTGCTAGCTCCCGAGATAGAAAGTGGGACTATTACTTTATTGCTAACTAACGGCATCAGCCGAAAAAGAGTATTCTGGACTAAGTCAATCCTGGCAGTAGGCGCCCTCATCCTCCTGCTAGTCGTGGTGGGTATATTGGTGGTTCCTCTAAGCAGTGCTTTTGGCTATTCTCTGCGCCATTTCAGGATAATACCGGCTACATTGGTTGCAGCCCTGGGTATCGCTTTCGTTTTCTCTGTTAGCCTGTTGATCTCGCTGATTCTCAAGGAGCGAATCTGGAGCGGTATAGTTAGTGCAGTGGTCTTTGCCCTCTGGTCTATACTCGGCTTTTGGGAAGCAACGCGTGTCTTTAGCCCCTTTTATCACATGCGTGCTAGAGATTACTTCTATGGTGATGCCAACTTTCCCTGGTTGGCCGTAGTTGGCTTCATAGCAGCAACGATTGCTGTGTTGTTGGTGGCCGAGCGTCGCTTTGCCCGAGAGGAACTATGAACTACAGCCGTAGAAATAGATGCCCGTGTCCGGTTTTGCGGACGCGGGCATCATGCTCGTTAGCAGTCTAGCCAGGTAGCAAATTGCTTGGCGGCTTCTGGCCCTGCTATTTCCTCTAGCAGCAAGAGGAAAGTATCTGTGTCCATCACCTGGCGGCGCAAGCGTTCACGTAACAGCGTACTCATTTTCTGCTCACCGATTAGCTCTTCCAGATCAAAAAGCAAGATCGCTCCCTTTGTGTAGAGCACAGCATGTGCTTTTTCAGCCTGCCTATCAATCCCTCTGATGGGCGGCAGACCGGGTAACTGTTGTCGCCTTTCGGCCAGATAGCTCTCTAATGCTGCAGTGCCAAGTTTGGTCCCGAATGCCTTTAGAGACGAAAACTCAGCGAAAGATTCGTTCAGCCAGTCTTGCCAGCTATCCACTTTTGCTCCTGCCCACCACAGATGGGCAACCTCATGAGCTATGTACTTGAAAAGCATTGGTGCCTGTTTTGGTTGGTGGTCAGCAAGAGTTGAGAGCATGATGAGCCCAGGGCGGGCATAGCCGCCACCCTGCTCCCTGGGAGCGATGACGACATCGATATGCCTCTTGGCATCATCTTGAAACCAGTTCTGGTAATAGTCGAGCACCCAGATGGCGTCATCTTTAATAGTATTCAGGGCTGCCTCATTCTCGCCTGTGGTGAAGTATAACGAGATGCTGGTTTGTTCAACTGTGTGATCAATCTGCTGCAGATCAGGTGCGGCAGCAACTGTAATATCTAACATTGGTTGGGTAGCATGTAGCCGCCAGATGTTCTCTGACTGCTGGATAGCCGTGCCCGCACCGACCACGCTATACTTAGGGTCAATTTGGACGTTAACTTCATAAGTAAGTAACCCGCCGTCGGGGTTCCAAGGGAACCAAGGCAGGTAAAGACCCAGCTCAATCCATTCGGGTGTAAGGCGATTGACACCCCAAGGCATGCCCAATAATTGACCACTATAATGAAAGATTAGCTCATAGGCTGTATCAGGCATGAGTGCGGGTGCGAATTTGAGTTCCCAGTTAATAGCCTCTGCTGTGAAAGGGAAAGTAGACTTTCCTGCTGACTGCCAAGTGCTCAACATTGGTGCTTGCAGTTGAGAAATCGTTAGGTCGCGATGCAATAGGAAGGTAAGCGCTTCGGTTCTTACCTTAGGACTAATAATCAACTTGGCTACTGCCTGTAGTGTGCGGTTTTGGGGATCAAGAATTGCGCTAATGCTGTAGTGGTTATCTTTGTTCATGGTTTTTCCTCCAATACCGAAAAATAATAACCTTTCTACATTAAATTATAATGGTAGGAATCAAGGAGTACAATTAATATGTTGCCATGCTGCAGTCCCGTTTGCTTCTTTCGTAGCAAATCCAGCTCCGCCTCTAGATAGAGTCTTGTTGCAGGGATAGTAGTCAGTTTGGCGTATCTAATATACAAAAGGCCATTTCAGTATAGTGATAGTAAGAATTATTGGGTGCCGATAGGTGGTTTCTTGTGAGAAGAGTGAAAGGTGGCGATGTGCATGCTGCAGGTAGTAACTGATAGCTCTTGTGATTTACCGGAAGAATTGATTAGGAGCAATAATATTAGGGTGATACCGCTGACAATCACTGTTGGTGGTCGCAGTTATCTAGAGCGAGTGGATATCACGCCGGAAGTTTTCTATGAAAAGATGGCACAGAGTAAACAATTGCCGAAGACATCACAGCCCCCACCGGCTGCTTTTGCGGCTGCCTTTCGTGAGCTGGCTGATTTTGGCCAAGTTATTTGCCTGACGATTTCGTCTAAGCTCAGTGGGACCTACCATTCGGCCTGCCTGGGGCGCGATCTAGCAGGAGCTGGTACAGCCGTTTTTGACACGCTGGCTGGTTCGCTGGGCCATGGACTGCAAGTGTTACGGGCTTGTAAGCTGGGTCAGGCAGGATGTACTGCGAGCGAAGTCTTGGCCGAATTAGAGGAATATCGTAAGCATATGAAAATCTTGATTCTGCTTAATACACTGGAAAATATAGTCAAGGGTGGTCGTCTGAGCAGATTCGAGGGAGCTCTAGCCAGTATCTTGAACATTAAGGTACTACTACATAATGTTGATGGAGCGGTGGAGCTGCTGGAGAAAGTCCGAGGCAGTAAGAAATTCTTGCGTCGCGTCATGGAGACTATACAGGAGTTCTGCCCTGCTATGAGTGACCGCGATGTTGGCATCACTGATTTCTTGAACCCGGTGGGGTCGCAGCAGATACAACAAGCAATGCGTGAACAGTGTCCGCCACGCAGCATTATCACCAATAGCATGGGAGCTACGATGGCCACCTATGCCGGTCATGGTGGCATGATTGTTTCCTTCTGAGACGAGGGGACGTTCAGAGACCACTGA
>DIPA01000106.1:762-1561 GCA_002427055.1 Firmicutes bacterium UBA5500 | reverse complement strand
GGGACGTTCAGTTCGTCTCATTCATCGGGCTGCGGTTCCGCAAAGCTTAACTTAAGATAAAGGAGGCAACTCGAGTGAGTTGCCTCTCTGTGCTTCCCGGATTGCTTTTACAACACTACTTGCGATACTCTTCCGGCACCTGATTCTTGTGGTATTCCTTAATCTCTTGCTGGAATTCAGGGCTAGAGAAGATGTCAATTGCTGTCATTGCCAGCCCCTTGGCACCCTTGATGCAGATTGCGTCGGCACGTTCCGATATTGCTTCTACGGTGAACTCAGCGTTATGAGAGCTGACGCCGGCTGGGGCAATCCATAGATAGTCGTGAATAGCAGGCAGTTTAATAGAGACGTTTCCAATATCGGATGAGCCATACATGCCGCCTGGGTTGGCATACTCCATTGCTTCTCCCAGTAAAGCCATGTTATCCTTGAAAGCTTCACACATGGGTAGGTTGGGGTAGCGCTCGGCATACATGCGGTGCACGCTGATTTCTACTTGCGCTCCCGTCAACTGCGCTGCGCTGTTGGCCGCTAGCTTTACTTTCTCGACCAGTTTCTCAAGGTCGATTAGTGTGCGCGCCCGCAGGCTAAACTCGCAGGCTGCTTCGCCCGGAATAATATTGGCCGCAAGGCCTCCATTAGTGATGATGCCGTTGACGTTATCTTGCATTTCAAAAGTTGGGCGCAGCATATCGATATGTTGAAAGGTGCTAATTACCGCGTTGAGAGCATTGATACCGTGACTGGGTGCAGAGGAGTGCACAGATTTACCCTGGAAAGTAATTTCAACAGAAGTAGC
>DIPA01000106.1:512-637 GCA_002427055.1 Firmicutes bacterium UBA5500 | reverse complement strand
GCACGGCCGCCCCGGTTAATTAGCGAACCACCAGATGAGGGGTGCATCATCAGGGCGTAATCGACCTTATCGAAAACTCCGGCTTCCAGAAGAATGACTTTGCCACCGGCAGCCTCTTCGCCCGG
>DIPA01000106.1:0-326 GCA_002427055.1 Firmicutes bacterium UBA5500 | reverse complement strand
ACGGCGCAAGTGGCGATGACGTTATGTCCGCAGGCATGCCCGATACCGGGTAGAGAATCGTACTCAGCAAGCAAAGCGACATGAGGGCCGGGCTTGTTTCCTTGCTTACTGGCGACGAATGCTGTGTCTAGCCCGCCCAATCCAACCTGTACCTCAAAGCCTTGATTGCGTAAGAGCTGTGCAATGAACTCTACCGCTTTGTATTCAGTTAGCGAAACTTCCGGATTGGCATGGATATTGTGTGAAAGAGTAATCAGTTCTGCCTGTAAGGCATCAATTGTCGTTATAGCTCGTTCTTTTTGCTGATTCATTTCTGTTCCTCCCTC
>DIPA01000018.1 GCA_002427055.1 Firmicutes bacterium UBA5500 | reverse complement strand
ACCTTTATCAGCAGTCTCGGACGGAGTTTTCGCCTGCAAGTTAATAGGAGGTACGAAGGCCCAGCCTTCGTACCTCCTCTGTAGTATGGGTTAGTTGATGCTAACGCGTCTTTCCTTGCTAAGAAACAAGGTAATTGAGAATATCGCTACTGCGAAAGCAAGTTGGATAAGCATACTGCTATAGATAGGCTGCAAACTCTCTGGTGTAATCCTGCCTAGTGCAGCCAACGCATCATTAGCCTTAATATACCAATAAGTAGGCAAGAACTTGGCAAAAACCAGCACAGAGGGCTGCATGATAGATTGGGGCACAAAAACACCGCAGACGAAGCTCATACACGTAGCAACGACATTCACAGCCGCTGCCTGTGCGTTGTGACTCCGAACAAAGCTCCCTACCAAGAACCCAATACTGGTAGCAACACAGGCAAAAGCGAAAGAGTTGAGGCAGTAGAGCCCAAATAGACCTGATTCTAGTAAGTCTTTGCCATAAAGAAGTAGGCTAAAGAGCACCAGAATTGCCCAGCAGCTCACTGCAAACACGCTATGACCTGCAGCTAATTGCAGATTCACATGCCTGAGGGGCAGTGGTGAGCACTGGTTACGCCTCCGCAAATCGGGCCGGTTAAAGGCTAGCATGATAGAGCTAACTCCAAGAATCACAAGCGCCAAAGCCACATAAGCAAAATACCGGTAATAATAGACATAATCTTGATCAACACTATGCTCGGCAGTAACATCTTGCAAAGTAACTACTGTCGTCCTTGCCGCTAAATCTGCGGCTACAGCGGCCAATAGCTGTGTCGGCTCTGTTTCCGTGCCAAATTGCTGATAGAGGCGCATGGTATTCAAGTATCTGCTAATCCCTAAGTCGATGTAGTAGCTGCTCCTAGAATCGGGCACAATGACCTTCTCAATTACAGCCTCGCCAGTGGCCAAGAATGTTTCCGAAAAACCGGGTGGAATGATGGCAACGTATTCAATGTTGCGATAGAAAAGCGCATCCTGTAACTGCTCCGGGTCATCTGGATATGCGATTAGCTGGTTGTTTTCTGCCAAGTAATCAACCAACCCTTGTGCAACATAGCCACCTACATCACGATTGATAACCGTAATTGGTGGTTTGCTTTCTACGAAATCAATGATCTGGGGAGAAGATGCGTTAACTGAAAATACGACTGAAAGGGCAAGAAAAACTACTAGGTAAACGCACATGCTCACCATTGATTTACGGAGCACCTTGAAATAAGCTCTAAAGACTTGCATATTTCTCCCTCCTCAGGCGGACAAAGCTCGCCATGCATAAGATAACTGCTATTGCAGAGAGCAACCCAATATTGATAAAAAAGCGCGTGTGATTAGCGTATACATATAGGCTATAGAACGCATCAGTGATTAGGGTCGCTGGGTTAACAAATGACAGAAAAGGTAGCTTGCGAGCCACAATATCACGCATGTTGACGTACATCAGGCCAGACAAGAAACTAAGCAGCATAATTACGGCGATTAAAATGGCCACTTTCAAACCCTCGCTCTTGCGAAAGAATGTGCCCACGTACGTTCCAAAGGCGACGCCGGTTAGGCAACCCACAAAGCAGGTTAGCAAAATATAACCAACCTGGTTGCCTAAATCTATTCTTAGAGGTAGAGCCAAGTAGACTAGCAGCAGTAGTACTTCACCAAAACTGACCACCAGCGCTGCAGCAGCCTCGCAAACAACAGTCTGTAGCTTATGCGTCGGTGCCACACTGCGCCGAGCGCCGAGATCAGAAATGTCTGCCTGAACATCAGTAGTGTTACGCAATCCCCAAAAGGCACCGTAGAGGCAGGTCATCGCAATCAAAGAAAAAAAGTAGTTGAGCATCGTGTTCGGCTCAGCATCACTATATGATATTTGCTTGGTGTAACTATGCTTTACATTAAGCTGAGCAATGAGCTGCTCTTGTGCTGCAGGATTTTGAGCCAGTATACGCTTAACCGTCATCGTATTCTGCGCATACTCATCGAGAAACGCCTTCAAGATACTCTGGTTAAGTCCAGATTGTAACTTATCAGTCTGCGACTGTCTCAACTGGCTAACCGTAAGCCTAATGGTTTCATCCACCGTAATAATGCCATCAATGTCTCCACTCGCTAGTAACTCCTCAGCCTTTGCTTGCGGAACGACGACCAATTCTAGCAACTGCTTTTCCCCAGGCTGAGACAGGTTGTTTAGCACTTGCTGAAAAGTAACGTCCTGCCTAAAGGCATTACTTTCTACAACAGCAACTGGGATGGGACTAAACTGCTCGTATTCTAGCGTGATATGTCCAAAAGCAAAGAAGAACAACGTAGCCATCAGCAAGGGATATAATAGTGTCCAAAATACCTGCTCCTTATTGCGCACCAGGCATTTCAATCGATAACAGAAAACATGCACAAACACATTGACTACCCCCTTAGTCCCGCAGATGTTTGCCTGTGATCTCCAAGAAGACATCATTCAATGTTGGTTGCTCGGAATACACTTGGCCAAAAGATAGTTCCTGCGATTTCAAATAGTCAAGCAAACCGATTAAGTTATGCTTGCCGCCCCCATAGCGCACTGTTAGCCGACTGTTTTCATAGCGCGCTCCCATGACATGCGGTAACTGCCTGATCCGCGCAAGATCTTCAGGGCGTAACACATACAGTTCTACGCTAACCGTCTCGCCGGCATTGATCATCGCCTTGAGTTCTTCTTTGGTACCGGTAGCCAGCGTCTTGCCCTTGTCCATGATGACAATTCGGCTGCAAAGTTGCTCGATCTCCTCCATGTAATGCGAGGTATAAACAATGGTAGTCCCTTGTTGGTTAAGATTGCGAATACCCTCTAGGATGCTATTTCTGCTCTGTGGGTCAACTGCAACCGTCGGTTCATCAAGAATCAGCAGCTTAGGCTTATGGGCAATACCACAGGCAATATTCAGGCGCCGCAGCAATCCGCCCGATAGTTTCTTAGGATAAAACTTCCGGAACTCACCTAAGCCAACAAACTCGATTGCCTCTTCTACCAATTGCTTGCGAACCTTATTATCCTCCACGTACAAGCCACAGAAATAGTCAATATTCTCTTCAACTCTTAGTTCCATAAACACAGCTACGTTTTGCATGACAATGCCGATATTCCGTTTGCTCTCATACGCATCTGGTGCCATAGGTCTGCCAAAGACCTCAATTGTGCCCTTGTCATATTTCAGGAGCGACAGAATGCAATTAATGGCCGTTGTCTTGCCCGAACCATTCGGACCCAGCAAACCGAAAACCTCGCCGTCATTCACCTGAAAATTGAAATGATCTAGAGCTAACAGATCACCATACCGCTTCACCAGGTTCTGTACTTGAATGATCATGTTCTTTCCTCCTAGCCTTTTGTTAGCTCTATTCTACTAGGCAGGCTTCCTACCGATAAGTGTCACCAATCAACTGTTAAGATGACAATTGTCATTAGTCTTAACAGTTGATTGGTGACAC
>DIPA01000008.1:26165-30511 GCA_002427055.1 Firmicutes bacterium UBA5500 | reverse complement strand
TTGACATCATACCGCTGGACTCCTTAGTATCGCGAACGCGCTTGATAATGGGTATGCAACAGCTGATGAGCCTTTTCGCTATTGGGCTCACCTAAGAAACCACGATAAAGCTCCTTCACCGCAGGATTCTCATGCGATTTACGTACTTTCTTAAGCATGTCTTGTCGATAGAGAGCAGAAGCACGCTTCATGCGGATTTCCGGATCAGTAGAATGAGGTTGCCCTCCTCCATTGATACAGCCACCGGGACAACCCATGATCTCAATAAAGTGATACTCTGCCTCGCCTGCTTTGATGCTATCCAACAGACTCTTTGCTTGAGCTAAACCGTTAGCAATCGCTACGCGTACATTGAGTCCGGCGATACGTACCGTTGCCTCACGCACCCCAGCAAAACCGCGTACCTGTTGGAATTCTACGTCGGCTAGTTCCTTACCGTCAAGGACCTCTGCCACAGTACGCAATGCGGCTTCCATAACGCCACCGGTTACCCCAAAAATAGTTGCAGCACCGGTAGACATGCCCATCGGCAAATCAAACTCGCTGTCAGGCAAGTTGGCGAAATCAAGACCAGCCTCCCGAATCATGTTAGCCAGCTCACGCGTGGTAAGCACTGCATCTACATCGCGATAGCCACTAGATTGCATTTCATCCCGTGCAGCCTCTGTCTTCTTAGCAGTACACGGCATGACTGAAACTGAGAAAATCTTGGCAGCACTGATACCGGCTCGCTCAGCATAGTAAGTCTTAGCCAGAGCGCCGAACATCTGTTGCGGAGATTTACATGACGAAACATGAGGTAACATTTCTGGGTAATAATGCTCACAGTAACCTATCCAGCCAGGGCTGCAGGAAGTAATCAACGGCAAGTTCTCGTTCTTCTTCAAGCGACCGATAAACTCATAGCCTTCTTCCATAATGGTAACGTCAGCAGTAAACTGCGTATCAAATACTTGATCAAATCCTAATTTGCGCAGAGCGGTAACGAGCTTGCCTGTTACTAATGAACCGGCTCGCATGCCAAACTCCTCGCCGAGTGCCGCACGCACAGCAGGCGCTACCTGTACTACCACATGCGCCTGAGAGTTATGCAGAGCATCCCATACCCGCTCGGTATCGTCTTTCTCTCGCAATGCGCCCACCGGACAAACATTGATGCACTGGCCACAACCAACACAAGGGCCATCGGCCAAACCATGGTTAAATGGTGTAGTAACGATACTAGCAGAACCGCGGTTGGCCAGTCCTATGGCATGGACAGCCTGTGTTTCCTGGCAGACACGTACACAACGCCCACAGAGGATGCATTTATTAGGATCGCGTACAATAGAATAGCTACTTTCATCTAGCGGCAGGTCGCGCTTGGCGCCAGTAAAGCGCACTTCGCGAATGCCTAATTGAGAGGCTAAATCCTGCAACTCACACTTACCATGGCGGCTACAAACCAAACAATCCTGTGGATGGTTTGCAATTAGCAGTTCCACAACCATCTTGCGTGCACGACGTACTGCCTCTGAGTTAGTCTTTACTACCATATTGTTGGCAACCGGATACACGCAGGACGCCACTAAATTCCTCATACCCTCAACTTCAACAACGCAAACACGGCAAGCGCCTTCTAGCCGCAACGCTGGATGGTAGCAGAGAGTGGGGATGTGAATACCGATCTTTTGGGCCGCTTCTAGGATAGTGGTACCGGCTTCCACTTCTACCGGAGTACCGTCGATAGTCAGTTTAATACGTTCCATGTCCCTTCACGCTCCTTTCCTAGCGGCTGATAGCTTTGAACGGGCACTTGGCCGCACAAGCTCCACACTTCAGGCACTTATCTTTGTCAATACTATGGGGTTTACGTAGGTCCCCACT
Source organism: Firmicutes bacterium UBA5500 (assembly GCA_002427055.1). GTDB lineage: Bacteria > Bacillota > UBA994 > UBA5500 > UBA5500 > UBA5500. The sequence continues at coordinate 28,645 of DIPA01000008.1, read as the reverse complement.
AATAGCATCTGCCGGGCAAACCTTCTTACAAAGACCGCAACCCTTGCACTTATCTTCGATAATATGGTATGAAAGCAAAGCTTGGCAAACTCCGGCTGGGCAACGTTTCTGATGAATATGCGCTTCATACTCATCGCGGAAAAACTTAAGCGTAGCCAACACTGGGTTCGGTGCTGTTTGCCCTAAGCCACACAGAGATGCTTTGGAAATAACCCCGGCCAGCTCTTCTAGAAGCTCTATATCACCATCAACGCCCTCACCTTTTGTGATGCGTTCTAAGATCTCTAGCATACGCTTTGTACCTTCACGACAAGGCACGCATTTGCCGCACGACTCATCCTGAGTGAACTCAAGGAAGAAACGAGCCACGTCGACCATACATGTATCTTCATCCATAATAATCAGACCGCCGGAACCCATCATAGATCCAACAGCCTTCAGAGAATCATAATCTACAGGGGTATCCAGTAACTCAGTAGGCAAACAACCGCCGGAAGGACCACCCGTCTGACAGGCCTTAAATGCTTTGCCATTAGGAATACCACCACCGATATCGTAAACAATCTCACGCAGAGTGGTACCCATAGGGACTTCTACTAAACCGGTGTTATTGATCTTACCGGCTAAAGCAAACACCTTAGTACCTTTGCTCTTCTCAGTACCGATAGCAGCAAACTGGTCAGGACCATTCCGTAATATACCGGGAATATTTGCATAGGTTTCTACGTTATTAATTAACGTCGGCTTACCCCAAAGTCCTTTTACTGCCGGATAAGGCGGACGCGGTCTGGGAGCGCCACGATGACCCTCGATTGACTCTAAGAGAGCTGTCTCTTCACCACAGACAAAAGCACCTGCACCGAGACGAATTCCCAGATCAAAAGAGAAATCTGTGCCAAAAATATGCTCGCCTAGGAGGCCATACTCTCGCGCCTGCTTAATGGCAATGGACAGTCGCTCAACAGCAATTGGATACTCGGCACGTACATAGACATAACCCTGTTTAGCACCGATGGCATAGCCCGCAATAGTCATTGCTTCTACGATGCAATGCGGATCACCTTCAAGCACACTGCGGTCCATAAAAGCGCCTGGGTCGCCCTCATCGGCGTTACAGACGACATACTTGATGGCATCTTCAGAAGCACGAGCAAATTCCCACTTGCGCCCCGTCGGGAAACCACCACCACCACGGCCACGCAAACCGGAACGACTTACTTCGTCGATTACTTCAGCCGGTGTCATACGAGTTAAGGCTCTGGCCAGGGCTTGGTAACCGTCGTGAGCAATATACTCTTCGATAGATTCAGGATTGATCTTGCCGCAATTGCGCAAAGCAACCCTATGTTGTTTCTTATAAAAACCAATATCGTTGAACAGTGGTACGGCCCGCTCTGTCATCGGCTCTTGGTATAACAGCCGCTCAACAATGCGCCCCTTTAGCAGGTGCTCGCTAACCAATTCATCAGCATCTTCTGGTTTAACCTGGCAATAGAAGGCTCCTTCCGGGTAAATCATAACGATTGGACCCATTTTACAGAAACCAAAACAGCCAGTTTCGACTACCTTCACTTCCTGAGACAAACCATGTCGCTCTAGTGCTCCATGCATAGCTTCTTGCACCTTTTTACTACCGGAGGAAGAACAGCCGGTTCCGGCACAAACTAGAACGTGAGAACGAATGAGATTCAACTAGCTCACCTCCATTTTGCTATTGCAAGTCTAGGCGTTTGGCAAAGTACCAACCTGCGCCTCCAATGACTGAACTATTTCACGCATCTTAGCAGCAGTCACCTTAGTGTAAACTGTCTCCTCGCCATTTACTGTCACAAACTTAACTACCGGCATCTGATCGGCCGACACTGCCAAATCCTCTCCAACAACCACCATGTCCAGGTTGCGCTCACTTACCTCTTGCATGGCCGCAGCCATGACTTCTCGCGCACCAGCCGCTATGCCCACGGTACCCACGCCAATAATCAGGCGATCATGAGGTTCCCGGATAGACAATTGCTTACGGACACGATCGCGTATAGCATTCAACTCCGCGACTGTCAACATCTCATCTCCACCTCCTTGCGAATATTCGGACTGTTGTTAGTTAATACATTAGTGAACTTATTTTGTGAAACTTTTATCAATCCTTGATAAAAAAAGAGATCGACGTTATCTTCATTCACATGCCAATTCTAACATGCTCCTGAAAAGAACGTCAACAACCAAATGCATATTATATACATTATTATGGCTATATTGTTTAGTAGCTTCAAAAAACACCAAAAAAAACAAGCAACCTAGCTGCTCAAACTAGGTTGCTGTTATGAGTATACTCCAATCTACTTGTGTTGTGTCAAATGATATGATAAGGCCAGTAAACCAACAATCAGGTTTTCCTGACGCACTTCTACACCTGCCGGAGTATCAATACGGGTAGGAGCGAAGTTCCAAATAGCGCGTATACCCGCCCGCACTAGTTGCGT
>DIPA01000008.1:22737-26067 GCA_002427055.1 Firmicutes bacterium UBA5500 | reverse complement strand
GTTGCGTGGCCACCTGCTGCGCAGCCGGGGCAGGTACGGCAATTACGCCAATCTGAACACCCAGGGACTTAACGACCTCAGGAATATAATCAGCCGGCAGTACTTGCTGCCCGGCCACCTCAGTACCAATCTTACGCGGGTCTGAGTCGAAAATCGCTGCCAGCAGAAAACCGTATTCATAGAAACCCTCATACCTAGCTAGCGCCTGTCCCAAATGCCCAGCACCAACAATAGCCAACTTATTGGGTCGATTAACACCTAGAATACCCGTAATTTGGCTAATTAGCTCGGCCACGTCATAGCCTACACCGCGCCTGCCAAACTCACCAAAATACGCTAGATCTTTACGGATTTGAACAGATGTAATCCCGAGTATTCGCCCCAATTCTTCGGAAGATACGACCTCTACACCATTCTCATCTAATTGGGTCAGCGAGCGTAAGTATAGGGGTAGTCTTTCAATAGTGGGGCGAGGAATCAAAACAAGCTTCCCCATTGCGCGCCTCCTCTCTATTCAGCGTAGGGGTCGAGCTCAGTAACTAATCCACTAGCTGCTTCAGTATGTTTGGGTAATTGGTTTAGCACAGCTGCCAGAGCAGGACCCGTATTCACACTGCCAGTTTCCATAAGCTTGGCAAGAGCAGCCTCTGCCTCTACCTGAATCATCTTCGTAAAAAGCCCACTACCGCAATATTTCTTATCGCCGGCACGAATCCCATCCATGTGACTGGCAACATGATCAGCAAGCGAGTTAGCACCAGCCACTAAGTAATGGGTGTTAATATTGTTTTTGCCGACTAGCCCACGTTCTACCGATGCGGCACCCGTGCCACCATGTTGCGCAAAAGGAATGTAACGCCCGCAAGCTAAGAATAGTGCTCTTTGCACCACCTGCAAACGTTCACGATCGGGTTCATGTTTAACATCTTTCTTAGCCGCATGCTCCATGCCAATAGGATAAGCAATACCATCTGCGCCTGTGTAACGGATAAAGCAGCAGACTTGCTCGGCAAACCGCTCCAGAGCAGCTCCAGTGAGTTTCCGGTACTCCAAAGCCTGGCCACTCTGCCCGGTAGCGCCAAATTCAGCCTCCACCATCATTTCCTCGTTGCCAACTACATGGCGCACGCCTTCAACTATTTCTCTGGTAACCACAAAATCAAGAATAGGTGGTAGTTTCTCGGTATCGATCATACCCCAAGCGGGTGAGACTGCTTGCACAACACCTAAGAAATCACGTCGGAACTTTACATATGCCGGACTGACTAAGTAATCTAGGTAACGCGCAAAAGTATCGTCGCTAATATCAATCTCACAGCCAAAGACCGGCTTCATATACTGCATAGCATGCCTAATGCGGGCGGCTGCAAGCTGCATCGCCAGTGTTTCGCCTTGGGATTCTGCTAGCTCTTTGGATTCATCATATTTAGGTACCTGAAAATGATCCAAAGCAACCGCCAAATACTTAGCTCCGTATGCCGCAGCATAACTATCAATTAGCTTTACCGCTTGTCGAGCTCCAGCTACCACAGCAGCCTCTGTTTGTTGTACAGTGATGCCTGGTAAGGGGCGAATACGCGCCGGATCATTGCCAATCGTCTCGGCCGAATTAAAACTCAACTGCACTAGCATTGGAGATTGTTCTCCGGCAGCGGCAGCCATAGCGAAGGCTCTCGCTTGTACTTCTACCGGTAAATTGACGTTAGACGCCAAAAGAGTAACACGAGAATTTGCCTCGACTAGATTCCCCTCGGAGTCAAAAGGGCAGAAATGTTGAAAAACAGCGCGCAGTTGTCGCCCTGTGAGTAACATTTTAGAATCCCTCCATTTTAGCAAGAGCAAGAGCTCGCGCTCTCGCTCTTGCATCCAATAATTATACTCGATCTAAGTAATCACACGTGCGGGTGTCAATGCGAATCTTATCGCCAATATTAATGAAGAAAGGCACGTTAACAACTAACCCTGTCTCCATTGTGGCCGGTTTGCTTCCACCAGCTGCTGTATCACCTTTCACTCCGGGAGCAGTCTCTGCAACCGTTAGCTCAACGTAATACGGCAACTCAATACCGATAATGCGGCCCTTATACGTGACCACTGTTATGTTGTCATTTTCTTTCAGATACTTGATGTCATCGCCAATCGCTTCATGAGCAATATTGGTTTGCTCATATGTCTCAGTATCCATGAAAGTGTAGAAATCACCAGCGTCATAGAGATATTGCATTTCCTTGCGCTCTACATGGGCCCGACTTACTTTTTCACCGGCACGGAAAGTACGTTCTTGTACCCCACCGGTCTCCACGTTTTTCAGTTTGGCACGTACAAAAGCGGCCCCTTTTCCAGGCTTGACATGCTGAAACTCAACCACGGCATAAACAGCGCCTTCAATCTCGACAGTCAAACCAGTACGAAACTCATTCGTTGAAATCAAACTACTACCTCCTCATCAACTGCTTGCATAGGCCAACATTGGGAGATTATCCCGCAGTAAGCAATGCTAATTATACAATAACCATCAGTTCCTTGGAAGAATGATTGAAATTCTGGTGCCCCGTCTCGGTGACCAAAACCATGTCTTCAATTCGCACACCGCCGAAATTCGGAATGTAGATACCAGGTTCTACTGTAACCACCATGCCTGGCTCTAGAACAGCTTCTGATCTCCTGCCAGCGCTTGGGCCTTCATGCACCTGCAACCCTACGCCATGCCCTAAACCATGACCGAAGTAATCGCCATAGCCCGCATCTGTGATTATATCACGGGCTACTTTGTCGAGCTCGCTCCCCTTCATACCTGGGTGCACAGCTGCCTGAGCCTGTAACTGAGCTTCAAGGACAATGCGGTAGATCTCTTGTTGTTTCTCACTTGGTTGCCCTAGTACAACCGTCCGCGTCATATCTGAGCAATAACCACCACTAATCGCACCAAAATCGAGGGTTAGAAAATCTCCCTCCTGTAATAATCGCTCACTCGGCGCTCCGTGAGGTAACGACGAACGCGGGCCAGAAGCTGCAATAATGGGAAATGACATGCCCTCAGCGCCCAAGCGGCGCATTGCAATTTCCAGCTCTAGCGCAATTGTCAGTTCACTATTACCGATCTTAATCTCCGGTAAAATTGCCTGAAAAGCAGCTTCCGCGATATCAGAAGCCCGCTGCATATGGGCAACCTCTGCCTCGGTCTTCACAACGCGCAGTTTCTCAACTATACCACTCTGTGGAACCAGTTCAGCACTAAGCTCTTGTTTCAGTTGCGTAAATTCAGCATAGGTAACATGCCTTTGCTCAAAACCTAATCTGCTTACACCATCGGCTACTATTAGATCATTG
>DIPA01000008.1:22360-22615 GCA_002427055.1 Firmicutes bacterium UBA5500 | reverse complement strand
CATTGAGAGTATTCTGACCTGGAGCACCAGTTCGAATCACCTGAAACTCTGGGGCCTGTGACTTCGCCTGCTCAACATAACGAAAATCGGTGAGTAGGTAAGCTCCTGTCTGTGTAACCAACACTGTACCTGCGGAACCATGAAAACCAGTAATATAGCGGCGATTTTCTGGACGAGTGATCATAAATGCATCAATGTTAGCTGCCTTCAGCTCTGCCCTTAGCTTGGCCAACTTGTTCAATTCTCTTTCCTCCC
>DIPA01000008.1:10372-22302 GCA_002427055.1 Firmicutes bacterium UBA5500 | reverse complement strand
TCATTACAGGAATGGCTCCCTTTTTATGCTCCCGCTGTTCGATTTATTAGCGTGAGCCAGCTTACGATTAGGTTGATCATTGTTGATTGCCGACTATTGGCCGATTGCCTAGCAAATGGACTGCCTCCGCCATAGCTAGCAAGTAGCCATTATAGCCAAAACCAGCTATCTGACCGACTGCAACCGGAGCAATCAATGACTTATGCCTAAAGTCCTCACGTGCGTAGATATTAGTCAAATGAACTTCGATGGTTGGCAAATCGGCGGCTGCAATTGCATCACGAATTGCATAACTGTAGTGTGTATATGCCCCCGCATTGATAATTAAGCAGTCAGCTTCTAATGCCGCACCATGAATGAGGTCGATAATTTCGCCTTCACTATTGGACTGATCTATTCTCACTTGCAAACCGAGGCGTTCAGCCTCAGCATGAATCATACTATCAATCTCTAGCAAAGAGATGTTACCATATACCTTCCGTTCTCTATGCCCGAGCATGTTCAGGTTTGGCCCATGAATAACTTGGATTCTGATCAAATTCATCCTCCTTTCGCTGCTCATTGACTGTTATATATTTTCGGCAATAAATCGGGAAATCCCTGCACGCTCTTAGTGATTATGGCTTCCCCTGGTCCAGCCAGGTTATGACCAAACAAGGAACCTTACGGTTACGCTCCCACATGCCGGCAAACTCAGGCAAGGGGCGCTGCTTGTTGATGCCCAACTCCATAATTAGGGTCGGTATTTGATAAGCAGTCACAACATGGTCACGTGCCATGCCACCAATGCCACCCGAACTATGACGTACCTCATAACCCGTCAGGCGCCCCACGGCATAGGCAAGCGCACGATCTCGCTCCAGCCAATCCCCCGTCTGATAATAATAGTAAAAAATCATATTACCGACCGAATGGTAAGTAAGATAGGCAGCAAACTGCTCTTGCTGGTGCAAACGATCGATAGCAATTACCTCTGGTTCAGTTAGTGGTTGCGAACCGGCATAATTAGCCATTGCCGGAGTAGCCGGCCCATAATCTCTAGCTAAGGGCCAGTTGGTTGGATACTGCCGGTTAAGGTCTACTCCTCGAGCATTGGCCTTCCACCCCGCGAAGCTGCGCTTCCCACCGTTGAGAGCAACTAACTTGTCATAGTCACGACTACTACGGCCATTGCTAGCAACTATTTCCACACCGTCTGGGTTGACCATGGGCACAAAGCAAAGCGTATAGTCGGATAACAAGGCCCTAATATCATACTCATAGAAAGGTTGTCCGGTATGATAATGATAAGCATAGTGCTCAACCATAGTCATCAACAAGAAGCTGCTGATCCATTCATTTCCGTGATGAGCTCCATCTAAGAGAATCTTCTTGCTACCGTGCCCTAGCTTGACTAGGTAAATAGCCCGTTTTTCAATCGACTCACCGACAATATCGATCGTAAGTTGCTCATAGTGGTCGGCTAGCTGCTGTAAATGACTAATCATCGTTTCGTAATCATAGATGCCCTTGGTACGCACAATTGATTTAAAGCGCAAATTTGGATACAACGGGATTTTTGTTTGCTCAGGCGCACCTTTAGCTGGCGGGTCACCTAGCGACTGTATCATTGGGGGCTGCGCCTGCACATAAAACCAGACGTCCAGATATAAATAAACGACCAAGACGGCCAAAATACAACCTAAGACTAGAACTACGCGCCTAATAGTCTACGCCTCCTCTGCCCGAACCTCTTGCCTATAACGCAGTCACTTAATAATCTTCTAGCTAGAGGGAGAGAATCCTTTCAAGTGTGCCGAGAAAGCGGGACTTTCCCTGGCGATGATCGTAGTCCTACTAACGCAAAAGGAGCCGCTCATTTTGAGCAGCCCCTTCTGCAAAGATCAAGACTAGTGGCAATCGCAGCCTTCAATGTCTTCCCAATCGCAATTGCAGCCGAACTCAAACACTAGCTCTCCCTTTACAAACGTCGCCAAGACACTACTTCGTACCTTGAGCGGATGCCCATCCCAAATAGCCAAGTCGGCGTCTTTACCTACTTCAATACTACCGATCTTATCTGCCATGCCAATGATCTCAGCCGGATACAACGTAATTGCCTTCAAGGCTGCTTCCGGACAGAGCCCGCCACGCACTGCCAAACCGGCTTGCATAGTCAAAGTCAGCAGCGGAGTCTCAGGATGGTTTGTTGTAAGAGCAAACTTCACTCCGGCGGCGTGCAGTAAGGCAGGAGTACGAATGGTGCGAGCAGCCGTTTCAACGCTCATGCGTGAATTGGAAATCGGCCCTAGCACTACCGGCACATCAGCTGCTTTTATGGCACCGGCAAGTTTATGTGCCTCAGTAGCTGAGGTAACAACAAGGCGCAAGCCGAATTCCTTAGCTATCCGTAAGGCAGTGGCCATGTCATCGGCCCGGTGAGCGTGCACATACAGCGGCATTTCCCCGGTAACAACCTTAGCTAAAGCTTCGCTCTGCAAATCGCGTTCAGGCATCCTGTCGGGGTTAGCGTCTCCCCTAGCAACCTTCTCCCGATATTCTTTTGCTTTGCACAAAGCTTCTCTCAGAACAAAAGCTGCACCCATACGAGTACTGGGGAGTTTCTTCTGGTTGCGCCAAGCACCTTTCGGGTCTTCACCCAGCGCGGCTTGCATACCGACAACCCCCTGGTAAAGATCATCAGCAGTAGCCCTCTCTTGCATCTTAAAGATGGCGGCTTGGCCTCCAATCACGTTCGCCGTTCCTGGTGCGCTGACTACTGTTGTGATACCGTTTTCCATCGCGTCGTAGATAACTTCATCCTCGGGGCAAAAGCCGTCCAGCGCAGACAAGTGCGGCATAATGGGCCCCCGCGTATTCTCGTTTCTATCGTCGCCTTCCCAGCGCATACCCTCTTGCTTCAGGCCGACAGCGGTATGAGCATCAACTAAACCAGGCATGACGTAGGCGCCTTCCACATCCAGGATATCAATATCTTCCGCAACAGTGATATTCGAACCGACTTGCACTATCTTGCCGTTCTCAATTAATATCGTACCGTTCTCAATCTCGCCTTGAGTGATTGTAAGAATATGGGCATTAATTACTGCTAGCATTTGCTTCCCTCCCTACTGGCGCTGATAGACAATGCTACCGTTAATAATAGTGTAGTCAACGTGGGTAGTATACTCAAAGGGGTGTCCATCCCAAATAACGATATCGGCTTCTTTTCCTACCTCGAGAGAGCCAACCCGATCGGCCACACCACAAATCTCAGCAGGCGTTAGCGTAATCGCACGCATGGCTACCGCTTCATCCAGTCCATGCCGCACAGCGACACCGGCACAAATGGGCAAATACCAAACCGGAATAACAGGATGATCAGTCATCAAAGCTACTTTAACACCAGCCTCCGCACACATGGCCGGTGTAGCCAAACTACTATCACGCACCTCTATTTTCGAACGACAAGATAGCGTAGGCCCCACCACAATAGGAACACCATGTTTGGCCAACTCCAAAGCCACCTTGTAGCCCTCAGTCGCGTGCTCGATGGTGACCTTAATATTGAACTCCTGCGCAACGCGCACTATGGTCATCGCATCATCGGCCCGATGGCAGTGAGCCCGCAAGGGCAATTCGCGCTTTAGTACTTTGACCATGTTTTCTAGTCCCAAATCGCGGGCCGGCATCTTCTCGGGGTTATCTGCCGCCTTCTCAATTCTGCGTTGGTAGTTCTGTGCCTTGACGAGCGTCTCCCGCAACAAGGCAGCAACTCCCATTCTTGTCTTCGGCATCTGGTTACGACTCCCGTAGGCACCTTTAGGATTTTCACCGGTAGCAGCCTTGATACCGGAAGGAGAAAGCATGATCATCTCATCTACTGTCTCACCGTAAGTACGCATAGTAACACCCTCGCCACCGATTACGTTAGCACTACCAGGCGCACACCAAATACAAGTGACACCATTTTGGTAGGCATCGTGTAACCCGAGCTCATCCGGATTGATAGCATCGATGGCCCGCACTGCTGCTGTGATTGGGTTGGTCGTTTCATTTACATCGATACCTTCCCAGCCCAAGCCTTCCTCCCAGATGGACACATGAGCATGGGCATCGATAATACCAGGCGTTACAAACTTACCGGAGGCGTCAATTACCTGTGCCTCAGCCGGAATCACTACCTCAGGGCCGATAGCAACTATCTTGTTACCGTCTACAAGCAAGGTACCATTCTCGATGACGCCATTAGCAATAGTAACTAGTTTACCGTTCTTGATGGCTAACAAAGTGCATTACCTCCCTTAACCATATGTAATAAGCATTACTTACCTGGGTTCGCCGCAACTACCGGCTACTCCTGCCTAGCCCCCTCATGATTCCTATCCTCAAGCTCTTTAAGGCTGCCCAATACGAATCCGTCCACCACTGCTGATAACTACACCAGAAATACGCCCGTAGCTATCTTTGAGGTAGATTGAGTTATTATCTAGTTCATGGAACAGCCCCGTGGCAGGAAAGTAAAGCTTGACATAGAGAGTGCCGCTACGCCTGATGCCACTAGGCCAATCAACACGCTTAATCAACTCCCAGCGCACCGGTGCTTCGGCAGTAATAGTATAATTGCCGGCAAATACTTCCACACAATAGCATCGTCCTTCTTCCATTGCTGAAAAACGTGCTGCTCTTAAGTCATTCGATAGATTCATGACAGTAGCCGACAATAACTGCCTAGCTCGTTGCTTGCCAAATGCAGGAGCAGCCGCTATCCCCGCCAGCAGGCCCATGATAGCTAGGCAGACAAGCAACTCAACTAGTGTAAAACCTCCTAAGCAAGACCTAATTCTTCTGCGTTCGCCCGAGCCGGAACCAAACGCCATATCTCCACCACCTTTTATTCCAGTTCATAGTTCCAAGAGCTAAAATGTGGAATAACCAGCCCCGGTAAACTACCTGGTAGATAACTCGCAGGCTCCACTAGTAGGTTAAGTTCGTCTGTCAAGGGGCTAGCCCTCAGCTGCATAGCGCCGGCCAAAAGCGCACCTTGCACTTGAACCGAATAAGCATCTAGCGTGCCCTGCACCCAAACAACACCTTGCACTGCCAAAGTCCCTGGTTGATTGAGTGTTTGCCTGCAATCACCAGCCACAACAAAGTTGAGCTGGCCAGTGCAATTCCGCCAGAGCAGATCACCCCGCACGATCACAGTAGCGGCCGCTTCCGGCTCCGGTGGGCCAACAACATTTACTGCACTCCAATCGACAGTAGAGCAACTATAGGTTACTCCCGGCAACAAAGTCAGGCGTCCCGCAATTGGCTCTGGCAGAGGCTGCCCCTCCTGCAATAACTGGCTCTGTAACCAAAGCCACAGTTCCTCATCGGGCATGTTAGTAGCTGGCCCGGCAGCAGGATCGATAGTCCCGCTACCTATTACCTCGCCGGTTAGAGCCAATTGACCACCCTGAACACCCAGATACGCGTCCGCTGCAGCTTCATCAACAAAGGCGATGTTACCTGCTATCAAGGCGTCACCATGAAACTGAGCTTGCGCAGCACCATACACATTCAGATAGGCATCTTTGTCAGGCCGCCCCACACAAAGAATATAGCCCCGGCTAAGCTGCACCGGCTGATAGTGCAGACTCAAACTACACGAACTGCTGCCCACATTACCCCTGGCGATAATTGTTTGGTCATTGGTTCGACGAACACTAAACGTGCCATTACCGCATGGCTGTTCCTCTACCGGCAAAGGGGCAGCAACATTGAACCTCAGCAATTGCTGAGCACGCGCTAGGCCGGCTTCAGCCAAATAATGCGCCTGTAGACTTATCTGCTCATGTACGCTAGCTCTATACTCAACCAGTACCAATTGCAGCATTGGCAGCGTTATTAGCAAGGCAAAGGAAAGCAGCAGAATAATTAGCAGCAGCAGACTACCTCTTTGATTCATGGGGGTTTTTGAGCCGCAGGCTTGTCCTTTTGCAGGGAGGTGAGTCCTGCTCAACTTAAAACACATGCTTGCACCTCCGCTGTCAGATCTTTTATCTCCCGTAATTGCGCAATCTAATTTGCTTGCTGATGACCAGCGGGAGACCTTTTTCTATACCGGGGAGCTTGTCCACAGTAGTAATCTGCAATTTGACTAAAGGCAGTTCGTCCGTAACAACATCCAATTTGGCAATGTGCGAACACATGGGCAGACTATTATCTTTAATCCAAAGAGTATTTAGGTATTGCCGGTGGCCAAACTTCACGGTTTTGCCGTCAGTTAAAGTCAGGGTGACTTGCATCCCTAAAGAGCCTGTCGTGACCGCAATTGCCTTGGCTGTACGCATATGATAGGTGATGACGTTAAGAGCATAGCGCAGATCATTCTGCAGCTCAGCCTCGCTATACACGGCATAAGTACGCCGTTGCCACGCTAAGGAAAAAGTCCCCACCGCACCGGCTACTATACTAGCGATGGCCAAGGCAATAATTAGCTCTATGAGCGTAAAGCCGCCCCTATTCTGCTTAAGGCGCTGCAACTAGACTCACCACCTCGAACTGGCGTTCCTGACCACGATCAAGCCAGGTAACCCGTACTGCTAACTGATCAGCGTTATGCTTTACCTCCCACCGATAAAGCCCCTCCGTCCCCTCCAGAGCGCCAGGAGAGGGCTTTGCCAACTCCCTCTCCATGATACTCTCTGCCAACCGAGTAGCCTCGGTACGTAAGCGTGTGGTACAGATATAGCCCACCGTGTTCGCTTCCATCTGTAGGCAGAGCGGTATTAGCATACCGAGCAGTGCTAAGGCTAGCAGAAGCTCAACCAGAGTAAAACCATCCTGCTGCAAGGAAAGCACCTCCTAAAACAACAGCACCTCAGGATAATTGCTAATTACAGCCAAAATCCGAGGTGCTGCCCTATTTCAATTTCATTGACCACGATCAGCGCGGGCTCCAAATGGGTGTTTCTGCTTTTACTACAGCCCCTCCACTATCTACTAATTCCTCATAGATCTCCTTAACCCTTTCGTCATAACGCAAAGGGAAACTAGCCTCAATGTTACACTCTCTGCTAACAATTGCGCCCAAATACTCCCAGATAGAATCTACACGCCACGATATATCAACCTCAGCATTGGGGGCATAGATAAGAGCCGTTCCAGCTTTCATGATCCCAGACAATTTCACACTATTGCCACCAGTGATAATATGCCCTGCCATTTTGGCCAGACCGGCAACAACTGCATCAGCTTTACTGGCGACAATCGTACCATTAAACGCTGCCCAGTTAGGAACGAAAAACACCCCAGTGCCACCATAGTAAACCAGTGCCTTGTCATGGCTCAAGTCAGAGTTAAAAGACGACGAACCACCAACGATTATTTCATCGTCAACAAACAGGTTCAGCTTTCCCGTGCCTACGAGCCGCAAATCGGACCAGTCCCCTAACCTCAGTGTTCCTACCCTAATATTGCGCTCAGCGCGTCCCACATCAATGATAAGCCTGGCCCGACTGAAAGGGTCGCTATCATTCAGGTTAATCTCTGGATAGTAGCTGTCATTAGTAATAGTATAAGTGCCCCCTTTACTAATGCTCAGGCTTGAATTCATAAGCAGGTTCGATGGGGGCGTCGGTACAGTGGGATTAGGAAAAAGAATAGGAGTGCTGAGATTTCGCACCTGACCCCGAACAACTTCTGACATGCTACGTAACCATGGAAGCTTAACAACAGTCTTAGGATCAGCTCCAACCCCAAGTGTCAGATCTCCACTAATCATGTGTTCCAATACCGGTGCCCAAGATAGTCTAATACTATTGCTGCCGGTCGCATTAGTAACAGCATCCCCACGTATGCGTGTCGCTGCAAGACTGAAGGCTGTATCGGCGAATAGGGCCATGTCTAGAGGCGGTGCTGGCATACCATTTCCTCTCGGTATAATTATGATCGGCATAGTAAGTGAAACAATCTGGGGGAAACGGGCAGTTGTGCTCGCTATACCTTTGGACTCAATGCGCAGTCTATAGGTATCTCCATCTTGATGACTAAGAAAGGCGTTTACGCGGTAGTTACCTGGGCCAAGCTGCTTGTCAATAGTGATAAAGGGTTGAGCAGGGCTAATGAGTTTTGGATCCCACCCAACCGTATTAGCTTTTGCTATAATATGAGCAATCGCCTCTACTTGTCCATGCTTAGCTCCTGCCTCAGCCAAGTAGAAAGCCTGAGTTTTGATTTGCTCATTTACACTCATTCTATACTGGGCATTAGCCATATGCAAAACTGGGACAGCAAGAAGAACCAAAAGGCCGGCCAGCAATAAGACAGTTGTCAGTACGCCGCCTCTTTCATTCACAGCAAATCACCTCCCAAACGGAATCGTCCTGGGATACGCTTGTAAATTGTTCGGGGTAAGCTGGCCAAAGGTCAACTGGGCCTGTAGTTGCAGGTTCAGGACATTCTGGTTAGCGGCGATAGTAACTGTAACCGGTACCAAGTTTGGACTCTGCTCAATATCATTCAAGAAGGTACGAATTTGCCCATAAGCACGGGCAGAAACGCTCAAAGTCAATTGTTCTTCGACAATTTCTAGGCTGCTAACGCTACAACCTGTGCATTGACTCACGGCAACCAAGTAATCGATCACTGCTTGTTCGTGTGAAATGGTATCAAGTTCTGCTTGGAGTATAGCTTGCTCCTGTGCGAGAGTCTGTAGGCTAGCCATCGTTGCTGCATCGCGAACCTGCCACTCGCGGCGCTCACTAAGTTGCTGTTCCGCAAGTACCAGATCTATGCGTACAGCTGCGTTGAATGCTGTTAACGGGGCTAACAGCCAGTAGTAAAAGCCAGCACTAGTACTCACTACCAACAAGAGAAATAACAGTATCAACTCGCGAAACGTCAACTGAGTTCTCTTACTCATGGGTCTACCCCCTGTAACTCTAGCGTGACGGAAAACGCGTAGCCACCTCTAGTGCCCGCTGGACTCTGTTGTACACTACTGATTGCACTAAACTGGATGCTGCTAAACTGCTGTGTTTGCTGCAGATTGCTATACAGCTGCCCGATGGGAGCCAGGGACGTGCTATAGCAGGCCACGCTAATGTGAACCTGATCGACAGTAATCTGCTGAGCCCTAATCTCGGCAGGCATGAGGCTAGCAACCAAGTCTATGGCCGGAACAACTACTCCCTGCGCATTATTGTCAAGCAACTCACGCAGGCTCTCGATGGCTGTAGCAAGCTCCTGTAATGCGGTTACGTGTTGAGCCACGGGTTCCAGAGCCTCTATTTCATCTGTCACTACTTGTAACTTGGACTGTAAAGTACGCTGCCGCCAATAATAGCCACCATAGACACTCGCTAATACCGTTAGCCATAGCATCGCAGCAGTCACTAGTATGCGCGGAAGCGATAACTGCAAACGTTCACGCCTGCGAGTTCTCAAATCGGGCAACAGATTAATCGGTTGCATCAGCAGCCACCTCCCCTAGCGCAAGACCAACTGCAACAGCGAGGATCGGTCCCAACTCCTGTGCTGCAGCAGCTGTCGTCGCTAACTCAAGATGAGCACACGGATTACCGGCTGCAACAATAGGCGCCTCTAACTCCAGGCGTGCAAACAATTCTTGTACATTTGCAGCTAGTGCCTCCACCAAGCCAATCAGTTGTGAACTGCCACCAATAAGGCGGATTTGGTGTATCAAAGCCGATCGGTTTTCAACCTGGTAGTACTCAAGTGAGATGCTAACTTGCCGCAGAAGCCGTTGTAAGGTTTGTTGCACATGCGGGTAAACTGGGCTAGCGGGAACAACACCATGCTCAAGCTTAAGCATCTCGGCCTCCTGCCAACTGATCTGCTCGGCCTCAGCGATGTCGCGAGTAAAATCATTCCCTGCTACCGTAATCACACGCACCATTTGCAGCTCTTCACCCTGAAAAACACTCAGATTACTAGTCCCTGCCCCCATATCGAGCACGACTGTTGTTTCGTTCGCAGTAGCTGCAGCAAGCGCGCCTGACATGCGCAGGGAACGTAAAGCTGCCAAAGGCTCAATATCTACTCGTGTTGCTCGGATACCACAACTGTGCAGGAGGTCTACAAACTCAACTATTGGTTGCTTAAGAGAACCAACTAGCAACACCAGCATACGATTACCTGTTAATTCACGCACTACTTGAAAATCGGCTGCCAGCTCATCAGCTGGAATACCGAAATAGCTATCCGCCTGTAGCTGTAGCACTTTCCTAAACTCTTCCTCAGTCATCTTCGGCACATCAATCTGTCGCACAATCAGATTCTGGCCTGTCAGCACAGTAGCAACAGTGAGCGTGCGTGCACCAAAGTCTTTAAGCAGCGCCTTAATTGCACCCCGCAGTTTTTCTTCATTTTTAATCACACCATTTTCCACTGTATCCGGCGGTGTTGGCCTAATCAGAAAGCGGTGTAGGGCCAGCGTGTTATCTTGAAGATCACGCCTTAACTCCGCTAACTTAATCGCTCCATTGCCTACATCCAGCCCGTAAAATTCCTTTGCTTTACGACGAAAAAAGCGCATAGATTAGCCTCCACCCGTTGGTCCAGCATTACGCAAAATCACACTGGTTTCCATTATTACTGGTAATCCCCGCTGGATTCCTAAAATGGTGCTCTTTGATTGCAGATGAATGGTGAGCAAGTTGCTCACTGCATTATAAGTTAGCTTCAATTCCTCAATATACGAACATGCAGCCTGCCCGTCGTCCTTCAACCAAACATATTGGCCACTAGTTTGGTACCCGAAGCTGAATGTTCTCTTAGCGGCACCAAGCGTTAGCGGTGGTAAGGTAACACTGACAGTTGTCGGGTTGATGGTAATTGGATCCACTAAAGCGATTTCCTCAGCCTCGCGCAGCTGTGCGACAAGCTGATGCATGGTTCGGGCCATGGCATCCTGTTGCTGATTCAATAAGCGACTGGAAATCGTGGACCGCTGTAAGGTAAAAGTCATCGTACCCACAACGACAATGACAAGGCTGGCTAATGCCAAAGCCACAAGCAGTTCAACTAGAGTAAACCCGGCTCTCTTAGTCATGGCGTTACCTACCTGTAGGTTACCAAACGCACTTCACGCTGCTTGCCACAATACTCCCAAGTAACCAGGATAGTAATCTGTTTCAGAGTATCATGAGCATCTGCGCTACTGTCACACTGCCAAGAATAAGGCGACTGTTCACCTGTAGCTGGGACCGAAATCAAATTAGCTAGCACCTCCTCGGCCACACCTTCAGCCAGTAGGGTGGCTCCACTGCGTAAGCGTGCTTCATTATTGAGATTAACTGTATGAGTGACGACCAGTAGAAAAATGGGTACGAGTATAGCAAGAATGGCGAGCACTACAAGGATTTCGACCAGAGTAAAACCGTTGCTGTTAGGCAAGTGAGCTCCCCCCTTACTCCACTTGCGAACATAGTAGCGTAGGGCGACGCCACTTGGTCTCGCCCCAACCCCAACTGTCTAGAAAAAAAGCCCTGAGTACCAATTGAGTATGGATTGCCCCCACATAGCGGCAACATAGCAACCGATGGCCAAAAAGGGACCAAACGGTATAGCCGTCTTGCGATTGGCACGACCACTAGCTAGTAACAGCAATGATACGATTGCCCCCGCAACGAACGCAATGAGCAAGGCGCAAGCCAACTGCTTTAGCCCTAGTACCAAGCCCAGCAAACCAGCCAGGCGCACATCGCCGCCCCCCATGCCACCACGACTCAAAATATAGATTAGATAAAACAACCCATAGCCTAAAGCCCCAGCCAGCAGCCAATCTAACAGTGGCTGCCGTGTGTAGATGTTATAGGCGCTGGCCCAAACCACGCCCACTCCTACTAACTGGGTGGGAATAACCATTGTGTCTAGGTCAATGAAGCTGATCACTAGCAATAGAGCTGTAAGCCCTGAGTAGTAGACCAACTCTGGCGACC
>DIPA01000008.1:9560-10234 GCA_002427055.1 Firmicutes bacterium UBA5500 | reverse complement strand
GCAGATAGACAATACTCAGCAACACCGCCGCTAATAACTCCACCAGCGGATAGCGCCAGCTAATCGGCGCAGAACAATGCCGACACCGCCCCCGCTGCCACAAGAAGCTGAGCAGCGGGATTAGCTCTAGCGGCCCCAAACGATGCTGACACTGCGGACAATGCGACGGCGGAAAGACGATCGACTCCCCCCGCGGTATGCGGTAGATGCAGACGTTGAGGAAGGAGCCGAGAAGAAGGCCAACACTAGTCACCCTGACCACTTTGATCATCACCAGGTAGGCGGCTCTCTCCGTTTCTTACGAAAACCTTGCCATCCTTGTCAATGTACCACACTCCATTACTCACGAATTCAGACTCTAATGTTGGGAATCCCTCGTCCAGAAACTCTTTGAGTTTTACTTCTGCACCGGTCAGTAGGCTGTCTGCTTTGGTATTCTCCAAGTCCAATGGGACTTCTCCTGTTGGCCGCCACTGAGTCTCAGTCAGGAATGCATTCACAGCAGTCTGCACTGTTGCAATGGCGGCAACATCTCGCCCGATCCTAGCCCTTTCCATCACTTTGGTATACTGCGGGACGCCGATCCCAGCCAGCAACCCCAAAATCGCCAGCACCACCATCAGTTCCACCAACGTAAAGCCCTTTTCATTCCTGTTTCTCATCTATTTCACCTC
>DIPA01000008.1:9193-9444 GCA_002427055.1 Firmicutes bacterium UBA5500 | reverse complement strand
GCGCTAGAACTGCACAATGTTCACCATCTGCATCATCGGTAGGGCGATGGCCAGTGCGATCAACCCTACTACTAGAGCCATGATGAGCAGCACAACGGGTTCGATCATTTTACCAAGCCGCTCGGTCAGGTTATTCAAATCCTGATCATAGAAATCGGCCACTTGGTTGAGCATAGCATCGAGTGATCCGCTGCTTTCACCGACGTGGACCATGTGCAACACCATAGGCGGGAACAGGCCGGAGTGCTCTT
>DIPA01000008.1:7139-9051 GCA_002427055.1 Firmicutes bacterium UBA5500 | reverse complement strand
TGGGCGATGGCAGCAGTGGCTTCTTGCACTGCCTGAGTATAAACAGCATTATCTACCGTCTGCTCGGCTAGCTTGAGAGCACTGACCACGTTAACCCCACTCTTGGTTAAGGCCGCCAAAGTGCGGCAAAAGCGGGAAATTGCATTCATACTGATTAGCCTACCAAAAAGCGGTAAACGTAACGATAGTTGATCAAGTTTCGTTCTGCCCCGCTCGCTAGCCCCCCATTGCCTAAAAAGCAAAAATGCAATGGCCACCATGATTAAGAGTAACCAGCTCCAGTGAACCAAGAAGTAGCTAATTGCTAGCATGAATTTAGTAAGACTAGGCAGCTCCATATCGAAACTGGCGAAAATATTGGCGAAGTTCGGCACAACACTGGCTAGGAGAAACCAAGTGATGCCCAAAGCCACGATAGCAACGAACTTAGGATACGTGAGTGCACTTTTTACTTTTTGACCTATCTGATACTCACGCTCGAAATAGGAAGCTGCGCGCATTAGTGCATCATCAAGTGTCCCACCCACTTCGCCTGCCGCCACCATGTTGACCAGAATAGGTGGAAAGGCTGCATCATCACGCATAGCGAGTGCTAAGCTATCACCACTTATCAAACTCTGCTCCAAGCGCTCGATAGCTACACCTAGCGGGCTCTGCTCGCCTTGCTGCTGCCGGATGGCGGTAAGCGCCGGCAAAATTGGAATGCCAGCGGAATAGAGCACGCCCAATTGCCGGGCAAAAATGGCTAGGTCGCGGACCGTTACCCGCTGTGCACGCTTAAGCAGCGAGCGCAACCCGCTGGGGCTAAAATCTTTTGCCTTGACATCGCGGTCAAGCTCAAGCTCGCTGATGAAATAACCTTGCCGCGTAAGCTCCCTAATCGCGGTCTGCTGATCAGTTGCCTCTAGGCATCCCTTAATCGGTACGCCTAGGCTATCGCGCCCTTGATACTTATAGGCCAGCATTGCCTCACCTCCCGAGTTCACCTCTGCAACAAGCTCTCTAACAGACCAGTTTCAGGAGCATAAAGGTCAATTTGTGATTTGTTAATCAGGCCTTGCCGGTAGAGATCTTGTAGGGATTGTTCCATCGTCTGCATGCCAAATTGGCCACCAGCTTGCATCATGGAATTGATCTGGTGCACTTTACCTTCACGAATTAGGTTACGAATAGCTGGTGTCACAATCAAGACTTCAGCCGCAGATACTCTGCCCTGTCCGTCGGCTCGGCGCAGAAGCTGCTGCGAGATAACTGCTTGCAACACCAGAGCCAATTGGGTGCGAATTTGCTGCTGCTGGTAGGGAGGAAAAATATCTAGAATACGATGCACTGTTTGGGCAGCGCCAGGTGTGTGTAAAGTAGCCAAGACTAGATGGCCGGTCTCTGCGGCACTTACGGCGGCCGCAGTTGTTTCTAGGTCTCGCATCTCACCGATCAAGATTACATCGGGGTCCTCCCGTAAGGCAGCGCGCAGACCATTGGCGCAGCTTTTGGTGTCAGCCCCTACTTCCCGTTGGTTGACCATAGAACGCTTATGCCGATGCAGAAACTCAATGGGGTCCTCGATGGTCAGAATATGCTCTGCCCGCTCCTGATTAATCTTATCAATCATGGCGGCTAGTGTCGTTGACTTACCACTACCGGTAGGCCCAGTTACTAGAATCAGCCCCTGACGGCGGTTGACCAACTCGCCTACGATTGGCGGTAAGGCAAGGCTATTGATGCCAGGGATAACTTGAGGAATGAGGCGGCAAGCGATACTAATTGTCCCGCGTTGTCGAAAAGCGTTAACACGAAAACGGCCAATACCAGACATACTCAAGGAAAAATCCACTTCGCCCAAGCTCTTGAGCGAAGCCCTCTGCTGTTCTTGAGCTACCTCATCGAACATTTCGCTGGTATCGGCAGGGGT
>DIPA01000008.1:5732-7008 GCA_002427055.1 Firmicutes bacterium UBA5500 | reverse complement strand
TAAGCCTCAGCATGGGTGCCTGCCCCACTGTCAAATGTAAATCCGACGCGCCTCTATCCACTGCAAGGCTCAAAAGCTCTAGTAAACGCGGCATCCACTACACCTCACTTAGCAATTAATGCTTGACTACTCCTGAAAGGTAACCCGCAGCACTTCAGCCACGGATGTAATCCCTCGCCGTACCTTGTCTACGCCATCAAGGCGCAATGGCTGCATACCATTGGCGATGGCTACCTGGCGCAACTTAGCAACTGACGCACGTCGCGTGATTAACTCGCGTAACTCGTCGTTTATCAATACGAGCTCAAAAATACCAACACGGCCGCGGTAGCCAGTATTATGGCAACGTGGGCAGCCGACCGCTTCATAGGCAATGAGTGGTTCAGTTGTGTTTAAGTTCAGCGCAACCATTTCTGGTGCCTGAGGCCCGTAGACCACTTGTCGGGCACAATGCTTACACAATCGCCGCACCAAGCGCTGCGCGACGATACCGATTAAGGACGAAGAGACCAAGAACGGCTCTACTTCCATGTCTAGCAGGCGAGTGATGGCACCGGGGGCATCGTTTGTATGTAAAGAGGTCAAAACCAAATGCCCAGTCAGGGCGGCGCGAACAGCAATATCAGCAGTCTCAGAATCACGTGTCTCTCCGACCATAATGATGTCAGGGTCTTGACGTAATACGGAGCGTAAAACTGCAGCGAAACCAAGCCCTATCTTAGGGTTGACCTGCACATGGTTCATGCCCACCGATTCTAGCTCCACTGGATCCTCGATGGCGATGATATTCTTCGTCTGATTGTTGAGGACCTGTAACATCACTTGCAGCGTTGTTGTCTTACCACTACCAGTCGGGCCACAGACCAAAAGCAGGCCGTAGGGTCGAGAAATGAGCTGCTGGAAAGTCTGTTGCTGAGTTTGACTGAGCCCTAAGTCATCCATGGTTTGTAAACGACTACCTGGATCAAAAAGACGCACCACCATCTTTTCGCCATGCACCGTAGGCAGAGTAGAGACACGCAGGTCCAAATGCCCTGTGCTATGTTCATAGCGAATGGCACCGTCTAGTGGCAAGCGGCGCTCTGAAATATCCATACCTGCTAGCACCTTCAGGCGTGTTATCAGGCCGGCATGCACATCGCTATCTAGCTTGTCAACTTCCTGTAGCACTCCATCAATACGGTAGCGAATGCGTAGGCCATCGCGCTGAGGTTCGATATGAATATCGCTGGCATGATCGGCAATGGCTTGGTTGATCAGGGTATCAACCAAGCGC
>DIPA01000008.1:4116-5667 GCA_002427055.1 Firmicutes bacterium UBA5500 | reverse complement strand
GGTTGATCAGGGGATCAACCAAGCGCACAATTGGCGACTCATCGTTGGCTACTGTCTTAGAAGGTACTGGTATCAGTTCGAGCAACGCCTCGGGGCGTTTCTGTGAAGCAAACTCACCCCGTATATAGACACGCTCAATGGCGCGCTCGATATCGTTTTTGCTCATGAGGACAATCTCTATTTCCAAGCCAGTCAAAAAAGTGAGGTCGTCAACAACAAGAATGTTCAAAGGATCAGCTGCAGCGATTGTCAAAACCTGACCCTCAGTTCTCACAGGGACTACCTGATAACGCCTTGCCACCTGTTCAGGAATACGACTGACGGCATCTGGTTGAAAGGTGATCTTCTGCAGCGATAAAAAAGGCACATCAAACTGCTCTGCCAAGGCTTGCGCAACTTCTGTCTGCGTAACTAAGCCACTCTCAGCCAGATAATCGCCTAGACGCTGGTTGGGGCCAACCTCTACAATCGCCTGCTGCAAAGCTGCTGGTGTGATAGCACCCATTGAGATTAGAATGTCACCTAATTTCTTACGAGCGTTCGGCACAACCACTCCTCCTTAAATACAAAAACCGACCACGACAAAAGTAGATCTTGGAGTGATCGGTTGCACCACTAGCTAAACCGTGTCTAGGTGCCCAGATACAGACATAGTTTTATCGCTTCCACTTTGTAGAATTTTGATATCAAGAAATATGTGGATTTATAACTATATTTGCCGAATTGATTTGAAATCCTGCTTAAGTCTCATTAATTTTTCGAAAACAAAAAAAGGGGCAGTCTAGCCCCCCTCCTCTAGCGGTGCGTAATACAGATGTAGGTAAATCTGCTCCCCTCGGCGTGACAAGCCGATATCACGTAGATGCTGTGGTTCATCTAGCTGCAGTTCTTGTACAGCCCGCCTGATAGCCGGTAGCAGACCTTGCCCTTGCCCTTGAAAACCCTGTAATTCCACGATGTATCTTTGCGTTGGCCTCATATGGCAGCCTCCTTCGTTAGCTATCCTAGCCAACAGAAGCAGCATATATAACCTGCCAACGAAAAGGCCTACTTTAAGGCTGGCTTTTCAAGCTTAGCCAACGCATAGCTAGACGTTCTACACGTCGCATAAAGCGTGTCCCAATAAACTCCTTCTTACTCAGAGGCACTACCAGAATTGTAAAAAGCCCGACGCGGTTACCACCGAGCACGTCGGTAAACAGCTGATCACCAACCAGAGCCACCTGAGATGCCGGTAGTTCTAATTCTTCAAGTGCCCGCAGAAAAGCTTTCTTGCGTGGCTTACCGGCTTTACCGATACCCCTTACCCCAAGTAACTGGGTAAAATGAGCAAAGCGCTTAGGCACTGCATTAGAGATTAGGTAGAGCTCAAAACCGGCAGCTTGAGCCCGCTTCAGCCAGCTCAGTAATTCTGGATTAACTTGCTCTGTTTCCCAGGCAACTAGAGTATTATCTAAATCGGAACAGATAGCTTTAATCCCCTGCTCTTTTAAGCAGTCAAAATCTATGTGATGAAAACTTTTCACGTATAGGTTTGGCCGCAACAGTGTC
>DIPA01000008.1:2507-3988 GCA_002427055.1 Firmicutes bacterium UBA5500 | reverse complement strand
AACCAGGCAAACAAGCCAGCTAGGCTTGTGGGCGACGAGCCACTAGCCAGTCTTGACGCTCCTTTTCTAAGGCGTTGACTAACTTCTCAATGGCCCTCTTTTCAATGCGCGACACATAGGAACGAGAAATACGCAGTTCTTTGGCGATCTCACGTTGAGTCGAACGTACGCCATCAACTAATCCATAGCGCAACTTAAGTACCAGGCGCTCACGCTTGGTTAATACATCGAGAAGTTCGCTTAACTTGCGCTGCTCAAGTAACTTTTCGACCTGTATCAGTACGTCATCAGCATCTGTCGCCAGAGTATCCATCAGGGTAATTTCGTTACCGTCTTTGTCTACACCAATCGGTTCCTGCAAATAGGCTTCATGACGAAGACGCTTGGTTGCTCGTAGATGCATCAGTATTTCATTATCTATGCAACGCGCTGCATATGTAGCCAACTTGGTACCATGATCGCGATTAAACGTCCGCACAGCCTTCATGAGTCCAATGCTACCGATACTAATAAGATCTTCTTGGTCTTCACCAGCACTTTCATATTTCTTAGCAATATGGGCTACCAAACGCAGATTATGCTCGATCAGCTTTTGCCGGGCCAATTCATCATGCTGTTTCTCCCACAAATCTAAGTAATGTGCTTCTTCTGCTTCCGACAACGGTTGGGGAAAAGAATTGTTGCTGACGTAAGAAACAAGCAGCTGCAACTCACGCATGGCCAAGAACAGCTGTGCCAGTATACCTATCACGCCTGTCACCTCCCAGATAGCCCTCTATAAACTTATATGCAGCAACCTGATGATACTTACCGGCTGCCGAATATTCTTGCAGAGCAGGTATCTACTTATCGGCAGCGAAACAGGTAGTAGATTAGCTTTTGTTGGGAGGGACAAACAGGATGAGGGACACTTTTACCGCACCGCTGCAAACAGTGGCAAGTACCAATGATTATGAGCGCAAAATTCTACCTCTGCGTCAGCAAGCCGCCATTCAGAATGCCTGGATTCACCATCGTTTGGAAACGCTTATGCCGGAAGTCATGCGGCACCATAACCTAGACGCCTGGCTTATTATCGGCCGTGAGTACAACGAAGACCCGATGATGAGAAGTCTATTACCCGCAACCATGCTTTCAGCACGACGGCTGACCATGCTTGCTCTATTTCTGCGACCGGATGGCTCACTGGAAAAACTGACCATATCTAGATACGGCATAGAACCTTTCTACACTGCCGCTTGGCAAGTGGAGCAAGAAGACCAATGGGAAGCCCTAGCACGGCTGATTCGCGAACGTGATCCCCAAAGAATCGGCATCAACTATGGTGATGATTTTGCTTTTGGTGATGGGCTCAGCCATGCCCTTTATACCCAATTGGTTGAGGCCCTCGGCCCGGAGTTGAGTCAACGTCTATGTAGCGCAGAATTAGCGGCTGTCAGCTGGCTGGAAAGACGCAGTGAATTAGAAATTGCGGCCTATAC
>DIPA01000008.1:1866-2352 GCA_002427055.1 Firmicutes bacterium UBA5500 | reverse complement strand
GGATGTAATCTGGTGGTTCCGGCAGCGAACCCATGAGCTCGGCCTCACCTGTTGGTTCCAGCCCAGTGTGAGTATCCAGCGCCGCGGCCAATCGGAGCTCCCACAAACCGCCACTATTCTTCCCGGCGACTTATTGCATTGTGATTTTGGCCTGCATTACTTAGGCCTAGCTACCGATACACAACAACACGCCTATGTACTTAACTTAGGCCAGACCGAAGCACCTGTCGGTATGCAGGCCGCCCTGGCCACCGGAAACCAACTGCAAGACATTCTTGCCCAGGAAATGCAACCGGGACGCAGTGGCAACGAGATCTTGCGAGAAGCTTTGGCCAAGGCTACTTCGGCAGGTATTAAGGCCAGCATTTATACACATCCCATTGGCTATCATGGCCATGGTGCAGGCCCCACCATAGGGCTGTGGGATGCGCAACAAGGTGTCCCTGGTCGTGGCGATTACCCATTGCATAACAACACCTGTCATGC
>DIPA01000008.1:531-1773 GCA_002427055.1 Firmicutes bacterium UBA5500 | reverse complement strand
AGGTGTTGTTATGCAATGGAGCTTAATATACGGCAGGCAGTATCTGAATGGGATGGGCAGGAAGTGCAAATGGCTCTAGAACAAGATGTGCTTGTGTACGCCGGGCGCGTGATTTTCTTGGCTGGCCGTCAAACAAAACTACATTTGATCAACTGACTATTGACAGCCCTTTCGTATAGTGCTAACCTAGTGGCTAAATAAAACGACTATAAACCGATGAACGGGTAAAGTAAACTAGACGCTACTGCTCAGCGAGCCGGGTTTGGTGTGATGCCGGCGCAGAACCACTAGTTGAATGGCCCCGTGAGGCTCGGGTCAAACAAGCATCTAGCTTAAGTAGGCCGGTGCGGTAGTCTACCGTTAACTAAGACAGGGTATCGTTTTGGGTGCTTTAGCGCTCCATAACCGTACCTGAACAACGAGATGGCTAAGGTTTTTCCTTGGCCAACAAGGGTGGTACCGCGAAACAAGGCCTTTCGCCCCTTATTTAGGGGTTGAAGGGCCTTTTTGCTTCAACGCCGAGATAATCTATTTGGAGGCGAAAGTAAATGTATCATCCTACTCAAGACGGCTATTTTGGTGAATTTGGTGGCAGCTTTGTACCGCCTGCCTTGAAGCAGGCACTTGCTGAGCTAGAGGCAGCCTTCTTACGCTACCGCAGTGAAGCCAAGTTTCAGCAGGAACTTACTGATTACCTGCAGCATTATGTAGGACGCCCTACCCCATTGTATTTTGCTGAACGTTTAACAACAGAGCTCAAGGGCGCACGTATCTATCTTAAGCGCGAAGATCTAAACCATACTGGAGCCCATAAGATCAACAACTGCCTGGGGCAGGCCCTACTAGCCAAACGTATGGGCAAGCACCGCGTGGTGGCTGAAACAGGCGCTGGTCAACATGGCGTAGCTACGGCTACAGTCTGCGCCCTGCTAGGTTTGGAAGCTGTTATTTACATGGGGATTGAGGATACGCGCAGGCAGGCACTGAACGTAACGCGCATGCAACTACTAGGAGCAACCGTCATTCCAGTAACTAGTGGTAATGGTACACTGAAGGATGCTGTCGATGCAGCACTGGCTGATTATGCCAAGACGGCTGAAACAACGTTTTACCTTTTGGGTTCCGCCGTTGGACCCCATCCCTACCCAGTGATTGTGCGTGAGTTTCAATCGATAATTGGGCGGGAAGTGCATCGACAGTCAGTTGAGCAAATGGGCAAACTGCCCGATTACCTGATAGCTT
>DIPA01000008.1:0-395 GCA_002427055.1 Firmicutes bacterium UBA5500 | reverse complement strand
AGGCGGTGGCTCCAACGCGATTGGTCTGTTTGCACCTTTCTACGAGGACAAAGAAGTACGCATGATCGGTGCGGAAGCGGGTGGCAAAGGGCTGGCTACCGGCCACCATGCTGCCACGTTGGCTGCCGGAACTGCCGGAGTTATTCACGGCTTTCGTTGTTATACATTCCTCGATGCCGAGGGAAAACCCAAACCAGCCTATTCGATTGCTGCCGGCCTTGACTACCCCGGCGTCGGACCGGAACACTGCTTCTATAGGGACAGCGGTCGTGCCGAGTATGTGGTCATAACTGATGCAGAGGCTCTACAGGCCTTCCGGCTACTTTCACAAATAGAGGGCATTATTCCCGCTATCGAAAGCGCTCATGCCGTAGCCTATGCTTGCAAGCTCGCCC
>DIPA01000108.1:16363-17628 GCA_002427055.1 Firmicutes bacterium UBA5500 | reverse complement strand
AAGAGATGTATACTTTCCTTGACCGCAGCGAGCGTAGTATTACACTCCGCCCCGAAGGTACTTCTCCGGTTGCGCGTGCCTTTATTGAGCACGGTGTTTATGCCCAAGCTCAACCGACTAAGTATTACTATATAGCTCAAATATTCCGTTATGAAAAACCTCAACAGGGGCGCCTACGCCAACATCAGCAGTGCGGTGTTGAATACTTTGGTAGCCGTCATCCCTACGCTGACGTAGAGGTAATCAGCCTAGCTTACCGCTTTTATCGTGAGCTAGGATTGCGCCAGTTCGATTTACTGCTCAATACCATCGGCTGCCCTAACTGCCGTCCGGCTCATCGCAAGGCACTTAGTGAGTTCTTGGCTAGCCGTTTGCACTTACTCTGCCCCGACTGCCAGAGCCGTTACGAGCGCAACCCGATGCGTATCCTAGACTGCAAGAATGAAAGTTGCCAACTGCAATTGCAGGGTGCCCCAACGCCTGTTGAATATGTGTGCGATGCTTGCGCTGAGCATTATCAGGGCGTTAAAGACGGCTTAACTGCCTTAGGTATTGCCTTTACGGAGAATCCACGCTTGGTGCGTGGCCTAGATTATTACACCAATACCGCCTTTGAGTTTCACAGTGCTTACATCGGTGCTCAGGGCGCAATCGGTGCCGGTGGGCGCTACGATGGCCTAGTAGAAAGTTGCGGTGGCCCAGCTATTCCGGGCGTAGGGTTTGGTATCGGAACCGAGCGACTTATTCTCGCCCTAGAGGCCGAGAAAGTGGCTTTTCCTCCTGCTGCTGAAGTCGATGTATTCTTAGCTACACTCGGGGCTAAAGCAGAGCAAAAAGCCTTAACCCTGTTAGCAGAGTTAAGGCAGGCCAATCAGGTGGCTGAAGTTGATTTAATGGGCCGTAGCCTCAAAGCACAGATGAAACAAGCCGGCCGGCTTGGCGCCAAATACGTTGTGGTCATTGGTGATGATGAAATAGAGCGTGGGGTAGCCGTTGTGCGTGACATGGCCAGCGGGGACCAGACCGAAGTTCCCCTAAGCGAGCTGTTGTCACAGCTAACTGTAGAATAAGGAGATCAGTTACATTACAGCTGTTATTAGCAGAGATGTCAAACGGCCTCGGACGGGGCCGTTTTGTTTTTGGTTAGGGTGGATGTGGACGGAGCAAGAGCGATCTCCATGTTCACCCTTACTTCCCATTTCTCCACAGGTCAACATATTTCTCCGCGTGAGTGATCAACCCAGCGGCTCTATCCTCATCAAGCG
>DIPA01000108.1:15727-16267 GCA_002427055.1 Firmicutes bacterium UBA5500 | reverse complement strand
GCTGGCGGATTACCTTGCCTGGTACGCCCACTACCAACGAATGCGGCGGAATTACCTTGCCTTCAGTAATCAGAGCTCCGGCTCCAATAATGCTACCTCTACCAATTATGGCCCCATCGAGCACAATTGCCCCCATGCCGATTAATACACCATCTTCTACCGTGCAGCCATGCAAAATAGCGCCATGGCCTGCCGTTACATAGTTACCAATCACTAGCGGGAAACCATCTGCCACATGCAGCAGGCATCCATCCTGTATGTTAGTTTGCTCCCCTATATTAATCGCTGCCATATCTCCCCGCAGAACCGCGTTATACCAAACACTGCTGCCTGCTCCGATAGTTACATCACCAACAATGGTAGCCGTGGGGGCCACGAAAGTATCCTGATCGATTTTCTGCATCTGCTATACCCCTTTCATTGCTTTACTAGCCACGTTTTCATAGCCAATTGCCGCATCCTCATTAGTTTGCCACTTGTCAGCCGGAAGTGCTAAAATAGAGCCAATCATGAACAGAGGGGGATGAAAATTGGAACTAT
>DIPA01000108.1:5246-15665 GCA_002427055.1 Firmicutes bacterium UBA5500 | reverse complement strand
GTGCATTACTGCGTAATGCACTAATCAAAGGGGGATGAAAATTGGAACTATGGGCCAAGGAATATCAAAGTGAGGATTTGGTTCTTAGCTATCGTATTAAGGAAACTCTACATACCGAACGGTCCAAATATCAGGATATAGCTATTGTTGATACTTATCAATATGGACGCATGCTGCTGTTAGATAGTGTTGTGCAAACTACCGAAGTCGATGAGTTTGTTTATCATGAGATGATCACTCATGTGGCCCTTAGCGCTCATCCCAACCCCAAGAAGGTGCTTGTAGTGGGCGGTGGCGATGGTGGAAGCATCCGCGAGATTCTCAAGCACAAGAGTGTCGAACAGGCAATTCTAGTTGACATCGATGAGCGTGTGGTAGAGCTATCAAAACAGTATCTGCCGAGCATCTCCTGCGGTTTTGATGACCCGCGTGTCACAGTAAACATCGAAGATGGTCTTGCCTATGTGAAAAGAGCCAAAAACGAATTCGATCTAATAATCGTCGATTCAACTGACCCCATCGGTCCGGCAGTCGGTCTCTTTGCCCAAGAGTTCTATCGCGATTTATATGCTGCTTTGAAAGAAGACGGCATGTTTGTCGCCCAAACCGAACCGCCGTGGTCTAGCAAGACTTTTCTGCCCGAGCTGCACTCGGTTTTGCATAACATCTTCCCCATCGTCAAGTTATTCTTAGCGAATATCCCGACCTACGAGAGCGGTCTCTATAGCTTTACTATCTGCTCTAAGAAGCACGATCCAACGGTCATCCAACCTGGCAAGCATGTGCCTAATGCCAAATATTACTCGCCTGAAATGCACAAAGCTGCATTTACATTACCGCCCTTTGTGGCAGAATTGGTGGACATGAAATGACCGATTTGCTGACAGTTCATCCTGAGCTCAAACCTCACCTACTAGGTAATACCGGTTTTAATGGTTCCCGTAGCGACTACAATTCTGCGCAGGCCGTTATCTTAGGGTTACCGATGGATTACACTGTTAGTTTTCGCCCGGGTGCCCGGCTCGGCCCCGAGCGCATTCGTGAGGTTTCCTATGGCCTTGAACTCTATAGCTGGCATCTTGATCGGACCTTGGAAGACTACAACTATTACGATGCTGGCGATCTTAATTTGCCTTATGGTAATGTAAAGGCTAGCTTGGCCGCCATTCGCACCGCTGTGGCAACCGTAGTCAAAGATGGCAAATTCCCTATCTGCCTTGGTGGTGAGCACTTAGTCAGTTGGGGCGTATTTCAGGCCGTATATGCTGAACATCCCGACCTGGTGGTTGTGCACTTCGATGCCCATGCCGACTTACGGGGCGAATTCTTCGGCGAAACCGATTCGCACGCAACTGTTATCGGAAATATTGCTCGTGCTCTGGGTCCTAAACGCGTCTTTCAGTTAGGCATTCGCTCAGGCGATAGGGAAGAGATGCTTTTTGCCCAGGAAAACACCCATCTCTATTCCGAGCAAATTTTCCCCGGCCTCGAGGAAGTGCTACCGCAGTTAGCCGGCAAGCCGGTTTATGTCACCCTCGATATCGATGTTGTAGACCCGGCGTACGCTCCTGGCACCGGTACCCCCGAGCCAGGCGGCTGTACAAGCAGCGATATCTTACGCGCCGTGCGCATGTTAGGTGAGGCCAATGTTGTCGCTTTCGACCTGGTTGAAGTGGCACCACAGCTCGATAGCTCAGAGATCACCCAACTATTGGGCGCCAAGCTCGTGCGTGAGGCCATGCTCTCGTTCCTTCCTCTGAGATAGGGGGACTTTTTCGAGACTGCTGATAAAGGTCGTGGTCATGCTCGCGCGCTTGTGGCCTAGTTCCACTGGAGGTAGGTGCTTAGCCATCGCCTGGAGCGGCCAAAACTCGCCTAAGCTCAAACAGTTGGCCTCTCCTGGTTAGTCGATGTCTAAGCACCCTTTATTAGAGGCCCCAATGCGCTTTACGCAGGACCAACGACCTTTTCCTCGGCTATGGGTACTTTTTCAGTGGTCTCGGACTTTTTCAGCAGTCTCGGATAACCAGTTGCTCTCTACGCGGTTGCGAGAGCCCCTGCGGCTCAGACAGACTATGGGTATCTTATCTCATTTACTACTCGAAGCAAGAAACCGCACGCTATGGCGTGCGGTTTCGTTATTTCTCTTGGTATTCAGATACTATCCCTTCGGTCAGGAGCAGGAGTTTTGAGCAGAGAAAGAGAAATATATGGTATATGCCTAATTTTCGGCAGGTTCTGCCCATAGTCTGTCAGGAGGGAGAGTCAATGCAGTTCCCAGAGCATACCCTGGAAGTATTGTTGCGCCTAGTAGATGTTGGAGTGCATGTGGTCGACGCTAACGGAGTAACTCGCTATTATAACGACGCTGCTGCTAAGCTAGAGGGCCTCGATCCATCCCAAGTGATTGGGCGTCATATTCTTGATGTATATCCCTCGCTAGACGGGCAAAGCAGCACCCTGCTACAAGTCGCTAGCACTCTGCAACCCGTGCTCAACCATCAGCAGGCTTTTACCCACTACAAAGGTAAGCGCATTACAACCGTTAATAGCACTTGGCCGATTGTAGTCGATGGCCAGCTGCAGGGCGTTGTCGAAGTCTCGAAAGACATTACCGAAGTACGACAGCTATCTGAGCGCTTGGTTGATTTACAGGCACGCATCTTCGACCAACCGTCAAAGAAGAGCGAACGCCAGACCACTCGCTATACCTTCGATGATCTAATTGGCCAAGACAGGTCATTTGTAGA
The DNA here is from genome assembly GCA_002427055.1 of Firmicutes bacterium UBA5500. Classification (GTDB taxonomy): domain Bacteria; phylum Bacillota; class UBA994; order UBA5500; family UBA5500; genus UBA5500. Next base: position 12,915 of record DIPA01000108.1, on the reverse strand, counting down.
GCTGAAACGCATGGCCCTGCGCGCAGCAGCCAGCAGCTCCTCAGTCTTAGTTTGTGGTGAAACCGGCACAGGTAAAGAACTCCTGGTGCAGTCAATACACCATGCCAGCCCCCGTGGTAGCAAGCCCTTTGTAGCACAAAACTGTGCCGCCCTACCGGAAACCTTATTAGAAAGCATACTGTTTGGCACCATTCGCGGTAGCTTCACCGGAGCTGAGAACCGTCCGGGCTTGTTTGAACTAGCGGACGGAGGCACCTTATTTCTCGATGAAATCAACGCTATGCCGCCGAGCCTGCAAGTCAAACTACTGCGTGTCTTACAGGAACGCTATATAAGGCGCATTGGCGATAGTCGCGTCCGTCCTGTCGATGTGCGTATCATGACCGCCATGAATATCGATCCTTGGCAGGCGGTGCAGCAAGGCCAATTGCGTGAGGACCTCTACTTCCGCATCAATGTAGTCCAGCTAGAGATTCCCCCCCTACGGCAACGCCCCGACGACTTACCCCTCCTCGTACAGCATTTCCTTGATAAATATAATAGGCAGCTCGGCAAGCACGTAATGGGGCTGAGCGATGCAGTCAAGCAACTCTTTTATACTTATTCATGGCCGGGCAATGTGCGCGAGCTCGAACATGCCATAGAAGGGGCCCTTAATATTACGGACCAAGATGTCATAGAGCTCTCTCAGTTGCCGGCACATCTTGTGCGAGTAGAATGCTACCGGCCTGGCGTAGATAATGCTGCTGTTACGTTGCAGCCTGGCCAAACTCTGCGCGAAACCCTCGCTGAAGTTGAAATGCTCCTCATCGAGCAAGCTATGCGTCAAAGCGAGAACAACATTAGCCAAGCCGCCGCTCTGCTCGGTATCCCGCGCCAAACCCTGCAATATCGCCTGCGGGCTTTGCACCTTGCGTGAGTTAGCGGCACAGAGCTTGTTGTATGCAAAAACGGCTCCCCATCCGATGATTTGGATGCGGGAGCCGTAAGGTTCTCTAGCCATTCCTATCACAGCTAGAACTAGTCACGCCACAGGGTGATGCCGCTCAGATGCTCTGGCTCAATCGCCGGCCCTAAGCAACACCCCGTGGTCCCCTCTCTTTGTCACAGGAAACTTTTTCAGCAATCTCAGTACGTCCCCCTGTCTCACTCGGAGCGGATGGCGTCGAGGGCGGAGAGTTTCATGGCGCGGTTGGCTGGGTAGAAGCCCGATACTAGGCCGACCAACGTCGCGAAGCCAACGGCCGAAACCCCGAGCCACATTGGAATTACCGAAATCGGCAGTCGCGTTCCATCCGGGGCATAGCCTCCACCCAGCAGTCCACCCAAATTCCCGCCAAAGCGATTGAGTAGGTATGAGGCCAGTATGCTGAGCAACAGGCCCACCACGCCCCCTGTGAAGCCAATAATACCGGCCTCCCAAAGGAAGAGCTTGCGAATATCCGTAAGCAGGCAGCCCAGCACTTTCATCACGCCAATTTCCCGCGTACGTTCATAAATAGACATGACCATCGTATTAGTGATGCCGAGTGCCGCCACCAAGAGCGACATGGCACCAATCCCGCCAAGCACCGCCTGAATCATGAACAGTTGCTCCTTCATGCCCTTCAAAATATCTTGCAGGCTATAGGTGCCCAGCTTCATGGCCTTGATCTCTTTCAGCACCTGATCTACCTGATTCACATCTTCTACTTTAACCAGAGCTTGTTCGTAGGGGCTACTCGTAACCGAAAAGCTACCCTGCGAAATATTGAATTCACGTACTATCTTCTGTAGGTAGCCAATATCCACAACTACGCTCCAGTCTTGCTGGCCATTCATCTGTTCCAGGACCCCGGCGGTCCTCACTTTGTATAGCTTGGCTGGCTTTTTGTTGGGATCGGCATATTTCTCACCATACATCTCGTCTAGTGTCATTTCAATACGATCGGTCATTACGTTTACCGGCGGTCGCCCACCCGGGTTACCCCAGCGGCTCGTCTTCGGGTTATAGAAATTCTGCGTCGCTCCGGCACCAAATAGCAACATGTCGTGTTCTCCGGGGTTGAGCAGGCGTCCTTCCGCCGCCACATATCCTAGTGCCTCCATCGCTTCCGGGCTGATACCATAAAACTGAGCCCAAGCCACATATTTGCCCGAAATCAGCTTGCCTGAGCGATACATCACCGGCGTAACAACCTTAACGCCCTTAATTTGGTTGATCTTATCAATCACCTTGTCGTCAATAGTGGTCGGTTCTTGGCGGCCACCGCGTGGCGACTCGTCATGGTAATAGCGGTTTACCTCAATCGTCGTCAGGCTGCCCATCATCTCCATCTGCTTTTCAAAACCTTGGCTCATACCAATCCCCAATGAAAGCATTACCACCACGGCAGCCGTGCCAATCGTTACGCCCAGAATAGTCAGAAACGAACGCACCTTGCGCCGGAAGAAATTCTTTAGTGAGAGGTTGATTAGATCAAAGAATTTCATACCTAATCACCTAGTCTTTTTGCTCTGGTTCAGGATGATCTGGTTCGACCTCGTCTTCAAAGCCAACGTATTCAATCTCTGGTACAACTGCTTGGGCTGCAGCTGTCAAATCTTGTGCGCGCTGTAATTCCAGCTTTTTCTGCATCTTACGACGGCGCCAGAACACAAAACCAGCCGCGGCAAGCACCAACACCCCAGCGCCAATACCGACATATTTCCACTTATTCGTTGGCGGAGGTGGCAGTGGTTCATCCATGCCCGGGTCGTCAGGATAAAAGGGCTCAATTACTTCTAATTTCAATTCGCGTTTGACTTCGTGTTGCGTGCCAATCGAATCTTCAAATTGGAAGATCACTTCGCCAACTTGTTCGCCGGGCTCGGTAGGAGTAACTGCGAAGTTGAACGAGTCACTGGCGCCCGGATTGAAGTTGCCTACAAAGTATCTGCCACCTTCCATTTTAAAAGGGCCTTCGGCTTTAACCATCAGGTTATAGAGAATCGTTTTCCCCAGATTATAAAACTCGACGTTGACAGGCACCATTTCATGCAGCATCGGCTCTCCATAGAGCGCAATCTCCCCAACGACCAAACGTGAATTCTGATTCACCGGGACACTAATCATCTCTTGCGAGTTATGTGCTGCGCCCTGGCTATCTTCATAGTCAAAAGAAATCTTAAGCGGGTAAGTTTTGTTTTCAGCGTCTGCTTTCGTTGCCATTGGCAGCGAAACTGCTACCATATCTCCAGCAGCAATGCTCTCAATGAAAACAGTATTGCTGGCATCTACAGGCAGAAAGATACCCTCGTCCGACAGAATAGTAACCTTCAAGTTAGTAATTGTCTTGCTGCGCGACGTATTCTGCAGTTCAAGGAAGAGAGTGCACTCGCTCCCGGCCCTAATCACGGGTGGGTCAAAACTATATTTGCTGATAATTAGCCGTGGCACGCCTTTGTCCTCTTCTTGGACTCCATACAGCGGAAGAAAGACAGCGTTTGTGTCGCTATAGGTTACGCCATCGGTATCGGAGTAGTCTACCTTAAGCTGTAGTCTGGAGGACGAGCCTTCTAGCGATTTAGCGGGCAGTAAAGTGTAGTCTATGTTAGCGCTCTCGCCACCTTCAATTAAATCCACATGCCTTACGTCGATATCGCCAATTAGCGCAATTCCTGCCGGGTCAAGCCCTTCTAGTGTTATTCTCACATTGCGGGCCGCAGTAGTGCCGTGGTTCGTGAGCGTAAATTCAACTTGTGATTGCTGGCCCGGCATTAACCCTTCGGAGCAGGAGGCCGACAATCGAGGAGCTGCATTACGGTTTTCAACCTGAACGTAACCCGTTTCCGAGTCGGTGAAGCGATCGCCGTGTATATTATGGAAGATATAGTTAAGCGTAATTTGGTGAATGCCGGTCTTGGCGCCCGGAGCCAGTTTGATAGCAAATTTGGCATCTTTAGTCTGATCGCGACTCAGAATGTTAATTGAGGTAGACATGCGCAGACGGTTAGCCGAAAAGAGTGGCTTCTCTTTGTCTGTCGCCTCCATGACTATCGTGACCTTATTAGCTGAGAAGATAGACGAGTTTTTTATCGGGATCAATAGTTCCTCTGTGGATGGGTCAAGTAACGGTAGAGCAACGTCGCTAGCAATACCAATTACAGGTTTGTATTTAGTTGTGTCAACAGGTTCAGGGTCAGGCTCTGGTTCAGGATCAGGTTTGGGCGCTTCAGGGTCTGGTACAGATTTTACGACTGTAATGGAGTCAGAGGAGTTGCCACTTGCTATGACGCCCTCTTTCGTATACCCGAAATCGAAATCAAGCGAGAGTTGCGCACTATTGTCTAAAGATATAAAATAGAATGTTTGCGAAGCTGTACCTCCTGTAGAGTTAAGATCATTGATTAACCCGTTTGCATCTAGGGCTTCGTTTGATACTGTATAGCTATTTCCTCGCCTTATCGCAGGTTTGAAATGGGCGCCATCAGTAACTAGCTCTAGGCTTTCTATGGGATAATTGTTAACTGTTTTCTCCCATTTAAGACACAGGTTAACCTCGTAAACACTGGAAACACCCAGCACACTACGCACTGAATAATTCTTAATCTTAATTTCCGGCTTTTCTCCCGCAGCCAGCACGCTTGCCACATCGCCGGCAGCAGAAGCGATTAGCAGTACGCAAAGTAACAAAGCAACTATTCTCTTCATTTGGCCATCCTCTTTCTGTTTCTCTCTATCCTCACGATATTTCCGTCGCTGATGTGAATAATGCGGTGGGCATAAGATGCAATTGATAGGTCATGTGTCACCAGCACCAGCGTCTGCCCGAAATCCTCGGTCATGCTGGTCATCAACTCCATGACCTCCCGCGTCGTTTTCGTATCTAGGTTGCCGGTCGGCTCATCGGCAAACACAATAGGCGGCCTGCTCACCAAAGCACGCGCTATGCCTACGCGCTGTTGTTGCCCGCCGCTCATCTGCGTCGGCCGATGAGCCAAATGGCTGGCCAGCCCTACCCGGCGTAGAGTCTCTCGTGCTACGGCATCACGCCGTCTACGTGACATGCCACGAAAGATAAGTGGCATTGCTGTGTTTTCTAAAGCAGTGAGGGTTGGGATTAGGTTATAAGATTGAAAAATAAAGCCAACGTTATCCTGCCTAAAACGAGCCAGCTTTTTCTCACTCATCTTTTCGATGTTCTGCCCCTTGATGCGCACGCTGCCGAACGAGGGCTTTTCTAAGCCGGCTAACATGTTCAATAGCGTCGACTTGCCTGAACCCGACGTCCCCAATAGACAGCAAAACTCTCCTTCCTGAATATCCAAAGTGATATGATTTAGCGCCACCACCTTTTCAGTGCCAATATGGTACACCTTACGTAAATCTTTAACCTCGATAATATTGCTGGGCAATTTAGTTCAACTCCCTCGCAACATGCCTGCAAACTAACTATATGTTACCAACAGATAGACGCTAATAGCAAGCAAATAGTTCCAATGGCAACTTTCCAAAACTATCAATTTAACACTATTACATAGTAGTTCTCATGCTTTTTACTCAACAGGCAACTTAATGTTTTCTTCCATATCTCTTCTCCCATTTCTCACTTCCCAACCCCCACCCCCCATATGGCATGCTTTTTGCTAGTAATAAGGGTAACAGCTTAAATAATGGCTCATGCGAAGGAGGATATTGTATGTACAACAAACGCGGATGCGCTTACGGCACTCATCGTGTTCTTGACCCCCAAGGTGTGTTACCCCAGCAAGCTTGGAAAATCGATAACGATATGCAGCCCTACAGTAATGAAATCTTAGTCGATGTACATAGCCTAAACATCGATTCCGCCAGCTTTACCGAAATTAAGAAACGGGCGGGTAATGACGAGGCCAGGGTGCGCCAAATCATCCTCGAGCTGGTCAACGAACGAGGCAAGCATCATAACCCCAACACCGGGTCCGGAGGCATGTTCACCGGCCAAGTTGCAGCCATCGGGGCCGACTTAGCCGGCAAAATTGATCTAGAAGTAGGCGATCAAATTGCCTCGCTCGTTTCACTATCGCTTACTCCGCTACGCATCGACGAGATAGTGGCCGTACATATGGATGTCGACCAAGTGCAAATCAAAGGCCAAGCGATTTTATTTGAATCAGGTATTTATGCTAAGCTTCCGGCCGACATGCCCAACACCCTCGCCCTAGCTGTGCTCGACGTAGCCGGAGCTCCGGCTCAGGCAGCTAAGCTGGTACGCCCCGGCGACACTGTTCTTGTTATTGGAGCCGGTGGCAAGTCGGGCTTGCTATGCCTGCATGAGGCCCAGAAACGGGCCGGTGTTACCGGCAAAGTCATCGCCGGTACTCATAGCCCGGCTAGTACCCAGCGTGTACGCGATCTCGGCCTAGCCGACGTAGTGCTCAGCCTTGACGCTACTAAAGCTGTTGCTACCATGGAAGCTATTGCCGCAGTAACTAACGGTAAAATGGCCGATCTCGTCATCAACTGTGTGAATATCCCAGGCACGGAGATGGGCTCTATCTTGGCGGCTAAAGATGGTGGGGTGGTCTACTTCTTTAGCATGGCCACCAGTTTCACTGCTGCCGCCCTCGGTGCCGAAGGTGTTGGCAAAGAGGTTACGATGATTATCGGTAACGGTTATACCGAGGGGCATGCCGAAATTGCCCTCGAGGTGCTACGCGAAAACCCGGTCTTGTATCGATTCTTTATGGACAACTACGTTAAATAGGCGTTAAGCATTTGCTTTGGATAGACAGTAGGGGAGAGACCCTGCCTAGCCTAACAAAATGAAAAAAGGAGGTTCCCCTGATGCGCGATTATCGTCGTATTCCTATATGGAAAGATGTTACGCCGGCTGAATGGAATGACTGGCATTGGCAGCTCAAGAATCGCCTAGTAGATATTGATACCCTTAAACAGGTTATTCCCCTGACGCCGGAGGAAGAACAAGGCGTGCGCGATTGCTTGTCAGCTTTGCGTATGGCTATTACGCCTTACTATGCCAGTTTAATCGACCCCGACGATCCTAATTGCCCGATCCGGCGGCAAGCAATTCCTACGGTACGTGAGTTATATTACGCCGAAGAAGATATGGCCGATCCCTTGCTCGAAGATACCGATTCGCCGGCACACGGTCTTACGCATCGTTACCCCGATCGGGTGCTTTTCTTAGTCACCGACCAATGTTCTATGTATTGCAGGCATTGCACTAGACGGCGTATTGCCGGTGCTACCGATCAAGCGCGTAGTCAGCAAGAGATCAATGCGTCTATCGATTATATTCGCCGTACCCCGAGCGTACGCGATGTACTTCTGTCTGGCGGCGACGCCCTCATGCTCAGCAACGAGCGCCTTGAGTATATCCTGAAGGCTTTGCGCCAGATTCCGCACGTTGAAATCATACGCATCGGTAGTCGGGCTCCGGTTGTCATGCCGCAGCGCATTACGCCCGAGTTGGTGGCCATGCTGCGCAAATATCATCCCTTATATGTCAACGTACACTTCAACCATCCCAAGGAAATTACGCCTGCAACAAAAGCAGCCTGCGAGCGTTTAGCTGATGCAGGCATCCCCTTAGGTAATCAGACTGTCTTGTTGCGTGGCATTAACGATTCCCCCGCTATCATGAAGCAGCTGGTGCAGGGACTGCTTAAAATTCGTGTACGGCCTTATTACATCTATCAGTGCGAT
>DIPA01000108.1:2783-5111 GCA_002427055.1 Firmicutes bacterium UBA5500 | reverse complement strand
GATCTATCAGTGCGATCTTTCCCAGGGTATCAGCCACTTCCGTACCCGCGTTAGCACCGGCATTGAAATTATCGAGTCATTACGCGGGCATACCAGCGGTCTGGCTGTACCTACATTTGTTATTGATGCTCCCGGCGGTGGCGGCAAAATCCCGGTCATGCCACAGTATCTTATTTCCATGTCCGATCGTCGGGTGGTGCTGCGCAACTATGAAGGCGTCATCGTCAGTTACACCGAACCCAAGTTTATTGAAGCTAGCGAGGCAAATACACAGCCCTCTTCTAACCCGCCCATGACCGTAGGGCCAAGCGTAGCAGGTCTTTTGCAGGGCCGAGGCCTGAGTCTCGAACCGTCTGGCCTGAGCCGCATGCGACGTCGCAATGACGAGAATAACAGGCACGACTAGATAGCATGTTATTTCAGCTGGTAGCTCAGTCAGGCGCACATACAGTGGCTGTAGTAGGGTTGGCCAAAAATGCAGGAAAAACGGTAGCCCTGAATAGCCTGGTGGCCCAAGCAGCACATGCACAGGTTACTTTGGGCCTTACCTCGCTCGGCTATGATGGCGAACCGGTTGACCGACTCACTCGCCAGGCTAAGCCACGCATTTTTGCGCCGGCGGGAACCATCATTGCTACTGCGGCAGGTATCTTGGAGCGGGCTAGCGCCAGTCTGGAGTTACTTCGCATCACTGCTCATAGCACAGTTTTGGGGCCGGTTGTATTAGCCCGGGTGCGCGAACCTGGCACGGTTGAATTGGCTGGCCCGGCTGCCTTGGCCGACCTACAACAAGTGGCCGAGGCCATGCTTGCTTACGGCGCGGCCCAGGTAATTATCGATGGTGCGCTCAATCGTGTTGGCGCGGCTGCCCCACGTGTAAGTCAAGCTACTATTCTGGCCACCGGGGCCAGCGTAGCGGCTAGCTCTGTCCAGGTAATAGCTCGTACATTACATGCGGTTGGTCTGCTTACGGCCAAGCCACCGTCACAAGCTGTTGTTGATGCCGCCCGGGCTGCATTTGCGGCCGAGCGTGTGGGCTATTGGCACTGTGAGCGCGGAGCCTGGCAATCGGCTCAGGCAACCGCCCTGGGGCAACCAGCCCAGCTGATGGCTGAACTGGGTACGGCCAGTCATCTGTGCGTACCTGGGGCAGTCACGAATAGCCTAATTCAAGCCCTATTACAGGCAGTACCGGCGAATGTCGCACCACCTACTCTAGTTGTTCCGGCCGGTACTCATGTATTTGCTTCGCCGGCTGTCTGGCAGCGCTATCTTGCTCGCGGTGGTAGGTTGGCGGCCCTGGAGGCGGCTCCTGTTTTGGCGGTTACCGTTAACCCAACCTCGCCTACAGGCAGGTTGGCAACAGCCACTAATTTGGGGCAAGCCTTGGCCAAAGCCTTGCATCCATTACCGGTCTATGACCTTTTTCACGACGAGCAAAACCCAATTGAACCGTAATCCTAGAGGAGAGAAAATATGCCCAACACTTTTATAGATAGCAACACCGCCCGCCTGATTGGGCTCGACTATGTATTAGCGCAACTCACGCCCGTATCGGCCTATGGTCTGGCTGCCAAACAAGCAATGCAGCCATTCTTGCCGGGAGCAGAAACTTCTTTGACAATCCTCTTTGCTCAGCAGGCCGAGCTGCTAGCGGCATGCCAGGTCGATGATACTCACTTGGCGGCTCTTCGACACCAGTTGGCCCAGTTACCGGATTGGCGCAATGCGCTGGCGCGGTTGGAGGCTGGCGTAACCTTATCCGATGTCGACTTTCTAGGGCTGAAGCAGTTGCTCTATTGGCATGTTGCCATCAAGAACAGCATGCGGCAGTTGCCCCTGCCTAACGATGTGCCCGTGCTTGATGCAAGTTTTGACTCCTTAATGCAATTGCTTGACCCCGATAAAACCGGCAGCCCATCTTTTTATTTGGCCGATAGCTATTCGCCACACCTGGCCAGCCTACGGTGCCGGATGCGGCAGCTGCGGCAAACTTTACACCGTTATGCGAGCGAGCAAGACCAAGCTCTGGCTGCCCAGCTAGGGCTGCGCCAACTGCCGACAGGGGAGTTTCGGGCCCCCAAGGCTGAGGCAGCTCTTTGTCAGAGCCTAGCTGAGCACTCTGCACTAACGGTGAGCCGCACCACCTATACAGATATCTACTACGAGCGGCAGCCAAGCCGACAGGAGCTAAGCTGGACCGAAGAACTTGCTGCGCTGCAGGCAGAAAGCAAAGCGGCAGAGGCAGAGGTGCGCGCCCAGCTTTCCGCTCAAATTAGTCAGCATAGCTACGTATTATCGGCTCTGCTACAAGCTTTGGGGCGTCTC
>DIPA01000108.1:2215-2716 GCA_002427055.1 Firmicutes bacterium UBA5500 | reverse complement strand
GGCCCTGTTACAAGCTTTGGGGCGTCTCGACCTGCTATTGGCGAAAGTACGGTTGGCAAGCAGGTGGCATTGCACATCACCCCAAATTCTAGCGCGGGAAACAAGCACGTCGGCCAGCGTTTGCTTTGTGGAGGCATGTCACCCGCAAGTTGCAGCCGAGCTTGCTCAGCGAGCAGCCGGTTTCCAACCGATTAGTTGGCAAGTTGCCTCAGGCTCTACCGTGCTTACCGGTGCCAACATGGGGGGGAAGACGGTTGCCTTGCGCCTTATTGGTTTACTTACGGCAATGGCTCAATATGGCCTTATGGTTCCGGCCAAGAACTACAGTCTAACCTTGTTTAGGGGCATTCGTTTAGTAACGTCAAGCTATAGTGCCGCAACCCCCGGCCTGTCTCGCTTCGGCAGTGAGGTGAAGGCATTGCGACACATATTACCCTTAACCAAACAACCTTTCTTATTGCTTTATGACGAACTAGCTAGCGGAACTAACCCCGTCGAAGG
>DIPA01000108.1:431-2045 GCA_002427055.1 Firmicutes bacterium UBA5500 | reverse complement strand
GCTACTCATTATGCCGAACTAACTCATCTTACAGGCGTCGCCCACTGGCAGGCAATTGGACTCAGCCAAGCCGACCCAGAGCAGCTAGCACAGGCCTTCGCCAGTGGTAGGGCTAGCTTAGCCGATTTGCCGGAGTTAATGGATTACCGGTTGCAGCCGGTGCCGCCCGGCCAAGCCCTTCCCCAAGAAGCGCTCGGCGTGGCCCAGCTTTTGGGGCTGCCCGCGCATTTAATTGACCGTGCCAGCGAATTGGTGCATGCACACAAGGAGGTATCCCATTGACCGCAAAACTCAACCTCGATCAAAAGAAAATAGATGCAGCTCGGGCGGCGGCCCGGGCTATAGCTCAGGATATACAGATCTTTGTCGATCAACATACAACAGTCACCGTCGAGCGCGCTGTCATCCGCCTGCTTGGCGTTGACGGTATTAACGCCGAGCAAATACCGTTGCCCAATATAATCGTTGATGCAGTTGCCACGGCAGGGCGTCTGTCTCGTGGTGCCAGCTTTTTCTTGGCGAATGCCATGCTCGAAACCGGGCTCGACGCCCAAACAGTAGCTGAACGCGTGGCTAGTGGTCAGCTCGACCTTATGCAATTGCCCTTGCAGCCGCCGGCCGCCGTGCATGCCCTGCTCGACCGACTGGCCGGACAAGCCCTCGACCGCATCTCTGGTGTACGCCGGGAGCGCGAGCGCATGCTTAGCGACTTCCCCAGCGGTCAGCAGCCTTGGCTTTACGTTATTGTGGCCACCGGTAACATACATGAAGACGTAATTCAGGCTAAAGCAGCCGCCCGCGCCGGTGCCGATATTATTGCCGTTATTCGTACTACCGGCCAGAGCCTGCTCGACTACGTTCCCTACGGCCTCACTACCGAAGGTTTCGGCGGTACCTATGCCACCCAGGCCAATTTCGCCCTCATGCGCCGGGCGCTCGATGAAGTTTCTGCCGAGGTTGGCCGCTACATTCGCCTTGTCAATTATTGCAGCGGTCTATGTATGCCCGAAATTGCCGCCATGGGTGCAGTAGAACGCCTCGATATGATGCTTAACGATGCCTTGTATGGCATCCTCTTCCGCGACATCAACATGCAGCGCACCCTGGTTGACCAGTTTTTCTCGCGACTAATTAATGCCTATGCGGGCATTATTATCAATACAGGAGAAGACAATTACTTAACGACAGCCGATGCCCTGGAAGCAGCCCATACGGTGCTCGCTTCCCAATTCATCAACGAGCAGCTCGGACTGATGGCCGGTTTGCGGCACGAGCAGCTAGGACTTGGCCATGCTTTTGAGATCGATCCCCATATCGAGAATAGTTTCCTCTGGGAATTGGCTCAAGCCACCATGGCGCGTCAGATTTTCCCCAAGGCAACGCTCAAATACATGCCGCCAACTAAACATATGACTGGCGACGTTTTTCAAGGCTACTTGTTGAATGGTATGTTTAACCTTGTCGGCGTTACGACAGGGCAAGGCATTCAGCTCTTGGGCATGCTCACAGAAGCCATTCATACACCGTTCTTGCACGACCGTTTCTTAGCCTTGCAGAATGCCCGCTATGTGATGAATGCGGCTCGTAACCTCACCGATGAAATAGTTTTTAAGC
>DIPA01000108.1:0-167 GCA_002427055.1 Firmicutes bacterium UBA5500 | reverse complement strand
GTGGGAGGAAAGGGGCTAGCCGGGGTGGTTAAGCAAGCACCCGATTACTACAACCCCTTGCTGGTGCCTATGTTAGAGTCGCTCAAGCAGCAGAAAGCCGGAGGTGAGGCATAATGCAGCTCGACTTAACGCAAGTTCGTCCCTATGGCGATTCCTTAGGCGATGGT
>DIPA01000086.1:2483-5075 GCA_002427055.1 Firmicutes bacterium UBA5500 | reverse complement strand
ATGCTCCACAGTTACTCCTCCTCATAGCTACGCTCTCGTCGGCTCTCATCTGCCCAACTTACTCGATAGATTGCTCTATAGGAAATCGAATTTTGTTGCAGCAGTTGCTTCGCTTGCTCACGCTCCGCAAGCGGAATAGCTATGGCTAAACCACAACTAGCACTTAATTCCCGCGGAGTTGGCTGGATATCAGGCGATAGTTTGGCCTCCAATAGTATGGTCTCAGCTGCGAGCGCATAATGAGTAGAATCAAAAGTCATTAGGATATACATAAGCAAGCTCCCTTAGATAACGATAAAATGCTCCAATATGGTCTTAACGAAAGTGAAAGTGAACGAAGGCCAGAGCATAGGAGTCGTTCGTTCACTAAGAAGTAAAAAAGGAATAGCTAGTGCCACGATGAGAAAGACCAAAATTGCACTTTGCAGCGCGCCGACTAGAAATCCTGGCCACTTGGCTCCCAATCTATCGCTGCAAGCCAACCGCAGGCTGAGCTTTGCTAAAGCGGTTACGAGGATTTTAACCACTATTATTACAGTCAAAAAAGAACAGACATTGCTCAAAGCACGCCAAAAAGCCTGCTCCACCACCTGCACCCATTCCATAAAGCTACTATCCATGGCTAGTTGTTGCCAAGAATAAGCCACCCACTGTTTCAAGCTGGCGGGCCAGAGCAGATCATCTAACCATATCCTCGCGGCCTGTTGCCAATTCGTAGTATTAGTAGTTGCCGTGGTTGCCCAGATGGGTAACCACCGGCTGCTGATGGACACCCTCTGAAAGAGGAAAGACCAGAAGTTTGTCAAGCTACTACCGTATAAACTAGCCATCGCCAGGCCGAGTATGGTACCGGCAAAGCTAATGAAGTTACTAACTATGCTGCGCAGGGAGCCTAACCATCCCCCAAAGAGAATGAAAACAAGCACTAATATATCTATCTGGTTCATAGTGGCACCTCCTGGTGCCAGCTTATTCACCTCTTAATACAAACATGCGGCCATCTGTCAGCTGCACCAGAACTGTACCAGTACCCGAGATAGCTAGGGTGGCATCTAGCTCTGCTGAACTAACGTCACCCTTAGCGTGTTTCTGCGACCACCTAACTTGGCCATCGCTACCGACACTATGAACTCCTAAGTTGTTAGCCATAAAAGCACAGAGTGACCCGGCACCACCGGCGACATGCGGTACTGAACCGTTAACCTCATATTGCCAAGCAGGGGTGCCTTCATCAATGAGGGTGGTAATTAAAGATTGTTTTCGAAAAGAGAATACAGATACCTTTTGACTTGCATAAGCCAGCTGATCACTCTGGCCTAGAAAATCCATATCCTGAACCATGCCTTGCGCAACATGCTGCCAAAGAGGTTGCCCAGCACCGCTGTAGCAGACAATAGTTTTTTCTACAGCAACAGCAATGCGATCAGCAAAAGGTTTAATCGCCAGACCAATCGGCGGCCCGGCCGGTAACTGTGCGGTCCATGCTAATTGACCAGTATCGGCATAACTTAGTAGATGATTTTCCAGTCCGCTGGCGGACACTTTGCTAACCATGAGGTAACATTGAGTCCCATTCTGATTCAGTTTAGCAGCAAAAGGTAGTGTATTAACGAAGGACGCATTGAACAAGGCAGCCCCATCCGGGCTATAGAAGGTAAGCTCTGCATCCAACGTTTCGGGAGGCGCTCCGGCAGGACGATAAGCAGCTAACCACTGACCAGTTTCTGCAATAGCTACGGCATGAATCTGTCCATCAACTGTAGTAGTATGCACAACGCCCTTACCCTGTTCAATGATATAAACTTGTCCGGTTGCGCCATCGGCAAGGATTAATCGCCGTCCATTAACATCAACCATGGGTTTACTAAGGCTATAGTCACCCACCCATTCCGCTTCTCCTAATGGACCAAAGCGGCTGACGGTAACTACGCCATCTCGTTGCCAAACCCGCCAAAAACCCAGCGAATCCCCTGTTAGAGCTAATATTTCTCCTGGATTTATATATGTCTTAGAGGCCGCTATGCTCGGCTCTCGCTTGCTGAAGGTCAAAGCAGGTTGGCTAGCAAAGCCAAAGGGAAATAGGAAAATACAACCTGCTAGAAGCAGTAAAATTAGCCCAATACCAGCCGCCAGAAAAACCTTCTTATTCGGCGCAGGCCTTGTTTCCTCTTCATCCCACATGGCAGACACCTCCATAACCTTATCCTAACTCACCTAACTAATGCCTGTCAAAGCTTCTAATTTGGTGCAAACAACTAATACCATAAAAAGCAAGACAAAAGTACCCGGTAAGGGGATAGAGAGTTGCTACAAGACGCCCGAAGCCCCGTTGCGCTACGTAGCTGGCAGCAAGAATGACCACGAGCAGGGCAAAGTTAGCAGCTTTAGGCAGTGTCTGCTGCAAGTACTTGCTGATACTAAGAGCATTGGCAAAGGCAGTCGTGATCAAAGCAATGAACAAGAGTACGCCATATAGCCAAGGCAAGTTCGGTAGCAAATACCTCGATATGTATAACATCGGCATGTCACCTAACGAGCAAATATCAGCATATTTTGAGAGCAGAAAAATTATAGCCACTAGCAGACAGAGTA
>DIPA01000086.1:0-2335 GCA_002427055.1 Firmicutes bacterium UBA5500 | reverse complement strand
GTAGTAAGCCCGCAGCCAGCAAAACGCCTTGCCAAATACTACGGGAATCAGCAGCCTCTGCAATCAGAGGCGCCATGATGGCTAATAGGATAGCACTATTCGACCCCATATACAAAAGAGCTGACCAGAACCACCACCTGCTATCAGTTGCAACCACCAGAGTTGACGCCCTGGGAGTACCTGTAGAACGCAATAGGAAAAAGAACATAAGAAATAATAACAAGGGCAGTAGTAATTCATTAGCAGCCGCCAAACTGGCTACTTGCCCTCTGCAAACAAGATATACAAGCATCGCTGTTAATAAAGCACCCGTCGGCCTTGGCAATCTGCATACTTCCGTCAGTAAGGTAGCACTGCCTGCCAGCATTACGGTCAAGCCAAACCACATGAACAAATTAAGCAGATGCAAAAAAGAACCCCCAACACGTTCTCCCGCCAGACGTATCAGTAACTCCGTTAGAGTCTTTAGCTGCTGCCGCTTACAATATGTGGCCAACCAGCCAGAGAATGCTATAAACACAAGTATAGTAACCACCGCACCACCGACAGCCATGCGTCCATAATTCATGAAGAAATGCTGTATTTCTTGACCAGAAGCAAAGCCGGCACCGATGACCGCCCCCGTAAGTGTCAGACCGATAGCTCTAGCAGTTAGTTTTTTTGGCATACTTGTTCATCCCCCTATCAGACAATGTATATTCGGGAGAGAAACGGACATAGAATGGCATAACTGACACTTGCTCTGTGCATAATCAAACAGCAAGAACAAGTAGGGGGTATGCCTGTTGGCAAGAGAGAAGGTTATCTTCAACCGCAAGACTGAGGAGTACAGATTGCATGTGGACGATACTAATTCGGGCATGTCTTTAGCCATCCTCATCAGCGAGCTGACCACCAGCCTCCTGACTGATGGTGACGACCTTGTGGTGCTGTGTATCGGCACCGACCGTTGCACAGGCGATGCTCTCGGGCCACTCATCGGTAGCCGCTTACTAGAGAGCGGCTTGACGCATGTTCACGTTTATGGCACGTTAGAAAACCCTGTACATGCTACCAACTTGCAGAAAACACTAGAAGAGTTGCAGTCAAGGCATAAGCAATCAGTAGTTATTGCTATTGACGCTTGTTTGGGGAAACTAGACAATGTAGGTAACATTATGGTAGGGAAAGGGCCATTAAAACCCGGGGCGGGGGTCAGCAAGGACTTGCCAGCGGTTGGGGACTTATTCATTACTGGGATTGTCAATGTAGGTGGTTTTATGGATTACTTGGTCCTACAGAATACTCGCCTCTATTTGATCACTCGATTAGCTGATGTAATAGCAGAAGGGCTGGCACACGGTTTGGCTAACCTAACACTGCTACGTAAAGCATCGCCTGTCTAGCTGTCAAACTTAAGGGGGCTGCTCCGTAATCGGAACAGCCCCCTTTGGCTGGCCTTGCTAACGCAAACGGTCTTCGACTAAAGCAACGACCTCTTCAGCAGTCATACCCGGAGTTGCTATAATGGTCGCTTTAGTATGGGTAGTCTGCATTCCCATGACATTATCCGCACCACCTGTAACAACGACACAATCTGCCGAATGTAACTCAGAAATGGGAACTACTTGGTACCCTACCTGCTCCAAGAGGGAGCGTACGGGGGTAAGGTTTTCATCAACGGCTACTTTAGCCTGATGCATGTCTGCTACCTCCTCTTGCCGGGGCACACTTTGCTATTTGCAAAGCTGCCTGTTTTTTTGTGGCTAAGCAAGGTCTATTATGCCCGCATCAGGCCAACTAAATTAGCAATAGATGCGCAGACCAGAAGGCCGCACAGTGAAACTAATCGGCGTTTTAGCTATTACCTCACCATCTGCTTGTACTAACATGGGGCGGTCAGCCTGAACAGTTACCTGGCGCGCTCGATAAAGCTTAATGGCAGGGTGCTGCAAGTGTTTGCCGCTGAAGATACTGGGAAACGCCCGTAGAAAAGCTGGTTTTGAAAGGTCTCCAAGAACACATACATCAAAGTAACCGTCATGCAAATCTGCCTCAGGCGCTATCCACATTCCACCACCAAAATATTGACCGGAAGCGACCACCACTAACCATCCAATATCTTCAACCACCTGATCATCTAGCTTAATAGTAATGTTGGTAGCTCTAAACTCTGACAAAGTTTTCAGTACGGCCGCCACGTAAGCTAAGGAGCTAGGAAAATGAGCCTTGCCCCAAGTATTGGCGCAATTAACCACAGTGGCATCGAAGCCAACACCGGCAACGTTAATGAAATAGCGCCCATTTATCTGACCCAAATCAATGAGCTTAGTTTTACCTTGAGCAATTTTTTGAC
>DIPA01000122.1:8478-8749 GCA_002427055.1 Firmicutes bacterium UBA5500 | reverse complement strand
TCTGGACGAGAAGGCACTTAATGTGGTCAAGCAGATTGCCTTGTACTTTTTCTTGGCCTATGGTGGGCTCAATTATGGGCACCAGGCGGTTGCCGCGATGGCTGGTCCTAACGCTATGCTAATTGTGGTTGGCATGGCAACGACAGCTGTATCTTTGCTTGTCGGCTTTTTGTTTGGACGCTATGTCTTGCAGATTAACTGGGTATTACTGTCGGGTGCTATCTGCGGTGCCATGACTTCAACGCCGGGCTTAGGTGCGGCCATTGATGCT
>DIPA01000122.1:8027-8378 GCA_002427055.1 Firmicutes bacterium UBA5500 | reverse complement strand
GCTTAGGTGCGGCCATTGATGCTACTGGTCGTAATGAGGCCGCTGGTGGCTATGGTGCAACCTATCCGCTAGGGCTGCTGTGCAAAGTTGTGTTAGTGTTACTGCTGCAGCGGTTGCCTTTGTAGTTAGTAATATGCGTTGTGTAAAAAGAGTACGTAGTAAGAGAGGACTAAGTAGGTCCTCTTTTTTCTATGTGAGAAAGGGATATCGCGGTTTAGTCAGTAATAATGTATCTAGGCTAGTATTAGTGACCTAACTGTTTGTGCCAAGTGAAGGGGTGAAAAGATGGAAATAGTGCTGTTTGTCGTTGCCCTGATTGTTATCTGGGAGTTAGTTCTTATAGAGAAGAGT
>DIPA01000122.1:7209-7902 GCA_002427055.1 Firmicutes bacterium UBA5500 | reverse complement strand
AGTTAGTTCTTATAGAGAAGAGTTTGCGTAGAATTCGGGAGCTGGTAGAAGCGCGCTTTCGGCAAGACGTAGGAGGAAATAGCGAGCCGACAGGCAACGAAGGTATAAACCTGCTATGATACACTTTGCTTGTGAGGCTAGTCGTTCGTTTTGGAAGCAAAGGTAGGTGAGAAATATTGCAGGCGCTTGATGCTAGTCCGTTGTTTCGACAAATGCACACAGATGAAGTGCGGAAGTGTTTAGAATGTAGCGGGGCAAAGATCAATAATTACCCAAAAGACTCGTTTGTTTTTTACATGGGAGAGCGGCCTACCAAACTTTACATATTAATGGAAGGGGTAGTGGCAGTAGGCCGTGACTTGGTTTCTGGTAATCGCATGCTGATCACGACTCTTGATCAACCTGGTGAGTTGTTCGGCGAGGTGTACTTATTTCTCCCGAGTGCACAATATGATTTTTACGCTACTGCAATCCAAGAGGCAGAAGTTCTGGAAATACCGAAGGAATTCTTCTATCATACTTGCGCGAGTAGCTGCGGGCATCATGATAAGTTGATTCGCAACATGTTGTCTGTCTTAGCCGAGAAGGCCCAATCACTTAGCAGTAAGCTTCAGCTTATGTCGAGTACCAGTCTGCGGCAGAAAATTGCCAAGGTTCTGCTGGCGAACTGCTCGCCAGATGGCACGGTCAACT
>DIPA01000122.1:6810-7128 GCA_002427055.1 Firmicutes bacterium UBA5500 | reverse complement strand
ATGGCACGGTCAACTTGAAAATGAGCCGAGAAGAGTTTGCCGATTTTATTGGTGCTGCAAGACCTTCTCTTTCTCGAGAACTGATGCGTATGCAAAATGATAATCTAATTGGAGTGCAGGGAAAATGCTTAAGGGTGTTAGATTTGGCTGAGTTAGAAAGTCTCCTATGATAATTTTCTTCCGTAACCAATGTTACGGATGCCTCTCGGACTCTCTGATATGGTTAATGTAGCGAACAAGAGGCGCGATGAGAATCGTCTATAGAGAAAACAGGGGAGGCAATATCATGGAAGAGAAAATGTTTTGCTACCAGTGTCA
>DIPA01000122.1:0-6738 GCA_002427055.1 Firmicutes bacterium UBA5500 | reverse complement strand
TTTTGCTACCAGTGTCAGGAAACTGCAAAAGGTTACGGTTGTACCCAGATGGGTGTCTGTGGCAAGAACCCCCAGGTTGCTGCGCTGCAGGATCTATTGGTCTATGCAACAAAGGGACTTGCAGAAGTCACTACTCGTCTGCGTGAGGAAGGAGAAACTGTTACTAAAGAGATTAATCATCTCGTATCACTAAATCTATTTACAACTATCACCAATGCAAACTTCGATGCAGAAGCAATTATTGGCCGCATTTTGCTAACATTAAGAGCTAAGCATAATCTATTAGACGAACTGGCAAGTACCAAAGAGCTTTCTGATGCCGCACTTTGGCATGAAACTGACCCGGAGGCAATGGCTAAGCAAGCCAAGACGATTGGTGTCCTGGCCACGAGAGATGAAGATATACGTAGCCTCAAGGAACTGATTACTTACGGTCTTAAGGGGTTGGCTGCATATTCTAAGCACGCTAACGTTTTGGGAGAGGATAATGAAGCTGTAGACGCTTTCCTGCAAAGGGCGTTGGCAACTACACTGAGCGAATCTGTAACAGATGAGGAACTGATTGCTCTTACCCTGGAAACGGGCAAATATGGTGTAGAGGGCATGGCAATGCTTGATAAAGCTAACACAAGTACCTATGGTAATCCAGAAATCACGAGCGTGAAGCTTGGTGTTGGCAAGAATCCTGGCATCTTGATCTCTGGCCATGACTTGCGTGACCTGGAGATGCTGCTAGAGCAGACCGAAGGTACTGGTGTAGATGTTTATACTCACTCAGAAATGCTACCTGCTCATTACTATCCTGCCTTCAAGAAGTATCCGCATTTTGTTGGCAATTACGGTAACGCGTGGTGGAAGCAAAAAGAGGAGTTTGAGTCATTTAACGGTCCTATACTGATGACCACTAACTGCATTGTGCCACCTAAAGATAGCTATCGGGAGCGGGTTTATACAACCGGTGCTGTCGGCTTCCCCGGCTGCAAGCACATTCCTGGTGAAATTGGAGAAGAGAAGAGTTTCTACGCGCTAATTGAACATGCCAAGCGTTGTGCTCCCCCTACTGAGATAGAGACAGGTGAGATTGTCGGTGGCTTTGCTCACAATCAGGTATTGACTCTAGCAGACAAGATTGTGGAAGCGGTAAAGTCAGGTGCGATCAAGAAATTCGTCGTGATGGCAGGTTGCGATGGTCGGGCCAAGTCGAGAGAGTATTACACGGAGTTTGCCAAGGCCTTGCCGCAAGACGCAGTAATCATGACTGCAGGTTGTGCGAAATACAAGTACAACAAGCTACAATTAGGTGATATCGGGGGTATCCCGCGTGTACTTGATGCCGGACAGTGCAACGATTCTTATTCTCTGGCAGTAATTGCGCTCAAGCTCAAGGAAGTATTCGGTTTGGAGGATATCAACGACCTACCGATTATCTACAATATTGCTTGGTATGAGCAGAAAGCGGTTATCGTTCTTCTAGCCCTGCTGTACCTAGGGGTCAAGAACATTCACCTTGGACCTACACTACCTGCGTTTCTTTCGGAGAATGTAGCGAAAGTGCTTGTAGATAACTTTGGCATTGCAGGTATTGGCACCGTAGAAGACGACATGCAGTTATTCTTTGGCCAAAAAGCTGGCCCAGTAGTTAGCGGACCCATTCATAAGGAAATGGTTATGAGGGATATTTTGCAGGTCGATGCGAGCCTGGCTCCTATTCTGATGGCCTACGGAATGCACTGCTTAGGCTGCCCGTCCGCTCAAATGGAAACCTTAGAGGAAGCCTGTAATGCGCACGGTATAGCAGTAGACGCAGTGGTTGAGAAGCTGAACCAACATCTCAAGAAGTAGAGCCCATAGCGAGGCGTGTGGAAAAAGGGGGCGGTTCTTGTTGCCTCCTTTTTTTGTTGCTACGTTAGTGAGCCGAAGACCCTTCGGTAACATTTTAAGGGAGTGATTGCGGGTGGATTGTGTCGGATTATTGGCTTGTGATATAATACAGACGCAAACTGTGGGTGAAAGGTGGTTATTGGAATGAAACATATTAAGACGATTCATGCGGGTAGCTTGCCAAAGGTTACCGCTAAGATGGGCTGCAAAGAGTGCCAGACTTCCTGTCAGTCAGCTTGCAAGACATCTTGCACTGTTGGCAACCAGGTTTGCGAAAACGCTGGACGCTAACAATTTTACGTCCATCATTGACCCTAGCAGGCTAGGGTCAATGTTTTTTACTGAGGGGGCAGAGTATGCACAGATTTACAATCAATGGGAGCCAGTTTCTATTTGATGAGAACACTAATAGCCTACATGAGATAGATCAATTGGTTTGGGATCTGTTGAACACGGAAACTCTTGAGGAAAGTGAGGCTTTGCAGCGCCTTGGTGATCGCTACTCGGCGGAGAGTATCCGTTCTGCTTTGGCCGAGTTGGCAGAGTTGCGCGAGGCCGGTCTTATCTTTACCCCGCCAGTGCCCCGACCCGAAATTCCACATACAGATCCTCCGCTGGTTAAGGCGCTTTGTTTGCATTTGGCGCACGACTGCAACTTGCGCTGTATGTACTGTTTCGCTGGGACAGGACCTTTTGGTGGTTCTCGAGAATTGATGCCGGCGCACGTGGGGCGCGCAGCCCTAGATTTCTTAGTGCGTAGTTCCGGCTCACGCCGTAATCTTGAAGTGGACTTCTTTGGTGGCGAGCCACTACTTAACTTTCCGGTAGTAAAAGAGCTGGTAGCATACGGGCGTCAGCTAGAACAGCAACATGATAAGGTGTTTCGTTTCACGCTAACTACCAATGCCACCTTGTTGACGGAAGAGGTGCAGGAATTCCTTAACCGGGAACGAATTGCCGCTGTACTCAGCATTGATGGGCGCCCATCGGTAAATGACCATGCCCGGCCATTCGCTAATGGTAAGGGTAGCTATGAGAGAATCGTCCCAGAGATGTTGCGATTTACGGCTTCGCGTGAGCATGAGAATTACTATGTGCGCGGCACATTCACTCGTCATAACCTAGACTTCGCAGCCGACGTCGCTCATCTGGCTGAGCTCGGCTTCAAGCATTTGTCTATGGAACCGGTGGTCGGTTCGCCCCAGGAGAGTTACACTCTGCGTCAAGAGGATTTGCCGCAGCTAATGAATGAGTACGAGCGCTTGGCAGCTTATTACGTAGCCCGGCATAAAGCGGGGCATCCATTTACCTTCTTTCACTTTAATCTGAGTCTCGACCATGGCCCCTGTGCGATTAAGCGTATTAGCGGCTGTGGAGCTGGCTACGATTATCTGGCAGTTACCCCAAGCGGTGACTTGTATCCTTGCCACCAGTTTGTCGGCCAGTCTGAGTGGCTCATGGGTAATGTGGAACAGGGCATTACGCGAATGGATATTTCGCGTCAGTTTCAGGATGTCAATCTATATAGCAAACCAGGTTGTGTTGATTGCTGGGCGCGTTTCTTCTGTTCCGGCGGTTGCATGGCCCACGCCTGGTTTGCCAACGGAGATTTCACCAAGCCTGAACCACTGGCTTGTGCATTGCAGAAGAAACGCTTGGAGTGTGCGCTCTACGCTATGGCTGCAATTGCGGATAGCATGCTTAATAGACAGTAGAACGGGGCTGTCGCATACGGGTAGGGGGCGGATAGGATCCGCCCCCTACAGTCCCCCGCCCTCGGTCTGTTGGGATATTCGTAGATAAAATAGAAGGGCCTCCGGTTAGCTATGCGTAGGTTATACTGGCTTGTAAACAACAACCAACAACCATAGTACAGAGCTACAAGCTAAGGAGGCATCAACATGTATTTTATCACGTTTGCTGGATTTACTTCGTCCTAGTACGCTTGGTAACTAAAGACGCACCTTATACCGGGCCATGAATGGGACAATACCAGAATCCGTGTAGGTCATCCCAAATTGCTGGCCCCCCACATTCAGGACATAGCGGGTATCTCTGAGCTCAGTTTCACGAATATTTTTATACGTGTATTGTATAAGAGAGCATTCCATTAGAGCGGTGGGGTTGCGGTAATTCGATCGGTGAACAACCATGCATAAGAAGGAGACCGTATGCATCCCATATTATCGATAAAAATGCTGTTCCGCTCGCCAGCAAAAATGCTGGTCACTTTTTTGCTGCTTACGGCAATATCTTTTGCGCTTTTTGCGCGTATTCTGGATTATACCGCCACGGAGCTTCTGCGCTACGCCGATTTAACCTCACTGACTTTCACTGATATTGTCCCCCTCACGGTCGACCCCCTCCCGGCGGGAAGCAAAAATAGTTTTCCGCTCACCTTTTATATGGTCAAAAAAGAGGGGCTTGCAGAGCGGTCCCCTAACGGCCTCTTGGACTTTAACACGAACACTTTTTACACTTGGAATCAAAAAATACACGGTGGGAAAATTTATCCCGATAGGTTTGGCGAGTTTTATGGCGGCAAGCTAGATAAGAGGAACACCCATAGCACCACTTTCCCGCTGGGATTTGACACGGCGGAACGTCTCGTTCCGGGCGAAAGACACCTAACTGTCATCGGCCAGCTTTTTGTTTTGGTGCCTCAAGCAGAAGACCTGGCCCCCACCAGTCACGCCTGGGCTGGCGATGCCGCCGCCGAATACTGGTGCGATATACTTGTGCCCTTGGAGGGCTTGCCGGAAAACTATATTGAGTTGCCCGAATTTGAGGGCTACCGCCGGCTCATTGCCATCACAAACCAGGACTACTACACCTTCGACGTGGTATACACTGACGATATGGCAACTATCCCGCGCTTTAACGAGCGCAAAATGGGCATAGTCGAAGGTCGCGCGTTGATGCCGGAGGACGAAAGCATGGAGGTCTGTGTCATCAGCCGCGACCTGGCCAAGTGCTACGGCCTGAGCATCGGCGACGCTTTCCCCCTCAGCCTGTGCGACAAGCTTTTCGAGCAGCACGCGGCACTGGGAGCCGTTGCGGTTACCCGCGGGCGCTTTTCCACTCCCGTTAAGGACGTCAATCTCGAAATCGTCGGCCTTTACCGCGACTATGATGCTACGTGGTATGGCGAAGGGGGCTTCTCTACTTTGGATTACATGCCTAGCGCTAGGGCGTTTGCATGGAGCATTGACATTACCGAGGTATCTTCCTTGACATTAGTTTTCAATGGAGAAATAGAAATATATTCCCAAGGCTCGGGGATATACCAGACGACGGTGTATGTCTCCGGTTACGGAAATGGAAAAGCAAGCGGGGTAGATTATCTCAATGTCGGTTTAGAGAACGGTACGTACATAGCCTATTACTCAGGCATTGCTACTAATAGTATGGGATTAAGGGCTGCGGTTGTGCCTGGGGCATCCTTTGTTTTCCTCTACAGATAAGCGCCTCGCCTTGAATAAGGAATCCTGCCAAGAATAACAGAAAAAGATAGTGTTGGTAGCTCGATTTGTAAGTGGCGAGGGGCTATATCAATACTAACTATGATAAAACAAAAGTATAGCTGGTATGCTCCTCTTGGAGTTTGCAGATGGCAATGAAACACTTGCAAGCTTCAGGAGGAGTTATTCTATAAATAGGGTAGCCCTACTTTAAACGGTCAACTAAAGAGCTTAAATCAACTATAAGGCTGTTTTTGAATAATTTTCTCTGCCCGTCCATGAGGTCGATTATCTCATCTTCTGAGGTTCTAAGCAATTTTGCTACTACGGCAACAGAAAGGTTATGTTTCTGCACTAAGTTGCAGAACTCATTCCAGAGATTTTCGTCTATCTCGATCTCGTCAGGTGCCTGATGCAGGAAAATCTGCTCGGCAATTTTCCCGAGTGCAGCAGCTGGAATCGCCTGGCGGGCGATTATCTTGCCTTCTTTTACATATACAAGGTACACGTCTAATTCATCAGTAAGGATGTTCACTGCATTATATCTCTCCTTTTAAACTTCTTACTTTGACACGGCCATCATGAATTCCTTCTATAGTAGACTTTAGATATTGGCTTTAGTTGGCAGTGTGCTAGAATAAGATGATACACTGGCAATAATCAGTATAGTAGTGATGGGTTGAGGAGAGTGTTAATCGTATGAATGAGGTGGAGGCTACACTAAGGTTTTTGTTTGACCAGTTTGAGAAAAATACGTACTACGATGAGCATCCAGAGGCCAAGGCGTATCGACTGGAGCATTCCTTCCGGGTTGCAAAAATCGGGCGTACGATCGCTGAAAGTGAAGGTTTCCATGTTGAGGGTATGGTAATTGCCTGCTTGTTACACGATGTGAGCTATGGGGAAGGCCTTAATGGGGAGGAGGCCTGGTTGAACCATGGACGGCGTGCGGCTGAGATTGCACGCCCCTTGCTCGAGACGCTTGACCTGCCATCTCATGTTGTTAAGGACATTCTTTACGGTATTGCTATGCATGTCGATGATGAAGCTGGTTTCCCTGGGACGAGGACGCCCTTTGCAGAGACTGTGGGAGCTGCAGACAATATCGACCGCTTTGACGTCTATAGGCTTTGTGAGACGCTACAGAATGCTCGCTTCAATGAGCTGCCTTTAGGGAAGAAACAGGCATACTGCGAGAAAAGACTGCTGCGGCTGCCGCAGCTCATGGAGATGGATATGGGGACAGCGACAGGAAATCAGCTTTGGAAGGAGAGGCTCTCGTTCCAAATTGAATATTTTCAGCGGTTGTCTGCGCAATTAGCAGCCAGTTCGTGGAGCTGACAAGAATGCTGCAGGAGTCGGATAATAAGAACTGGCAAAAGTGAGGGGGGTATTA
>DIPA01000021.1:30705-33128 GCA_002427055.1 Firmicutes bacterium UBA5500 | reverse complement strand
TCACTTTCATTCTGCCATATACAATTACTAACAGAAGCGCACAGAAAGCCATTACTGGTAGCAGTGCTATAACCAGTATCAAGGCAAAAACGAAATCTAATATTCCTTTTACACATAAATACGGTTTCACTAACCAAGACATCCTCTGCTCTTTTATTCAACCCTGACTACAATCTGGCCAGCATGAGGTCAACAGGCCAATTGGCTAATTCCTCATGGTGATCAAAAGCCTTATCTGCGTCGCTACATATTGTAAGGTAGACCCGCTCATCGCTGTGCCCGACGGTAAGCAGATCCCTGTCTCATATAACTTATCGCATACACTAATCTGCTCACTATGGGCAAAATACCTAGCATTCTTGAACATAGGCTGTGTATGCATTGGTTTCCATGCCGGGCGAGTCTCGATATTGAGTTCGTTAAGATATTTGCCCAGTTCTATTGGACTCGTTTTGATAATACTTGGATCCATAGTCATGGCTGTTAGCCAGCGGTTGCTGCGGCCAAAGCTTGCTTCGGGCATGAAGTCGATACCGGGTAGGTCACCCAGCTCTTGTCTGTAGATAGCGAAGATCTCGCGACGGCGGGCTACTCGTTGATCCAATGTCTGCAATTGGCCACGACCGATGGCGGCTAAGATATTACTCAAGCGGTAGTTATAGCCGTATTCGCTATGCAGGTAGTAGGGGGCTGGGTCGCGCGCTTGTGTTGACCAGAAGCGGCATTTTGCAATAGCCCCTTCATCATCCGACACGAGCATACCGCCACCTGCGGTGGTAATAATCTTGTTGCCGTTAAAGGAGAAGACTCCGAAGTGGCCGAAAATACCGGTTTGCTTACCCTTATAGGTAGCGCCGAGGGATTCAGCAGCATCTTCCACAATTGGTACACCATAGGCGCGACAGAGCTCCACAATGGGGTCGTAATCGGCACTCTGACCATAGAGGTTGACAACTATGACTGCCTTGGGCAGGTGCCCTTCTTTTTTTAGGGTGAGAAGTGCGCGTTCCAGCGCACTCGGAGACATGTTCCAAGTGTTTGGTTCGGAATCGATGAAGATAGGTTCTGCTCCTAGATAAAGGACGGGGTAGACGCTGGCAACAAAGGTGAAACTGGAGCAAAGAACTATGTCGCCTTGTCTCACGCCCAGATAACGCAGGGCGAGATGAATGGCTGCAGTACCGGAAGCAGTAGCGAGAGCTGATTTAATGCCTACGTAGGATGCTAGCTCGCTTTCAAAGGCATCTACTTGTGGGCCAAGCGGTGCTATCCAGTTAGAATCTAGGGCTTCTTGTATGTATTGCTGTTCTAAACCGCTTAGGTGAGGTGGCGATAATAGTACTCTTTCACGCATTTGCTATCCTCCTCGCTACTGTTGTCTTGCAGCTATAGTTGTTGATAGAGATACTTAACTAAGCATACGAGCATATGAAAAGACAGAGGATCCTGTTCGGATTCTCTGTTTCTTTATTCTTACTTAACCTTTTGACCTAATAGACTCAAGTTCAGGTATTAATTTGTTACAGGTTCCATATTTATCAAATGTAACAATATCGAGCGGCATTGTAACCACAATTGGCGCAGCAACAGTGATGCGAGTGTTGCAATGCTTGGCGTGAGGAGCTGAGGAAGCATTGAAAAAGGTTTTGACGTCTAGTAGCTGTAGTTTCAGGTGCTGACGGCAAATTTGGCAGGGGGTGAGGGAATGTCGCGCAAGTGGACTGCTGCAGTTATTTTGATCGTTCTATTTCTTTTGCTCGGAGTGGCCCTGTATAGTCCCGCAAGGGAAAGCGTTGATGAGGAACCCGTCTTAGCGAACGAGCTGGTTTTGACACACGACGGGAAATTGCATGTTTTGCTCATAGGGGAGGATTATCAAGGCCAGCTGCCTCCCGAGCAGCGGACGAAGAATCGGAGCGATGCTTTGATGGTTGCTAGTGTGGATCTTGAAACCAGTGAAATGAGATTACTGTCAATCCCGCGCGATACCCTTGTGGTAATTCCGGGGCGGGAGGGGAAGGACAAGATCAATCATGCTTTAGCTTTCGGTGGTGTGGAGTTAACGATGCGTACCGTGCGTGAGTTCCTTGGCATTCCTATTTGTTATTACGTATATGTAGATCTCAATGGTTTTCGCCAGTTAGTTGATGCCATGGGGGGCATTCCCATTCGGCTAGAGAAGGACCTGAAGTATGTTGACTCATATGGAGACACGTGCGTCGTAATGCAAAAGGGTGATCATGTTCTCGGTGGGGTTGAAGCGGAGGCGTTTGTGCGTTTTCGCAAGGGTGATGGCGATCTTGCACGTACAGGTAGACAACGCCAGTTTGTTATCGCCGCCATCAAGCAATTGCTAAAACCAGGTAACGTGATGAAGATGAATGAGTTAATATCAATGGCTAGGGAAATGCTATGCAGCAACA
>DIPA01000021.1:28239-30600 GCA_002427055.1 Firmicutes bacterium UBA5500 | reverse complement strand
GAAATGCTATGCAGCAACATCCCCCAGAAAGCAATGCTGGAGTATTTGCCCCGTCTGCTGTCGCTGGAGCCAGGTAGTGTTAAGGAATTTATGGTTGAAGGCAAAGGTCTTATATTTGATGGTATTTATTATTATGAGCCAGATTTGGTGCAACTCAATCAATTGGTGCGGGACTATTTTTATCCAGGGGTAGACTTAGGGGCTTGTCAGGGATTGCGGGTGCTTGTGGTTGTTGCTAATGAAGACCATGAGTTGGGCGAACAGATCGCCACGCTGCTTCAGAGGCATGGGCTGCAAGTAACCGATGTTATTCAGGGTGAAGAGGTACAGCCGTTCAGCCAGGTAATCGGCGCTGAGCAAGATGCTCAGGGGGCGCAAGCTGTAGCGGAGTTACTATTTGTGCAGCAAGTGGTGTTGCGTAGGGCCTTACTAGACAAAGCCACAGATATAGCGGTATATTTAGGCAAAGACATGCTACCCTAGTTAATGTATGAAGCCGCTTCTGCATAGCGGGGTAGCTTCTCTTGCATTTCGCTTACTTCCGTCGAGCAAACTGTAGGGTTTCTTGGGTTTTCTGCACGCCTAGTTGTCTTGTGAAACTATTGCCTGGTAAATACGTATTGCTAAGTGAGTAAACACTATAATACATAGGAGGTGGAGTTTTAATGCAGTGGGTTATTCTGGGTATCATCGTTGTGGTGGTTTTGTATGTGATGTCGGTTTATAACAAGTTGGTGCAGTTTAGGCAACGGGTGAAGAATGCTTGGTCGCAGATCGATGTGCAGTTGCGGCGCCGCTACGACCTGATTCCTAACTTGGTCAACACGGTCAAGGGCTACATGACGCATGAGCGAGAAACGTTGGAGGCTATCACGAACGCAAGAACGCGAGCGATGGCTGGTGGTGCCACTATGGCGGAACAGGCCGAGGCCGAGAATGCGCTTTCAGGCACCTTGAAGACGTTGTTTGCAGTGGCGGAGAACTATCCGCAGTTGAAGGCAGATAGCAACTTCCGGCAATTGCAGGATGAGTTGAGCAACACGGAGAGCAAGATCGCCTTTTCCCGTCAGTTCTACAACGATACGGTGCAGCGTTATAACACTTATACGGAGATGTTCCCCAGCAATTTGATTGCAGGGGCAATGGGCTTTACTCCGGTTGATTATTTCAATTTGGATAGTGAGCCAGCGGCTCGGGGACCGGTCAACGTCGACTTCAAGTAGAGGTGTTCTACATGGAAAAAATCAGGCAGAGGTCCTGGTTGAAGTTACTTTGTGGTTTTTTGCTGATTCTGTTCTTAACTGGCGGAGTACTGGGGCGAGCAGAGGCGCGTTCGATACAGTTTACAGAGCTAAACATCGATGCAGAGATACTGACCGATGGGACTTTAGTGATTACTGAGCAGCGTACCGCCCGGTTTGAAGGTTCATTCAGTGGCATGTATCAATGGATTAACAAGGAACCTGGGGTTACCATTGAAGATGTCACAGTGGGCGAGGCGGGAAAGCCCTATCGGTTTATTCCGGGTGCAACTACTTATGGCCCAGCCGATACTTTCTATATGGTAGACCAAGGAGATCGTCTTTACATCGACTGGAGCTATGACGCTACTAATGAAACGCGTACCTTTGTACTGAGTTATAGGGTACTAGGTCAGGTGAAGTTGCACCAAGATGTGGCAGAGCTTTACTATAAGTTTGTGGGCGATGAGTGGGACTATGGTGTGCAAAAGGTGCGCATTACTCTAACCCTGCCCGAGGGGGCAAGCGAGTCTGATATCCGCGCCTGGGGTCATGGTCCGCTGAATGGTGAAGTTAAAATTGTGGGTCCGCGCACGGTTACGTGGTCAATAGATAAACTGCCGGCGCAGACGTTCTTGGAAGGGCGTGTTACTTTCCCGACCACACTAATCACCGGGGAACATGCTCGGCGCACGCAGAAGCTAGCGCTAGAGCAGATTTTGGCGGAAGAAGGCAAGTGGGCTAACCAGGCCAACAAAAGCCGCTTATTGGCCACGGGTGGCTTAGGTGTGGCTATACTCAGCCCTATTTTGGCTATTATCTGGGTGATCAGGTCTTGGCGCCTAGGCGGGAGAGACTATAAGACCGATTTCCAAGGCGATTATTATCGCGAGCTGCCTGGAGAGTATAGTCCGGCTGAACTGGCTGTGCTGTGGCGCTATGGTTACCCGACAACGGATGACTTTACGGCTACTATTCTCGATCTAGCCCGCCGCGGTTATTTGCGGATTGAGGAAACGGAAAGTGAGAAGCGAGGTTTATTCGGCTCGAGCACACAGACCGACTACTTCTTGGTGCGTCAACCGAAGGCGGCTGATGATTTGGCCAAGCATGAGGCCGA
>DIPA01000021.1:26078-28137 GCA_002427055.1 Firmicutes bacterium UBA5500 | reverse complement strand
GGCCGATGCGCTGGAGTTTATCTTCGAAACGGTGCAGCCGGCTAGGGGTAGGAAGGCTGACGCCAATCGGGTTTCTTTTGACGATATTGAGGCTTTTGCTAAGAAGCATGCCAGTAGTTTCCGTTCCTTCTGGCAAGGTTGGGTGGGCTTGGTACGTTTTGAGGCCGAGCGTCACCAGTTTTTCGATCAGGGGCCGGAGGTTAAGGCTGCGCGCAAGAGTCTTTGGCTAGGTGCTTTGCTAGCTTTTGTCTTGTTTATTGCGGCATCTATGTTGGCGCCGCTGGCTTTGTTTGGTCTGATTCCGACGGCGATCATCCTGTTTATTGCAGCTCTTTCCATCAACCGACGCTCGCGCAGTGGACAGGAAGATTATGTGCGCTGGCAGGCTTTCAAGCGATTTTTGCGACACTTTTCACAGATGGAACGCTACACGATTCCTTCGCTGGTAATTTGGGAGCATTACCTAGTCTATGCAGTGACTTTAGGTGTGGCTAAGGAAGTCATGAAGCAACTAGAGTTGGTTTATCCTAATCTGACGGAAGGGGATTATCGCTTTGGCCACGGTTGGTACTACTGGCCGATGGGCAGAAGTATCAACCCGCTTGGGTTCACCAATAGCTTTACGTCCTTGTCTAACACGATGTCGCAATCGATGCGAGCAGCTACCAGTACGAAATCGTCGGGCGGCGGTTTCGGAGGCGGCTTCTCCGGTGGCGGAGGCGGCGGTGGTGGCGGCGGTGGCGGTGGCGTCCGCTAACGCTGTGGCAGGACCCCCCAGCGGCCCAAGCTGGTCTAGATTACTCAAGCGGGATTTCTACAGCCATGAGATCAACATCAGGGCGCTCACTTGAAAGGAGCAATACACCTATGAGCAGGAAGCGTTGTCTGGTTATCGGCCTACTGTTGCTGCTAGGGGCATTCACTATTGCCTGCAGCAACTATGAGCAGAAAAACGTCGCGCTACGCGAGCTATTGCCTAATAGAGCAGGATTCCGCTGGGTATACAACGGCTTTGCTGAGTATGGTCATTCCCTGGACTTAGCTAGCATAACCACTGGAGGCGGTAAGACGCTGTATGAAATTAGCGGTTTAGTAGACGATCCTTCCGGCGGAGAGGCGCCGGGGCCGTTTGACTTCACCTTAACCTATCAGATTGCACGTGGCAGTTTAACGCAAACTCTTTCTCCTAATAGTCGGGTATTAGACAATATGTTCCCTAGTTTGGAGTTAATTCGCACTCCACTGGTGCAAGGGACTAGTTGGCAACAGACTGTGACCGACAAGGCCGGTAAGCAGAGGAAGCTGCAAAGTACAATCGTTGAGGTTGCACAAGCAGATGGTCGGGCTACCTACACTGTTCGCTATGAGGATACGGCCGACGGTTACTGGGAGCAAAGGGTGATTCGTCAGGGTGACGGTGTGGTTGCAGTAGAACTGCCCTGGGAGGATTTCACCATTGGGTATTGGCTCTATGATGAGGCCAGCGGTTATGCAGAGGAGCGGCAGTTGAATGCATTGTTACCGCCGCTGGAGCTACGGCTACTCTATTTCGGGCCAATTGAATAGGAATAAAAAGACGAGTGCCCAAGCAGGCGCTCGTCTTTTTTGCTGCCGCGCAGTCTAGCGTTCGATTCTGAACATCTGCATCAGGGTGGCTGCTAACTCGCCTCGGGTCGCTATGGCCTGGGGTGCGAGGTTTTGCTCTTGCAGGTTGAGTAACCGGAGCTGGTGTGCGATGGCCACATGGCCGATGTACTGCTTGCTCACGAGTGCAGCGTCTGGGGCTGTTAGTTGGAAGATATCGGACATAGCTGCGATCTTCTCATAGCCGAGTGCGCGAACGGCATAAAGGGCTAGCTCTTCTCGTTTTAGGGCCTGCTTGGGGTTAACTTGCTGACTGCGTAGAAGTCGTTCGGTTTGTAGTTCTACTGAGGTACCACTGGCGCGTGCCAGGAGCTCCAGCCAGTCGCCGACAGTGGCTTCAGCATGAGGCAGATACTTACCGCCTTCAGGAACAACTAAAATACCTACCTTGGCCAAGAATTTGATGTCAGCTTCG
>DIPA01000021.1:20598-25954 GCA_002427055.1 Firmicutes bacterium UBA5500 | reverse complement strand
CCGGCAATATCGGTTGGTATGGTAACGACTTCTTCTTGAACAGGTTTGCCTTGGTAGTCTAGCGGTTGCATATCTTTAGCTGCGAACATATTGCTTACGACAGGCGCCTGTGTATATACCAAGGTGATAGGATTTTTAGCTGCTGTTGCACCCTCTGTGGCTGCTGCCGGTAATGGCCGCCCGCCCCGCTCAGGAACACGATATTCCAAATGGAAAGGAAAGGTCTCGCGTAGCTGGGCGTGTGCTGCTGCCAGTGAGAGGCTGTCTTGCGCAGACGGAAATTCTGCTTCCACCCAGTTCAGGGAATACGACGTAACCACAGGTTCTTGCCCTGCAAAAACGGTAACCGTAAAGCCGTTTTGTGGGAAAGGAACACCATTCACGAGACGACGATAACTGAAAGAATAGCTAATGGGTTTCTCTGTGGGTTCTTCAGGCGTCGGCTCAGGCTGCACAAGCTCAACCAGTTTAGCTTTAGCAGAGTTCATTTGTTCCAGGTAAGCGTAGGCGATCTTCTCGGCCTCTTCCCAGTTTAGAGTGCCTGCGCTAGGGATGTTTTCCTGCGGCAGGTTTGTATAATAGCGATAAACCTCTCCTGTTTCGGCGTCGAGTGTAACACTGATGTGGTTTTGTCTATTCTCCTGCTCGTTCTCGGTAAATGACAAATTCCAATGACGCTGCTCCGGATACTGCCAGTTAGCCGTCAGGTGTGCTTCTTGTACCGTGTAAGTCTTGTTAATTGCAAAGATCTGCCGGGCTTTAGTCTCTGCCTGAGCCTGCGAAAGTAGCCCTTCCAATAACGTAACTTCCTGCTGCTCGGCTGGTGAAAGTTGGTCTGCTACTGATTCTTTTGCAGCCATATTGGCGCCGCCAGCCAGCCGAGGAGCTATGAGGTTAGGGGTGTAAATTTCGCCGGTATGGGCGTTTACACAGAGGTAGTTCAGTTTTGGTGCCTGATAGACCAAAATTGGCTCGGCCGGTTCGCCTCGCTTTGCGTAGGGCAAGTAGTATTGGAGCTCCATCTTGCCGGCGTCCTCAGCAATCGCCGCCGCTTCATCTGCGTTGATGATTTTGCTGGGCGTAGGCACGGCACCCTCGGTCCAAGTATAGTTGTAGCTAATGATAGCACCGGTGTCGGCGTTTACTGATACGCGCAGGCCGTTATAGTTGAAGGGAATGTTAAAAGCATAGCGTTGGAAGTCAAAGTGGTAGGATAAGTGCCAGTCGCGCTCGCGTAGGTAAGGACGCAGCGGTTCTCCCGGTTGATAGCGACACTGGGCAAACTCTAGCGGTACTAGCTTTTCCAGGAATCTTTTTGCCTTATCAAGGGCTTCTGCCTCGGATAGTTTGGGCAGAGGCGCCAGGTTGCTTTCTTGGCCATTCTTGTAAGCATTGTATTGTAAGATGCGCCCGTTATTAGCATCAACTGCAATGCGTACTTCACTCTTGTCTTGCTCATTCCAGGCGAGCTGCCAGCGCGGCATTCCATCCCAATCTGCATAGGATGACGTGAAGTTAGCGTCCTCAGGCCAGCCTTGATCAGGAAAGGCAGCCTTGGCAATTCTGATGGCTTGCTCTAGCGTTACCTTGGCGGATGCTTGTGCGCTAGCAGCCATTGGCCACATTCCACTGGCCAGCACTAATGCTGCTACTATCATAGCGAGTGTTTTTTTCCATAACACGTTCTTTGAACCTCCCTTAGGTCACTTTTCGTTTCAATTGGTCAGACGCTAAGAGGGGGAAAATGTTCCCTATAAGAAAAAATCGGGACAGCTAATCATCTGTCCCGGTTTGCCAGTGTTTGATTAAATTGTGCTCGAGCATCAGATCCGAGATCTGCAGAAATGACTCCGCGTCGGCAATTGTTTCCGCATATTCTTCTGGTTCTAAGGTTTCACCCGTCTGCAGGTCTTTTACTTCACCCGAGGCCCGGAAGTAGATAACATCATCATTGAGCCAGGTGCCGTTGCGCAAGCAGACAAAACCAGAATCTGTATTGAGTAGGTCTTGCCCGAGGTGATAGCGGCAGTTGAATCCTAACAAGTTAGCTAACGTAGGGAAAAGATCTATTTGCCCCACGGTCAAGTTGTTTTCGCCACGCAGTTGATCGTTAGGAAAATGCAGCATCATGACTACCTTTTGCGCCTTTTGCCATTCCCGCTTATCGAGTTCATCTTTGCCGTAGAGTAGTTGGGCTAACTCGTGGTTATTGTTTGGGGGCACGGCCGCATGGTCACCATAGAAAACAACAACCGAGTTATCCCATAGTTTAGCTGCTTGCAGTTCATTGATGAGTATGCCGATCGCCTCATCGGCGTAATTGATGTTTTGCAGGTAATCTCCCATGACCGTACCTGCCAGAGCACCGACATCAAGGTGCTCACTAAGGTCTACGTTAGGATCGGTAAAAGGAAAGTGGCTGCTGAGAGAAATCAAGAAAGTGTAAAACGGCTGTTGCATCTGCTGCATTTTTTGCACCGCCTGCCGGTAAAAAGAGTGATCTGCCAGCCCCATGCCATAGATTTCATCCAGTTCGAAATCTTGCTGGTTCAAGTAAGCATCAAAACCGAGTGCCTGGTACATAGGGGGGCGGTTCCAGAAACCTGGCCGGAAGGGGTGCATTACGGCTGTTTGGTAGCCTTTTTCTTTAGCAGCGATCGGCAGCGACTGGAAGGTGTTGGCCGAGTACTCGTAATAGGCTGTCCCGTCTTTGGCGGGAAACAGTGATACATTGGCCAGAAACTCGGCGTCAGACGTACCACCCATCGCTGTTTGGTAATAGGCATTATTAAAAACCAGGCTTTGTTTTGCTAAACGATTGAGATTAGGCGTTACCTCTTGCCCGTTAACTTCGAGGTTGAGTACGAAACTTTGAAAAGCCTCTAGTTGCACCATAATTAGGTTCTTGCCTTGCATGGCATTTTGATAGTTGTTTGTGTTTGCTGCCTTAGTCTGAGCTACGAACCACGCCTTCATAGCTGCTTGTTCCTCCTGCGATAGGCGCGTGCTGGCCACTTGTTTCTTGGCATAGCGCCAGACATCTATGGCGTGGAAATTTAGGTTGCCAATGTTTTGAGCAATGACTTGTTTATCCCAAAAAGCCCTAATGAGTCCCGGTTGACGCTCTTGCAAACTGGCGATGCTCGCTTGTATGAGGCTATTGCCGACTAGCAGACAGATACAAGACAAAGCGATTTTGCTTACCAAGCTCAAGCCGAATTGATGCGTATAGCTGCGGCGGCGCCTGACCCAGAGTGTTGCCGGTATCAGAACAAGCAAGTCGAAGAAATAGGCTAAGTCGCGCGGCTTAATTAGGGCAAGAACACTATCTTGCACGCCGGCAGCCAATTTAGCTTGGCGCAGCAAGGCTACCGAGGTAACATCATTAAAATAACGAGCATAGACAACGTCTGCTACTAAAATAAGCGAGACGACTAGATTTATCCCAAGAAACAGGTGATAGCGCCAGCGCGGTTTGAACAGCAGTAACAATGCCGTGAGCACTAGGGTGGCTCCTAAGGTTCCTAACCAAAAACTACGGTGTAGCGGTACATTACCAACGAAAGAGAATTTGACAAAATAGGTCTTTATTAAAAGAATAGCTCCGTACACTAACACGCTCAGTGTATCCCAGAAGCTATCTCGCCACCGTGCCATTTCACAACACCTCTCATAAATTTTCCAATAGTCAATGAGCACTGTTTTATTATAAGACTAGCTCTACGCTACGTCAAAGTTAGGACTTTTTATGTTATGCTGAACTGGGAGCTGCGATGTCGCGGGCAGGCGGTTCTCACGTTTAAGCTCAAAGGTGAACTTTCAGAACCGTCACCAAAGGGTCAGGAGGGTTGTTATGCAGATTAATTTAGGGCTGCGTTTGCAGCGAGTAGCAGATTTTGTGCCTGAAACTACTTGTATAGCCGATATTGGAAGTGATCATGGATACTTGGCGGCGTGGTTGCTGCTTACCGGTCGGGTGCAGCACACGATAGCAGGGGAGCTGAATCGTGATCCGGCTGAGCGAGCGCGCCTGACGGCGTGCGCCGCCGGACTGGAAGAGAAGATGCTAGTGCGCGAAGGCGCCGGCCTCTCAGTTTTGCAGCCGGGTGAAGTTGATACAGTTGTGATTGCGGGGATGGGCGGCGCGACAATTGTCCAAATTTTGGAATCGAATCCATCCGTGCTGCCCGATCTACGACGTTTAGTTTTGCAACCGAACATAGGCGGTGCACAAGTTCGCCATTGGCTTTCTGAGCATGGCTGGGCTATCATAGATGAGGCTTTGGTTGCAGAAAACAGCATTATCTATGAGATAATTGTCGCGGAGCCGGGCGAGATGCAGCAACTTACTGCACTGCAGGCCGAGATCGGGCCAATGCTGTTGGACCGAAAGCCAGAGCATTTCAGTGCTAGGGTGCAAGCTGCTATTGACGCGCGTCAATATGTAGTGGCACAGCTGGTGCGTTCAACTAATGCAGCAGTTGCCAGCAAACGGGAGCAATTGATGCAGCAAATTAGTGATTTAGAGTCATTGATTGAGTAAAATTTCCTGTTAAAGCAGCGTTTTTTTGCTGCAGGGAGATTATTACTTGCCACTAGATGCAAATTGACATGTGTTGCGAACGATTGTATAATGTGATTCTGTAGTACAGCCAAAAAACTTCATAAGTGAATTGGGCAATCGCGGGTCGCTTAGCGACTCGAGGAAAGTCCGAGCTCCATAGGGCAGAGTGCTGGATAACGTCCAGTCAGGGTGACCTGAAGGAAAGTGCCACAGAGATATACCGCCGGCTTGGCCGGTAAGGGTGGAAAGGTGAGGTAAGAGCTCACCAGCAGCCAGGTGACTGGTTGGCTAGGTAAACCCCACTCGGAGCAAGACCTAATAGGGAGGAATTAAGGGCTGCTCGTCCGCTCCTCCGGGTTGGTCGCTAGAGGTGTTAGGCAACTAACGCCGCAGATAGATGGTTGCCGCCTCGCAAGAGGTACAGAACTCGGCTTACAGATTCACTTATGAAGCTTCTCATAATATCATGAAAAAACACCTACTGATTGTTCAATCGGTAGGTGTTTTGTCTGTTCTCTTTATCTGTTTGTTTTGCGGAGCCAGAGGTGTTGAGCGTACACAGTCCCACCGGCAGCATAGCGAAGGCCTTTCACATAGGGCTGTCTTGCCATGTAGTAGATGGGGTGGTAGAGAAACAACCAAGGCGCATCTTGTTGAATTAGCTTATTAGCCTCTATATACAGAGCTCTTCTCTTTTCGGGACTCGCTATTACTTCTGCTTGATCGATAAGGTTATCGAAATTGGGGTTGCTGTATCCTAGGTAGTTGCTTCGACTATCGACAATTTGTTAA
>DIPA01000021.1:20211-20517 GCA_002427055.1 Firmicutes bacterium UBA5500 | reverse complement strand
TGCTGTATCCTAGGTAGTTGCTTGATCCGATAAAGCGAGAGTGGAACCATTGATCTAGATAACGCTTACCTTCAGCATGCCCACCGACAGCCCCCATTAGATACATGTTGCACTTGTCCATGTTAACGTGTTTTATTAGTTCAGTCCAAGGAAGAACAACTATCTCTACATGTAGACCGATTTTCTCTAGAGCGGTTGCAATAAACTCAGCCCGAGCCGCCTGCTCCTGGTTGTGAGCGCGTACATGTAGCATTACTGGGCCGGGATAGCCCTCTGGATAACCTGCCTCGCTCATGAGCTTTTTCG
>DIPA01000021.1:18007-20128 GCA_002427055.1 Firmicutes bacterium UBA5500 | reverse complement strand
CATGAGCTTTTTCGCCCGACTCAAATCGTAATGATACCCGCCACTGCTTCCAGCAGGCAGCAGAGAAGGAGGTAATGGGCCTTGGCTAAGCACAGCATGTCCACCGAGAACTCGTTGCAGATAATCTTCACGATCTACAGCGTAGTTTACAGCTTGCCGAACTAGCTTATTGTCAAAAGGGGGTTTGCTGCAAATAAGGCCACAATACTGTGAGTCAACAGGTGCCATTTTCTCGCAAAGAGGTTCTAGCACAGGATCCTGGATCGCCTTATCATATCCATGTCCCTCCAGACGGGCATGCCCGACTTCTCCAGCCAAGAAACCCTCCTGAAAGGCATCTGCTCCTGCGTATATTTTGAAAGAAATCGCGTCTAGATATGGTCGGCCTTCGTGGAATCGGTTATGCGCTAAAAGCAGAAGCTCTGTGCCTGTGGTCCAATGATCAAAAACAAAAGCGCCAGCACCGATGGGTTGTCTGGCAAAATTGCTACCTAGACGTTCGACTATTTCCTTAGGTACAATACTTGCTCCTAGATGGGCTACGTTGTTAAGAAACATGAGATTCGGTGTGTCCAAAGTGATGGCAACTTGATTACGACCAAGTATCTTGATACCAGTTATCTCAGAGATTTTCCCCTCTGCGAATTCTGTTGCCCCGACCACATTTTGTATTAATGATGCATGCGCTGTTTTGTTGCCAGGGGCGACTAGGCGTTCTAGGCTATATTTCACGTCGCTAGCTTCGACCTGACGACCATGATGGAAGTAGGCGTCGGAGCGTAGTCTGAATGTATAGGTACGCCCATCCGTATCTAAATGCCAAGTGTTAGCTATATCCGGCCGTGGCTTACCGTCTTCGTCTAGTCGCAATAGGCCAGCAAAGATCAAACTGATAACATTGTTGGCGTTAGCATCGGTAGAGTAAGCAGGATCTAGAGTCACTGGGTCTTGTGGTAAACCATAATAGTAGGTTTCTGTTTGTAAGTCTGTCGCCTTGGGTAGGGATGCTTGTAATTCTGTCTCTATTGTCTCCAAGTCGTCAGTTACTTGCATAAGTGTATGCATAGCGGCCCGTTGCTGTTCGGTTTCGAAGGCAGCAGTCTCTATGTAGAAAGCTGCGCTCTCTAGTACGGCTTGCATATTCTGAGTGACAGCCACCAAACGTTCGTTATTCAAAGTTTGTTGGTGCACAGCTTGGCTAATCTCTTGCACAATTGCGGTTGTCTCAGTGACAGTGCCCATAATCTCGTCGAGGGCACTCCCTGTATTGGTAATCATGCGACAGCCATTGTCTACCGTACTGATGCTACTCTGTATAGTCTCGATGGTTACCGTAGCTTCATTTTTGATAGTCTCCAGTAACCGACCAATCTCTACGGCAGATTCGGCGCTTGTTTCGGCTAGACTCTTCACTTCATTGGCAACAACTGCAAAACCGCGCCCTTCTGCTCCGGCGCGTGCGGCTTCAATGGCTGCATTGAGGGCTAGTAAATTGGTTTGACTGGCGATGTCGCGTATGTTCGCCACAAATTCCTCGATACCCATCGTTTGATTGACTAGATGTTGTACGGCCTGCGCATTCTCAGTTACAGTATCTTGCATGCTGTTGATAAAGGAAATAGATTTGCGCACAGCTTCTTTGCCTTGTGCTAAGGCAGCGGAGCTTTGCTGACTGCTAGCGCCTACTTCACTGACCGATGCCGTTACCTCTTGGCTAAAAGCACCAAGCTCGGTGATTATGGTGGTCGCCTGGTCTGTAGCTGCTTGCTGAAGGTCCATCTGCTGGCTGATGGTCTGCATTACCCCCATTAGCTGTTGGGTTGTCTGTTTGACAAGGTCTGCACTATAGGTGGTTTTAGCTATGACATTGTGTAAGTGCCTAGCACAGCGCGTAAGTTCACTATCCATTATTGGTAAGGGGCCCTCAGCTTGTTGCTTGGCTTCGGTTGGTGTCTCTATCGTCGAAGTTGGTAGGTCTTGCTTCCTGCGTCTTAACCAGTTCATTTCGCTACCTCCCTAATCTACTTGTCTAGCCAGATATTCTTTAGCCTAACGGTGCCACTTCGGTCAACCCGTACGCCTTTGGCAAAAGGTTGTCGGGCCATATAGTAGAGTGGCTGG
>DIPA01000021.1:16577-17892 GCA_002427055.1 Firmicutes bacterium UBA5500 | reverse complement strand
AAAGGAAGATCCAGGGAGCATCGTCTGCAATCTGTTGGGCCACCTTGATGTAAATAGCTCGGCGTTGCTCTACATTTGCAATAGTTGCTATTTGGTCAAGAAGCTGATCGACGTCTGGGTTACTATAGGCTACGCGGTTACCCTTGCCAATGCCGCGTGAGTGAAAATAGGGCTCCAAGAAGCTAATGGCCTCTGCGCTGCCTCCAGAAGCGCCCATAAGAAACATGTGGCATTTTGCCATCGTCTCAGGCTTTACCATTTCGGTCCAGGGAATAGTGACGATCTTGATATTGAAGCCAACCTGGTTTAAGTCGTTGGCGATTGCTTTAGCCCGTGCTTCTTGCTCATGGTTGTTGGCACGTACGTGCAAGTAGATTTCTTCTGGGTAACCCTGGGGATAACCAGCCTCACTTAGCAAGGATTTGGCTTGCGTCTGGTCATAGTGATAGCCAAGAGCCAATCCTTCCGTGTAGTAACTTGGTAGGGGGCTATTGCAAAGAATAGCGCGGCCAGCAAGTGCTTCCTGGAGGTATTTTTCTCGGTTGAAAGCGTGACAGGCTGCCTGTCGAACAAGCTTGTTATTGAAAGGAGGCTTATTGTTCATTAAGGCGCAATACTGGATATCCTCGGGCTTTAGCTCGACCATTAGCTGACTATAGATGGGGTGCTGTGACAGTTGTGGGTAACTATTGCCGTCGACTCGTAAGTGCCCGATTTCTCCCTCTAGAAAGCTAGCTACTAGGGCGTCGTTGCCTGCGAAAATGTGGAATTTCACTTCGTCTATATAGGGACGCCCTTCAAAATAACGATCATTTGCCTTTAGCAAGATTTCTTCGCCTGGTATCCAGTGCTGGAAGATAAAAGGCCCGGAACCTATTGGCCTGCGTGCGAAGTCTTCACCACGTGCCTCTACTTCTTCTCGCGGTACAATAGCAGTAGCTGTATTGGCGAGGCTATGTAAGAATATGAGGTTAGGCGAGTCAAGTGTTATCGATAGCTGGTGATTTCCGAGGACCTTGATTCCTTCAATGTGTTTTGTCTTGCCGTGTGCAAACTCAGTTACGCCCAGTATGTTCTGAATCAAACCTGCATGGGGCGACTTGCTGCTAGGAGCGACAAGTCGTTCAAGTGAAAACCTGGCATCCTCTGCGGTTACCTGTCGGCCATTATGAAAATAGGCGTCGGTCCGAAGCAGAAAAGAGTATGTACGACCATCGTCTTCAAGATGCCAATTAGCAGCGACGCCAGGTACGGGGTTACCGTCTTCCCCTTGTGTTAGTAGGCCTATGAAAATCTCACGAATGACATGATTTGA
>DIPA01000021.1:15224-16446 GCA_002427055.1 Firmicutes bacterium UBA5500 | reverse complement strand
AGCGTTACTGGATCCTGCGGCAGACCAGAAGTATAGGATTCAAGATCGGCCTGAGTTATGGAGTCTGGCAGTGCTCCCTGCAGTTCCTGCTCAATGAGGTTCAGATCTTCTGTGACTTGCAGGAGTGCTAACATAGAGGTGCGCTGTTGTTCTGTATCGAACGCGGCGGTTTCTACATAGAAGGCAGCTCTTTCTAGCACTCTCTGCATATTATCAGTGACCTGCATGAGTTGTTCGTTGTTTCTTGCCTGTTGTGT
Source organism: Firmicutes bacterium UBA5500 (assembly GCA_002427055.1). GTDB lineage: Bacteria > Bacillota > UBA994 > UBA5500 > UBA5500 > UBA5500. Next base: position 16,189 of record DIPA01000021.1, on the reverse strand, counting down.
AACCGCAGAGCTTATTTCTTCTACAAGCGCTGTTGTTTCAGCTACTGTATTCATTATTTCATCTAGGGCAGTGCCGGTACCAGTAATTAGGCGGCAGCCTTCAACAACCGTATTGATGCTATTTTGCATAGTCTTGATAGTAAGCTCTGCCTCATTCTTAATTGATTCTAGTAACCGACTAATTTGTACTGCGGAATCGGCACTTGTTTCAGCGAGGCTTTTTACCTCGTTTGCTACGACGGCGAAGCCACGTCCTTCTGCTCCTGCGCGTGCTGCTTCAATTGCAGCGTTAAGCGCTAGTAGGTTTGTCTGGCTAGCAATATCACGAATACTGGCCACAAAGCGGTCGATCTCCATGGTTTGGTCTACGAGTTGGCGCACTGCCTTGGCATTGGCTGTAACAGTATCTTGCATTTGGTTGATGAAGGTAACAGACTGTTGAACTGATTGTTTGCCGTGTTGCAGGGCCTCAGCACTCTTTTGGCTGCTACTACCCACTTCATTTACTGACGCTGAGACTTCCTGGCTAAAGGCGCTAAGCTCAGTGATGATAGCAGAAGCTTGGCGAGTAGCAGCTTGCTGTTTTGCTGTCTGTTCGTTGATTGTGTTCATTACGCTCATCAGCTGCTTGGTTGCGGCTTCGATTAAGTTGGCACCATAAGTTACTTTGGCAACTGAGGTTTGCAGGTGCAAAGCCTTTCTTGCCAGTCCCTTTTCGGCGGGTTTCACATGATCAGACGTCGCTTTAGATGTAGGGGCGAGTCTTGCCTCAGGCTCAATCCTTTTCTTTCGTTGACTAAACCAGTTCACTTGAATTCCTCTTTCCTTGATAAAAATTACCTTTTTCGTATCATCAGTTTATCTTCGACATGATTCGTCCCTTTCCTGCCAAACGGATGGAAAAAGGTGCTGAGCAGGAACTAGCTATCAATAAGGCGAAAGCATTATAGATAGCTTTTTTGCAT
>DIPA01000021.1:14385-15108 GCA_002427055.1 Firmicutes bacterium UBA5500 | reverse complement strand
TATGATTTCCCTCATTGACAACTGGGTTAGCGCACGATTGGAGTGACTCATGAGAATGGGACTTGTTTTGGCTGCTTTGAGTTTAGCCTCAGGCTGTCTGCTAGTTTTGATTGGCAACCCTTTACAGGTGATGCCACGTTACATGCGATCCCTAAGGTATGTTGCAATAGCACGTGGGTGGCGGCGTTGGCGTGCGGAATACCGTATTAAGCCTGCTTTTTTGCGATTAGCATTACTAGCCAAAGGTTTGCTGTTGCTATGGTTTTTTATCGCGATGCTTGCCCCTATTAGCGAAGATATGGTTTTGAGTCGTGTAGTTTTAGGTATTGGCTTAGGTGGATTCTTGAGTTGGTCGTTATTCTGCCGTCGCGAAATACTCTTTGCTGACCTGGGTATCATAGGCTTTTATCCTAATGCGCGTATGGTGGTTAGTTGGGATTACCTAGCTGGCTACGTGCTGCTCGCAGATGAACCACGAATACTTGCTCTGGTGAATAAGGCTGGACACCTAGTAGAGGCTATGCCGATTGCCGATGATATGGAACAACGAGAAATAGAGCTTGCTCTAGCACCTTATTTGTCGCGTCTTGAGCCGGCAGATTGCTCTATGCAAGAGCTTTCGAAAAATGCGCGGCGCTTGTTAGTTGTGCATTATGCGTGGTTGTTAGTAGCTGCGCTGCCTCTGTTAACGCTGCTGGTGTTGCGGTTTGTGTTTCATGTACC
>DIPA01000021.1:12662-14247 GCA_002427055.1 Firmicutes bacterium UBA5500 | reverse complement strand
ATTATCGATACGCACTTGATTGCGGCGATTGTTTTAGCTGTGGTTATTCCTTTTTACGTGTCTAACTGGGCCGAGCGTTTTCACTATATTTATTGCAGTAATCAGGGGCATGTTAGCGTGGCCCAGTTAGTTTCTTTATGCCACCGTTGTTTTTATCAGGCGGTCTGTTGGCAATCCGGGTTGCATCAGCGCGTCTACTGGGACCGAGATCGACAGGCGCGCATGCCTTCGTGGGAAGAGTTTTGCAAAGGTTTTCGCCATAAACCGAAGATCACGGCTGATATCTATCATACTTGCTGCCGTTGCCTGGCGAGGCACCTCCAGGCGCAAGACCTCTATCACATCAACCTCATACCCCTCAACCCCAAGCAGCCCGACTGACCCCTCGGCGACGGTTCTAAAAGCTCACTGCTCCATAACAGCCATTACGCCTACAACGTAATGGCTGTTACTTTTGCATGGATGGCGGATTCAATATCCTCTATTATCTGACTAAACAAGGAAAGGGGGGTGTGATAGAAGAATATAGTATTAGATGGGGGGTGTTTTAGTGAAGCTGGGAAAGAAACTGCGGTGGCGATTTTCTGCTATTTTGCTCATAGTATTGCTGTTATTACCAGTTAGCCCGCTAGCAGCGGCTTCTGTGCCGGAGAGTATTGTGGCATACGATATTGTGGTTACTCTGGCTGACGACTGTAGTAATCTGGATGGCCAGGAGCATATTGTTTGGACTAATCCGGGTAGTACACCTGTGACTGAGCTGTTTTTACACCTGTATCCGAATGCTTTTCGGTCGGGTTCTACGTTCCTGAATGAATCGAAAGGGTTGCGGCGTGGTGAACGGATGGCACAAAGCAACTATGGGCAGATGAAGCTCAACAAGGTAGAATCCGCTGGCCGTAGCTTGAATTGTCAATTTGTGCAGCCAGACGATGGCAATGAACAAGATCTGACCCTGGTCTGCGTTAGTCTGCCGCAAGCAGTAGGCCCAGGGGAATCGATTCGCCTAGCTATTGATTTCAGTGTGCAGCTGCCAGAGGTGTTTACTCGTATGGGTAAGCATGGCGATTTTGTGATGGCTGGTCAGTGGTTTCCGAAATTAGCTGCTTATGAAACGGCCGGTACACGTGGGCGGAAGCAAGATGGTTGGAATGCTCATCAATACCATGCTAATACCGAATTCTACGCTAACTTTGGCCGCTACAGGGTGACCATCAATGTGCCCAAGACGCACACGGTGGCTGCAACCGGTAAGATGGTGTCCTCCCCATCTGTAAAGGGCGACCAGAAGCAATACATATTTGAAGCTGAAGCGGTTCATGATTTTGCCTGGGCGGCCGACAGTACCTTTGTCGAACGGCAAGCTTTATTCAAAAGTGCGATTCAGCCCGAGATGCGTATTCAGCTCTATCTGCAACCGGAGCATGAGTATCTGGTTAATCGTTATTTTGAGGCGGCCGAGGCTACTATGGATCGATTAAGCAGCTGGTTCGTGCCTTATCCCTATCCGAATTTGACCATTGTTTGTCCCAAAGCTGGAGCTATGGGGGCGGGCGGCATGGAGTATCCAACCTTAATCACGAGT
>DIPA01000021.1:8730-12586 GCA_002427055.1 Firmicutes bacterium UBA5500 | reverse complement strand
TGGGATGCATCGATCCATAATCTGGAGACCATTCGCACGGTATTGGTGCATGAGATAGTTCATCAGTATTTTTACGGACTGGTGGCCAGTAATGAGTTTGAGGAAGCCTGGCTAGATGAGGGTTTCACTAGCTACATAGAAGACAAGATTATGGCTGATGCCTTTGAATATCAGCCGGCTCCAGCCGTAGAAGCCGCTTCTGTGTTCGTGCCGGAACCGTTGGTTCTGGAAGGATGGAAGTATGGCAGTTCGTATGCTTACCAATCTAATGTTTATGTGCGAGGCAAATTGGTTTTGCATGAGATTGAGCGGTTAATTGGGTGGCAGAAGATGCAAGTGGCACTGCGTGAATATGTACGACGCTTTATGTATCGTCATCCTACAACTACTGATTGGCAGACCACACTCGAGGATGTGACCGGGCAAAGCTGGCGCTCTTTCTTTGACGCCTATATCTATAGCGATTTCATGCAAGACTATTCTATCGAAGCAGTTGCGACTGAGGCTACTGAAACAGGTTGGACGTCGCGGGTGGAATTGGCAGGGCCGGTTGAGGAACGCAAGCTGGTTTTGCAGGTTACGTTTGACGATGGTAGCAAACGTGACCTGAGTTGGAACCCAGCAACCGACAACAAGGTTACCTTTGAACATGACAGCCCTGTGCGCAGTCTGCAGCTTGATCCAGTTCCCTATAAGGTGATTCTCGATCATGTGCGGGCCAATAACAACTACCAAGTGCGCTCGAGCAACTGGTTAGCCTCCTGGTTGAGTCATCTTCTGCAGCTATTTAGCCAGCTGCTTGGTTGGTAGAGGGAGGGAAGAAACGTGAGCAGCATTTTGCGTCGTGGTTGGGCAAGATTGTGGGTTAGTCGTCTGCCTATTTTTGCGATTGTTTGGTGCGCGTTTGGTCTGATTAGCTACTTTCTGGTAAGCTGTACTGTGCTCGGTCCGTGGCAGCAGCGCGTGGCCAGCCTTACCCACTTGGATATAGGGACATTACGCTTGTTGTTTGTTACAGCCCAACAGAATGGCACCTTGTTTATGCTGGCAGTGTTATTTCTGATCAGGTTGCTGATGAACCCTGCTGTCGATGCGTTTGTCTTTGGTTGGTTGAGTCAGGGAGGTTCTCCACCCTGGGGTGCGTTTTATCGTTTGTATTTGCTCTATTATCTGGGCTTGATTCTTCTGGGGTGGTTGGCCTTGCTCGCAAACGCACCCTTATTGCGGATGTTGTCGCTGCATCCATTTCTCTTTGTGCTATCTCTGCTAGGTGCGTTTTTTCTCTTTTCCTTATGGTTCGCTACTTACCGCGCACGTTTGGTCATGCCTGCGGCCAGTTTCTCTTGGCCGGGCCCCCTTGCTTGGCTGCAAATGGCTCTAGGCCGCCTACTGATTACGATTCTAGCGGTTATAGTCTCTCTATGGTTGCATCGCGTAAGCATGAGCCTTAGCGGTTTCCAATTAGGTATGATCTTGCTATTAACTGAACTACTCGTTCTGTGGGCTCGCCTTTGGCAAGCTAGCTGTGCGGTAGAAGTAGTATCTGCCAAGTAAACTTGGTAGCGTAGATCTGAGAATGTTTTAGACATGATATTTCCCTTGCTTTTGAAGTGCAGTCTATATAGGATAGGATGGAAAGACTAAAGAAAGGGCCCTGTTCTGGGTACGGTGTGCAAACAGGCGATGCGCATTTAACGTATACTAACCAGCAGCAACAAATGCTTTGGCTAGGTACGCAAATGCCTAATAGGCATGGCGCTTCTTCGTCATGCTCGTCAATACTGCACGCCCATATAAATTGCAATCTACCCCTACAGTAGCTGTCTTTTTGTTATAGTTGCTGTCGGCAGTAGTTTGCGTGGCTAGACAGTAAAGACCTGTAGGCTGTGTTGTGCCTGAAAGGTCTTTTTTGCGTCTTACCTAGCTCGGCAAGATGACTAGACTAATAGGGGGTGCTCAAATTGCCGACACTTTTACGTTTTAATAGCTTAAGCAAGTATTTTGGAGCAAAGCAAGTATTTGCTGATTTAGCAGGGGAAGTTAACGCTCCTACGGTTATCGGTCTGGTGGGAGATAACGGATGCGGTAAGTCAACCTTGCTGCGTATTCTGTCGGGGCAAGAAAAGGCCGATACAGGGGAGATATTCTTGTCGGAGCAGTTACAGGTAGCTTATTTACCTCAGGCATTGCCTCAGTTTGCAGAGCAAGTGGCCTATACTTACGTTCGCAGTGGCTTAACGCAGCTAGCGAAACTGGAAGCAGAACTGCAAAGACTAGAGCAGGCAATGCCGCATGGCTCAGCAACAGGCGTCGCTCAGTTAGTTGTACGCTATGGGGAGTTGTTGCATGAGTTTGAACGTCTCGGGGGCTATCAGATGGATGCTCTAGCGGAGCGGGCATTGCGAGCCGTTGAGTTGCCTGAGAGTTTATGGCAATCGCCCGTTAGTATTCTCAGCGGTGGACAGAAAACTCGGCTGGCCTTAGCGCGTGCCGTAGTAGTTGAACCTGATCTGCTGCTGCTGGACGAACCGACCAATTACCTAGATCTTGAAGGCCTGGCTTGGTTGGAACAGTGGGTACAGAAAGCAGGCCAAGCCGTAATTCTGGTATCACATGACCGTTATTTTCTAGATCGTGTGGCAACAGAGATCTGGGAATTAGATAGAGGCGAACTACAAGCCTATGTGGGCAACTATAGTGCCTATAAGGCGCAGAAAGAGCAAGCGCTAGAGCAGCAGTATGCTGCTTACGCTCGTGACCAGGCCGAGAAGCGCCGCCTACGGGAGCTGATTGCCCGGCAAATGCAATGGTTTGAGAACGCCCACAAGCAGGCGGGTCAAGATGACTTCTTGCGCGCCAAAGCCAAGAAAGGTGCTGCTCGGGCTAAGGCAACCGTCAGCCGTATGCAACGTGCGCTAGACCAAACTGTGGCAAAACCTTGGGAAAAGGACGCGCTCGGTATTACTTTTCAGGTGCCTGAATTTAGCAGCCAGAGTTTGCTGGGGGCGCAAGGTCTGAGCTTTAGCTACGGAGAAGCTCCTCTGCTGCAAAGTATCAATTTCGAGCTTCGCCCCGGTGAGCGTGTTGCTATCGTAGGGGCTAATGGGTCGGGGAAGACTACTTTGCTGCGTTTGTTGCTGGGCGAGCTGACGCCCATAGCGGGCCGGCTCTATAGTAGCCCATCATTATCGATTGGGCATTTTTCACAAGAACGGGACGATTTAGACCCAGATAATAGTCTACTAGCCGAGTTAATGGCTACCGGAATTGAACGCAGCGACGCTTGGCTTGTTCTGGCGCGACTGGGTTTTCGCGACCAGGAGGTATTGCGTCCCATTAAAACTCTCTCGCTAGGGCAGCGTGCGCGCGTCAGCTTAGCTAAGCTACTTGTCATGCCTCATAATGTTTTGGTGCTAGATGAACCGACTAATCACTTGGATATTCGCTCCCGCGAAAAGATCGAAGAAGCACTGCAAGACTATTCCGGTGCTCTGATTCTTGTCTCACATGATCGCTATTTTCTGGATGCAAGTGTGAATCAGGTCTACTATTTGCAGGCAGGGAGCCTCACTCGCTATTTGGGCAATTATAGCTATTTTAGACGGGCGCAGGAACGTGATCCCCGGGCTGACGAACGCAGGGAGCAAGTGACTATTGTACGTACTCGCTTGGCGGCCTTGGCAGCTCGCATCAGTGAGCTACCTCCAGAATCGCCGGAATATGCAGCTCTGGATACTGAGTACCGAGTGGCAGCAAATCAGCTGCGCTTGCTGTTCGTGAATTCTGAATCAGACGTTAAGGCATAGAAGAAAAGGCGGCTCGCCAGTTGCGGCAAAAAGTGAGCCGCGGGGTGTTG
>DIPA01000021.1:7763-8583 GCA_002427055.1 Firmicutes bacterium UBA5500 | reverse complement strand
TACAGCAATCACCCCGCGGCCCTGTGTTTTCCTTAACGCAAATGCTCGGGCACAATATCGAGCCTAGTCATGTCTTCCCAAGTTTCGCCTCGCACAATCAAATGCGCTTGGCCCTCATTAACCAAGACAACCGGTGGTTTTGGTAGGCGGTTATAATTGCTGGCCATGCTCTGAGTATAGGCTCCGGTGCGGCCCACGACGAGCAAGTCGCCGGGTGCAGCTGCGGGTAGCTGTGCATCCCAGACGAGCATGTCGCCCGATTCACAGCAACGCCCGGCAATAGCCACTGTTTCGGTTGCCTGCTCGTGGGCACGGTTGGCCAACGCTGCTTCATAGCAACTGCCATAGAGAGCAGGTCGAATATTATCAGCCATGCTACCGTTCACAAATACATATTTGTGCGCACCGGGGATTGTCTTAGTGCCACCGACTTGGTAGAGAGTGAGTCCGGCTTCATTTACGATAGAACGTCCAGGCTCTACAATTAAATGTGGCAGGTCAACATCTAACTCGTGGCAGGTTTCTTCAGCGGTAGCGATTATGCCCGCTATATAGGCTTCTATGCTCAGTGGTTGATCGTCTGCGGTATAGTAGCAGCCTAGGCCACCGCCGATATTCAGTTCTTTGAGCTCGGGCACTCGCTCACGCCAAGTAGCGAACAACCGCAAGAGAATGCGCAAGTTCTCAGCAAAGGGGTCTAAAGTTTGAATTTGCGAACCGGTATGGGAGTGTAGTCCTCGTATTCTTAGGTGTGGTTGAGTAGCAGCCAATGCAAATACGTGTGGCAGATCGCTTAAATTAAACCCAAATTTGGAATCAA
>DIPA01000021.1:7069-7664 GCA_002427055.1 Firmicutes bacterium UBA5500 | reverse complement strand
ATTAAACCCAAATTTGGAATCAAGTAAGCTAGTCTGCACATATTCATGAGTATCGGCCTCAACACCGCTGGCTAAACGGATCAGCAGATTAGCCTCTAAATGCAGCTTGCTAGTCAGCTGAGCTAGTTTCTCTAGCTCAAAGAAGTTATCAACTACGATGCGACCTACGCCTTGTCTTAAGGCACTCTCTAGCTCATAGCAACTGCGATTGACTCCGTGGAAGATGATTCTTTCTGCCGGGAAGTTGCTGGTAATTGCGGTGTGCAGCTCTCCTAGAGATACGACATCAAGACGTAAGCCTTCTGCGGCTATGATGCGGCACATTGCTTGGCAAAGGAAGGCTTTGCTGGCATAGGCAATGGTGAAGTTTTTTGGGTAACCGGCCACGGCTTGCTTGTAACGACGGCAATTATATCGTATAGTGTTTTCGTTGACTACATAAAGTGGGGTGCCGAATTCGGCTGCTAAATTAGCTAGTTTTGCACCAGCGAACCAGATGGCCCCATCTGCATCAACTGTCATATCAGGTTGTAATTTTAGCCCATGAACTCGGATGCTCAATCTTATTCCTCCTCTATGGCTGCTGCCGGCAGTC
>DIPA01000021.1:1151-6918 GCA_002427055.1 Firmicutes bacterium UBA5500 | reverse complement strand
CCTCCCTCGGGTAACAGCTTTACTGGGAAAAAAGTTTTTGGTATTTGGTGCCTTTCCTGTTATAATTAAACCATTACGTCGAAGGAGGCGAGGATGTGTTAGCATGGTTTAACCAACATTTTCCCCAATTGGGCTATCTAGCAGTTGGGTTAGCCATGTTGGCAGAGGGGCTTACTCTGCCCTGTCCGGCACTAATCGTACTTCTTATGGCAGGTGCGGCTTGTGCGGTCGGCAAGCTTAGTTTTTGGCCGGCGGTTATTATTGCCGCTGCTTCATATGCCTTGGGTTCGTTAGTTCCTTATTATATTGGTTATAATATTCCGCGCCTGCAAAACTTGCCTTGGGTGGGGCGTTTTGTGGAGTCATCATTGCGAGCGCTAGACCAGGTTAATGCCTTATTTAGGCGTCATGGCGAGAAGGCAGTAGCACTTTTTCGCCCGTTCTGGATAGGGAATCTTATTTCCTATTTCGCCGGACTTAATCGTATGCCTTACTATAGGTTTTTATCTTATACGTTCATTGGCATATCAGCATGGAGTGTAACTGTTATCTTTTTAGGGCAAGTGTTTAGCACGAATTTACCTAAAGCGGCCGCTCTCATTAAGCATTATTCGGGAATAGCCTTTGTTCTTTTGATAGTGATTTCTGTATTAGGCTGGCGGTTGGCGAAAATATGGCACGCTCGGCAAGGTCTACCCGCTGTGCGCGACTAAGCTTTTGTGCTGTTAAGTGAGACCGGCAGGTTTACCCTGCCGGTCTTTTGCTTGTTCTAAATGCTGCTTTTTAGCTACTCCTCCATGCGGAAGCAACGCCAGCGACGCAGAGCTCGCTTCCAGTTTGTTCTGCGTCTCCAGCTGCGATTGCGTGCCCATCTCATTTCACAAAAAGGTCTCCAGCTTCTCATTCCTATACACCTCCCTCTATACTAACAGTATGCAAACACTTCTATCTTTGGTTACATAAGAATAGGCAGCATATTAGGCAACGTATCCAGATTGTTAATGGCGCGTGGGATGCGAATTGCTGGCAGGAGATAGAGCGACCATGGCGAAAGAATATACAAGACTATAATCGGTAATTGAAGAGAAGATTAAGAAGGGCATGATGGCTCTTGCGGAAATTCTTAAGAAGCATATGTAATAAGCATGGTGAAGCCGCCTCCAGATTGCAATTGGAGACGGCTTCTATTCTTGCGCTGTAGCCTATAGCTGGCTGAAAGCGAAAACATTCTGTTTGTCTCGATCGATAACTGCTATATTGCGGTTTTTGGGTTGGTTGAGGTATAAGAGTGTTTCCTCCTTTAGCCAGATAGGGAAGACGGAGCGAAATGCTTGCTTATAGGTGCGCGGTGCCCAGTCGGCCAGGTGTTCAGTTAAGTAGTTTTCCCACGCAGCTCGGTGATTCGGTGGTAGCTTAAAGTGCGCTGGGAAACTTGCCAGCATGCGTGCCTTGTCTATGGCGAGCAGGTCCTGCAATACGCTATCAGGCTGTAAATAGGCCTCTAGGTGAGCAAATAGTGCCTCGCGGCCATGCGATACTTGCTGTAAGTTAGCTGCCTCCCAGTAGAGCGCAAACTGTTGGAACCACTGGAAGGGGCTTGTCTCGATATGTGTCCAGATATAAGGCAGAGAATATAACAAAAGCCCAGAGTTGTAATAGTACTCGAGTAGTTGCTCCATTACATGTAAGCGGTTTAACTCGGCAAACGAAAGCCAATTGGTTGCCAGAACCTCATAAGGCGGTATTGCCGATACTTTCAGTCCGAATTCTTGGACCTGTTTGGCCATCTCCGTTCCAGGTAGAACTTTCAAGAAGCCCAGCTGCAACATATGCGGTTTTAGCTTGATTACCTGGTCGAACGATGCTTGCAGGGCGGCCCAGTCTTGATAAGGAAGGCCGGCAATTAGGTCCAGATGTAGGTGGATATTATTAGCCTTGCGTAATTTGCTTACACTTTGTGCAAGCTTATCCCACTGCATATGGCGCCTAATGGCTTGCAAGGTAGCCGCATTGACTGTCTGCACACCTATCTCAAACTGGAATATGCCCTCCGGTATGGTGATTAGCCAGTCAAGCATGGTATCAGTCAGAATATCGGCGCAGATTTCAAAGTGAAAGCGACTCTGCCGGCGTTCAGCGAGCAGGAACTGCATTATCTGCATGGCTCTCTCGGGATTACAGTTAAATGTTCGGTCAACAAACTTGATTAGAGGTATATCTGCTGCTAGAAGCAGTCTCAACTCAGAAAATACACGTGTCAACGGCAAAAAACGCACTTGGTCTCCACCTGAAAGGCAATAGGTGCAGCGGAAAGGACACCCGCGCGATGACTCGTAGTAGACTAGCTTGTGCTCAAGCTCGGACATATCCTCGCTGCAGTAAGGGCGAGGTATCTGCTCGGTCGTTACTCTGCAAGGGGGAGTGCTGCCGATTTGCCCGACTTCTTCACGGTAGTAGACGCCAGCGATATCATTCGGTTGGCGCTGTTTTGCGATTGCCTGCAGCAGGTTGGGAAAGGCCTGCTCGCCTTCGCCTTGAATCACGTAGTTGATGGCTGCATGTTCGGTTAGTAGCTCTTGTGCCCGCGGGCCAACTTCCGGCCCTCCTAAGATGATCTTTAACTCGGGTAAGACGGCCTTCAAGTCAGTGGCGAGGGCCAGAGTGGCTGTTATGTTCCAAATGTAGCAGGCAAAGGCTACTACATCAGGTTGTAGACGGCCGATTTCAGCTACTACCCGGCGTAGGTCATCGTTAATTTGGAACTCAAGTAGATGATGATCTGGCCAGTCTGCTTGGATGGCTGCTCTTAGGTAACGCAATGCCAGACTAGAATGAGTGAAACTGGAGTTTAGTGTACAGAGAATTACGCGCATTTAATCACGCCTTTGTTTGGTCTTTAGTTCATTCTAGCATAGCCTTACTCTCTGGCAAATTGTCTGCTGATGGTATAGCCAGCAGCTACCAGATATGTTATGGCAGCTCCTAGCCCGGCGCAAACTAGACTGGAGAACACTTGCCCTGAATTGGCGAGACAATGCAGGAAGATATTATGCGCCGCTAAACCGCATAGCCCAGCCGCGCAGGTAGTACGAAGCAGGTGTGGCCAAAATTGATGCATGAAAGGTAGGTGACGCTGCACCAAAAAGAGAGACAAGGCCCCAGTGGTTGCCCAGCCGCAAATCAACCCAACGGCAACGCCTTGCATCTGCCAAGTAGGAATCAAAACAAAGAGCAGGCAACCACTAATAACCATACCGGCAAAAGAGGCGAGTAAAGGCAGCGCGGGTTTCCCTAGACCCTGCAAAGTTGCTGTGGCCACTTGCTGTGTATAGAGAAGTAGGCCTCCCCATGCTAGCAGAGAAAGCAGTTGACCAGCTGAACCGGAACTAAAAAGGACTAGACACATCGGTTTCCCGAGGCTGATGAGCAAGGCTGCTAACGGTAAGCTGATGAGTGTCGTCCAATTGATAGCGCGTAAGAAAATCGCCTGCGCTTGCGTTTGATTGCTGCGAGAAATAGCTGTTGTGATTTGTGGTAAGAGAGTTGCAGCCATTGCCACCGTGAAGAGTGAAGGTAAGAATAGCAAATTCAGAGCCATACCGGTCAACTCGCCGTAAGCAACTGCAGCTTGTGAAACTGACCAACCGGCTGCACGTAAACGAGTAGGGATAATAATGCTTTGAGCTAGTTGCGCTAACGAGTATAGTAAGCGACTGGCCGTGGCGGGGATGCCGATATGCAAGATGCGACCAAGCATATGAATCGAGGTCGGGCCACTGGTACCCGGGCTGTTAAGGTGGAAGAGTGGGAAAGCGATTAAGTAAACACCCAATCCGGCTACCTCACTCAGCAGTGATCCTGCCGCGAAAGCTGCCGCCAAAAGACCGGGGCCCTTGCCTATTGTTACCGCTACTAAGCTAAGGGTAGCAGCGATATGCACAAATTCTTCTACGATAAGGGAGCTAGAGACGATGCGTATTTTCTCTAGGCCCTGAAAGTAGCCCCGAAAGACAGCACTAGCAGCAACTAGTGGCAACGATGGTGCAATGATCAAGAGAGCTAAAGTGAGGCGCTGATCTCTCAGTACGCGCTGAGAAAAGAAGCCAGCGAGTAGGGAAAGCAAGAAGGTAGCGGCAACACCGAAGGCTAGAGCTAAGTAAATAGCCGTCCGAAAGGCTCGTTGTACACCCCTTGGGTCGTTCTTAGCCCTATACTCAGCCACTAAGCGCGAGGTGGCAATTGGTAACCCAGCGCTGGCAATGACGTAGAAGAGAAAGTAGAGTGGCGTTATCATCTGCCAAAGCCCGATAGCCTCAATCCCAGCAATACGTATCAGTGCGATGCGGAAGGCAAAGCCGATGATGCGGTTGAAAACATTAGTGAGCGTTAAGATTAGAGTGTTGTTGGCTGTTTTTTTCATTTGGAGCCCCCCCGATGAGCAGCAGATAGTTCCTCTACTTAAGCCATATGGGTGGGCAAGCTGTTCAAGAACAGTTAGTGTTTTTTTGTAACAGAAACTTCTGTTTTGCTCTGTTTGTAGTTTTATTTTGCGCCTTAAAATGTTAGTGAAAAAAGACTTGCACAAGAGTGATAGCTTGGGTAACATTATTAATGAAAGGAAAGATTATACAGGAGGGTGCCATGAAAGATAAACGACAGGCGAAGATACTTGAGATTGTTAGTCAGGAAGCCATTGAAACCCAAGAACAGTTGTTAGTTGCTCTAGCTGAGGCCGGTTTCCCGACCACACAATCGACCGTTTCACGTGATATCAAGGAGCTGGGACTTGGTAAATCCCCCAGTGGGGGGCGTTTGGTCTACATGCAAGTGCGAGGACAGCTCGGTTATAGCCTGACGGATCGTATGATGCGCACTTTACGTAATGCACTTTTAGCAGTAGACTTTGCGGGTAATTTTATTGTGCTCAAGACTTTTGAAGGCGGGGCCCATGCAGCTGCAGCTGCCCTGGATAAGCTGCAATTTGAAGAGATCATGGGGACTATCGCTGGTGACAATACGATTTTGGTTATTGTCAAAGATCAAGGTATGGTAGAAAACGTGGCTAAAAGGCTAATCCAGCTAATCGACCGTTAACGCACTTACGACGCAACCTCCTGAGTAAAAGTAAAGAGGCTTACATGAAATCAAGGAACAGAGCGGCAGAATACTAGGACATGCTCGGGAAGGAAGACAGCAATGGAGCAGTGGAGAAAGAATCTGTATGTACTTTGGGTGGGAACTTTCATTGCAGGCATGAGTTTTTCTATAGTTTCGCCCTTCCTGCCAATGCTATTGAAACAGGTTGGCGTAGTAGAGAACTTGGAGATTTGGTCGGGAATCGCCTTTTCCGCAAGTTTTGTCATTAGCTCAATTATGTCGCCAGTCTGGGGTGCCTTAGCAGACAAGTATGGGCGTAAAGTGATGATTATTCGTTCCGGAATTGGTATAGCTACTTGTTATTTTGGCCTGGCCTTTGCTGTTGCACCTTGGCAGGTCGTTGCTTTGAGAATGTTGAATGGTTTTCTAAGTGGTTTTATTCCGTCGGCGACTGCTTTGGTAGCAACTAATACACCGGAGGAGCGTCTGGGAAGCTCCTTAGGCTTAATACAGACGGGGAGCGCATTTGGCAATATCATGGGGCCATTATTTGGCGGTGTAGTTAGCCATTATGTCGGTATACAGCAAACCTTGCTGATCGGTGGACTCATTCTATTTGCAGCTACTGCAGTTGTTATTTTTGGTGTAAAGGAAATTAGGAAACCCAATC
>DIPA01000021.1:763-1031 GCA_002427055.1 Firmicutes bacterium UBA5500 | reverse complement strand
AAGGAAATTAGGAAACCCAATCCTAACATCAAGACGAATGTCTTGGGTGATTTGCGCACGGCGACTAGCAACCATATTCTGCTGACTATGCTCTGCACTGTTATGCTTTTTCAATCAGCCGTCATGATTATACAACCTGTACTACCGATCTACATTGAGCAAATGCTGGCTGGAAAAGATGCTTCATTAGTAACCGGCGTGCTATTCTCATTGGTAGGTGTTGCGACAGTGATTGCAGCGCCTCTTTGGGGAAAACGTGGCGAAAAAA
>DIPA01000021.1:253-623 GCA_002427055.1 Firmicutes bacterium UBA5500 | reverse complement strand
AGGATTTCGGAGAGTATTGCTAACTGGCTTACTGGGCGCAAGTTTGCTCAGTATACCCCATGCTTTCACTAATAATATTGTGGTTTTGGGTGTTCTGCGTTTTCTTTTCGGCTTGTTTTTGGCATCGCTAATGCCATCAAGCAATGCGCTCATCGCCAAATCTGTACCAGGAGATTTTCGAGGGCGCGCATTTGGTATCAGCACTAGCTTCAGTCAGATGGGAGCCGTTTTAGGGCCTTTGGTTGGTGGCTTTATAGGGAGTCATTGGGGCATCAAGCCTGTCTTTGTCGTCACCGGCATCATGCTCGCATTAACAGCGCTTTGGCTCAAAGATAAGCCTATCGAAGCGATTAACACATCGAAAGATGTG
>DIPA01000021.1:0-138 GCA_002427055.1 Firmicutes bacterium UBA5500 | reverse complement strand
GAAAGCAGCAGCAGGTGGCTGTGTAGGCCGGTAGTGCTCAAGTTTTAAGCAGAAAACAGGGGCGGTGATTTGCCCTTGTTTTTTTGCTCATTTCCATTTATTACTCGGTTGACAGATCGACATAGTTCGTGTTAATCT
>DIPA01000079.1:2643-2809 GCA_002427055.1 Firmicutes bacterium UBA5500 | reverse complement strand
GCAACAAAGGAATGGGCTCGGTATTCTACCGGGCTCATTCCTTTTTTCTTTGCCACGGTCACCAGATACATTGGCCCTAGACCCTCCTCCCCATCGTTGATCCTTTGGAACCGTCACCGAAGGCTCACCCTCTGGCTCACCACAGACTTTTCCTTGCCAAGCAAAG
>DIPA01000079.1:0-2529 GCA_002427055.1 Firmicutes bacterium UBA5500 | reverse complement strand
GCAGACCGTGCTCCTCTCCCCCACCTCGCATGCTTCTTGAATTAACGTGGGTTGTAAAGTACACCCCATTTGGCTGCTTCGACCCTGTATCTGCCAAACCAGGTTTATGCAATAGCTGAATATATATACAGCAGCAAAGGTTGGCTGCCGAAAAGGCAAGTATTACCTTGGGCAGGATTTCTTATATTAGCATGGCTGCATGTATGCCGGCCCCACGGCCTTTTCGGGGGTCGGGATTGTCTATTGTATACAGAATGCATAACTGTGCAAGAAACACGTAAAAACAAAAGGCAAAAATAAATTCATAAAGTCTGAATAAAGATGCAGGAGTTCCTGTTCCAATGTCTAGTATTCTAACTATAGGTGAGAGACCTCATCTTCATAAAATTGAAAGGAGGTGAATTTAGATGATTAAGGAAGGTACTAGGACTTTGTTGGCAATTGTACTGCTTTTCGCTGGCGTATCCTATTACTTCATCCATCAGACGCTCAAGGGAAAGTTTAAGCCTTACCTGCGCCGTATTGCCGGGCTAGATGCTATTGAAGAGGCAGTTGGTCGCGCTACCGAAATGGGACGCCCCATCCACTTCAGCCCTGGCATTGGTGGTTTTGGCTCAGCCACTTTCGCTGGCCTATCGGTGCTGGAATACGTGACCGAGTTATCGGCTAGGTATAACACCGAGCTGATCGTAAGTGTACGTATTGCAACAGTGTTCCCCGTTGCGCAAGAGATGGTTCGCCAGGCCTATCTGACAGCCGGAAAACCGGATATGTTCAAGGAAGATACGGTACGTTTTCTCTCGGCGGAGCAGTTCGCGTACGCTGCCGGTGCTATGGGAATCCTGCACCGCTACAAATGTGCTGCTAACATCATGATGGGCGATTTCTTGGCCGAGTCGATGTTGTTATCGGAGGCTGGAGCACAGGTTGGGGCAATGCAGGTGGCTGGCACCACCACCCTAGGACAGATCGCGTTCTTCGTTGCGGCTTGCGACTATACCTTGATTGGTGAAGAACTCTATGTGGCTGGCGCGTACCTCTCTCAAGACCCACAGCGTCTCGGCTCTATCGCCGGGCAGGAGTACATCAAGATGTTCGTGATGGGCTATTTGGTGCTGGGCACCATCTTGGCTACCGGGGGCATCAACTTCCTTAGTGAGCTGCTCGGGAA
Organism: Firmicutes bacterium UBA5500; assembly: GCA_002427055.1. GTDB lineage: Bacteria > Bacillota > UBA994 > UBA5500 > UBA5500 > UBA5500. The sequence continues at coordinate 1,358 of DIPA01000079.1, read as the reverse complement.
GTAGGGCAACGTCTTAATACTACAGAAGAAGGAGGTGTGGTTCGTGCGTAAGGAAATTCCAATTGCCTTATCCTTCATCGCAGGGATTGTCATGCTGATAGACTCGTTTACGCCAGGGACTTTCGGTCCCAGAGCTGAGTTAAGCAAATGGATCATTATCATGAGTGCCTTTATGGTCGGCATCGCTACCGTTAACTTAATTCGCATTCATGTGGCTAACATCGTCTCGAGGCGTAAAGGATGGTTCAACAGCGTTTCACTATTAGTCATGCTGGCTTTGTTCACCTATGTCGGCATCATGAAGTACTCCTTTCCCGAAGTTGAGACGTGGAAAGTGTTGTACCAAAACTTCTATGATTACATAATGTCGCCCCCTGCTGCCGCCATGTTTGCCATCATTGCATTCTACGTGTCGTCCGCTTCATACCGGGCATTCCGGGCTCGTAGTCTCGAGGCGACTATTCTGCTGGTAGCAGCCATAGTTGTGATGTTGGGGAAAGCACCGGTGGGCGAGCTGATCTGGGCTAAATTCCCGGTAATCTCCACTTGGTTGCTGAACGTCGCCAATACCACCGGTCAACGAGGCATCATGATCGGCGCTGCTATCGGCGGATTTGTCACATCGCTACGTGTACTGCTCGGAATTGAGCGTGGCCACCTTGGTGGCGTTTAATAACATTTGCATAGTAAAAGGAAGGAGGTGCCTCAATGAGTATTTGGAATAGGATGCAAAATATCGATCGCCGCGTTATCTACGCGTTACTTATCATTGTGGTTTCATTCCCATTGATCAAGCCAATCGGACTGCCGCTATCTTACAGTGACACTACTTTGCAATTCTTCAACGAGATAGATAAGCTGCAGCCGGGAGACCGAGTGTTGATATCGCTCGACTACGCTCCTTCCGGAGCAGCCGACGTACACCCGCAGACTGTAGCCGTATCGAAACACCTGATACAGAAAGGCGTCAAGATTGCCTACATCTCGTTCTGGGCTGCCGGTCCGATGTTCGCTGAACAGATTATACAGCCTTACCTAGAAAGCGGTGAGCTGGTCTACGGAGAAGATGTGGTCAACCTCGGCTATCTTGCGGGCTATGATTCTGCTATTCGTAGTTTCGGTTTTGATTGTCTTGCATCGGCACCGAAGGATCTAAACGGCAAGGATACGGCCTCAATGCCGATCATGCAGGGTATTAAAGACTGTCGCGATTTTGATGTGGTCATCGACTTCGTAATGGGCAGCCCAGGCACTGCTTCATGGGTTCAGCAGGTACAAGGACCGCTTGGTATCAACCTGCTAGTTGGCTCAGTAGTAGTTGAAGTACCGGCTAGCATGCCGTTTGTGCAAGCCGGACA
>DIPA01000115.1 GCA_002427055.1 Firmicutes bacterium UBA5500 | reverse complement strand
TCTTATAGACCTGATAGCGGAGTGTTTGCTGGCCTAGCTCTACGACGATTTCGTCGCCCGGCTGTAACTTATCAAGGTTGCGAAAGAAGGTACGGCGATGTCCGGCTAAAGCGGCGTTGCCTATGGCACAAAGACGCCCTGTGCCGACCATTTGCCCTACTCCCTCTTTTAGTTGGGCCTCTTCAGCACCGGCATAAATAGGTACTGTAAGGTTAATGCTGGCGATCTTAAGCACACCAAGAGATTCCCCAACCTCAGAGGCGTCCAGCACCGGATGGGGCCAGTCATCACTGCTAGGAGTATCTGCTACGCTAACGGCTACTTCCGACTCCCCTTCAGCATTTGCCAATGTATTTTGCAGGGCTGCAAATTCCTCCTGGGCGACGAAATCTAGGTTAGCCTGGCTCAGCAATAGGCGCTGCAACTCCCACTGCCTATAGGTGTCGGACAAAGTAGGATAAGCTATGATAAGCAGCCCCAGAATAATCAGTACTAGCGACCATCGTTTCATAGCACCACCTCCTCGTGCAGAAAGCTCATAACAGATAACTCCATCAAACAAGGGGGTGCCTCACATAAGACACCCCCCCCAGTTGCTTTATCCTACTGCTTGCGCAATTTGACACCTAAGGCAACTAAGCTGAATCCGAGACCGTAAAACAAAGCTGGGCTAGCTCCGCTGGTCTTGGGTAGAACTACCGGACCAACAGGAACCTCTTCATCGGCAATGATTTCTTCATCATCGCTTTCGGGGGCTGGTTCTTCTTCAACCGGCGGATCTTCCGGATCGACTACCGGATCTTCTTCAACTACTGGCTCTTCTTCGGTAATTGGACCGCCGGGAATTTCTTCATCTTCAATTTCTTCCTCTAGCTCGTCGTTGTCGCCTGGTTCTTCACCGAGGGCTTCGCCTGGTTCTCCACCTGCGTCCTCTCCAGGCTCTTCTCCTGGTTCTTCTTCAGGCTCTTCACCGGGGTCCTCTCCGGGGTCTTCTCCTGGGTCTTCTCCTGGGTCCTCTCCGGGGTCTTCTCCGGGGTCCTCTCCGGGGTCTTCGCCTGGCTCTCAAGTTTGCTTCAAAATCTTGAAGAAATCATCCTTAATATCTTTCTGCTTAAACTCGCTTGACTGTGCAATCTGCACTTTATAATCCCCATCTGGTAATGCACCAATGCTGGCCAAGCTAGTAAGCGATATACTACCATTTTCATCTACTACTATAGCTATCATCTGGCCAACCTGTGTACTATTGCCGCCGCCTGATTCAACGACTCTTATGGAATTGGTACCCGGCTCAAAACCGGTACCATCTATGTGTAGCTTGTCTATAGAGTCAAAGGTCCTACTTTGAACCTCCTGCCCCCATTCATCTAGCACACGTATAGAACCCGGTCTATCGGCACTCACAACGTTTGCACTAGCAGATACCAAAACCATAACCAAGAATAAAGCCCAAAATCTGCGTTTGTTAATCATCCTTTTCACTTCCCTTACTGTTGGTATTTGGGTTATTGCCTATTCTCAACTTCAACATACTTTATAAACACTAATTTGCTCATGAAGTAGCAAGCGCGACCTGGCATCAACAACTCCGACTAATAAAAGCCTCACCTCCTCAAAATAACGGGGGTCGTAATTTTAGGGGCAAAAAAGACCGCGATGAAAGAGACCTTTCATAGCGGTCGAACTATCATAGCATCCAGGGATGCTTTAGACTTCAAACTTTGCGTCCCAACCTTTCAGTTGGTTTGCCTTTTTATGAATACATATGAACTTTTTTGTAACTGATAATCGTATCTTTGTGTGAGCTCATTTTATTACTTAACATGTTAACCGTCAACAGAATTTTTACTTCGTTTTATTATTATTTTGTCATATGGGAATACGTCAATAACCCTAATCCGTTCGAGCTTTGTAGACATTATTCACGCTATATCGCAGAACTAACCAGCACTCCGTAAGGCAGCATTAGGGCCACGGAAATTCCTTGGCCCAGCACCCCTTGTCCTAGTACTAGCTTATGACTAAATATGCATACTACGCAGGCGTAATGCGTTGGTCACCACACTGACCGAACTGAAGGCCATAGCCGCACCTGCAACAACAGGGTTCAAGAAACCGAGCGCAGCCACTGGAATTCCCAGCGAATTGTAGAAAAACGCCCAGAAAAGGTTTTGCTTTATATTACGCATAGTTAAGCGGCTGAGGCGGATGGCACTGACGATAGACTCTAGATTCCCCCGCATTAAGGTAATATCTGCAGCCTCCATTGCGACATCGGTGCCGGTACCGATAGCCATGCCGACGTCGGCAGTAGCTAGCGCCGGGGCATCATTGATGCCATCTCCAACCATGGCCACCCTGCGTCCGCTAGCACGCAGCTTCTGTACAGCCTCGGCCTTATGCTCAGGCAGCACTTCAGCAAAAACATGGTCGGGCTCGATGCCGACCTGCATAGCAATTGCTTGGGCCGTACGCCAGTTATCGCCGGTAATCATATAAACGCCCAGCCCCATTGCCTGCAAAGCGGCAATGGCTTGCGCAGAATCTGTTTTGACAACGTCGGCAACAGCAATAAGACCTGCAATCTGCTGTTCAACAGCCACTAGCATGGCTGTCTTCCCTTGTTCCTCTAACTGCTCGAGAACGGGCAGATGTGGTGCGTAATCGATGCCCTGACTCTGCATCAGTTTGCGGTTGCCAACCAGTATCTGCCGGTCAGTCGTCTGAGCTATGATACCTTGACCGGGAATGGCTGTAAAACCCATGGCATCTGTCAGATTTAGTCCCTGGGCTTGGGCGCCTCGCACGATTGCTTGGCCCAAAGGGTGCTCCGATACCCGCTCTACACTAGCTGTTAGAGCTAGGAGCTCAGCTTCTCGACCACCAAAAGGCCCAACAGCTATGACATCCGTTACCGCGGGTTCGCCCTGCGTAATGGTACCCGTTTTATCCAAAACTACATCCTGCACTCGGTGGGTATTCTCCAGATGTTCGCCGCCCTTGAACAATATGCCATTCTCAGCACCCTTACCTGTTCCAACCATGATTGAGGTTGGAGTAGCGAGACCGAGGGCACAAGGGCAGGCAATCACGAGTACTGCAGTCATATTGATGATGGCCTGCTCAAAATCGTGAGTAATTAGGTACCATGCAATGAAAGTAACGGCTGCGATAGCAACTACCACAGGAACGAAAATTCCGGAGATGGTATCGGCCATGCGCTGGATGGGCGCTTTCGAGCCCTGCGCGGCCTCTACTACCTTGATGATTTGCGCTAAGGCGGTATCAGCCCCTACCCTAGTAGCTCGTAAGCGAAACGCACCGTGCTTGTTGAG
>DIPA01000029.1:1367-7889 GCA_002427055.1 Firmicutes bacterium UBA5500 | reverse complement strand
TTCATTGTTACTCAGTCCCTTAATAAATCTAAGATCAACAACAGCCCTATGTATTCCGGGGAGCCCTGCAATACAGTGCAACAGCGTTTTAAACCCAGCCTTGCTTGCAGTAATAACACTCGGTTCGAAAGATTGATCCTGACAACTATAGAGTTCATCGTTCGGTACACAATAGTCTTTACGTTTTGCTTCCCTCAAAAGATCAACACTTTTGTTCTTGACAATAATGGCGCATCGAGACTTTCTTTTATCTCTAGGGAGTTGAGAAAGAAGTGTCCACTGCTCAATGATCACCATAAAGGCGTTATGTAACGCATCTTCTGCCATTGCCTGATTTCCACCTGTTACCTTATACGCTATCTGTAGAAAGCGGCTCTTATTCTGCTCATAGAATAGTCCAAGCGACGGTCCGTTCATCCGAATATACCTCCTTTCTAACCTCCTATTGTTCAATCGGCGGACCCAAATGTTAAAGGTAGGCTAGCACGCTACAGCCATACGGCATTGGCCGAACTGGAGACTAGGATGACGAGCTGTGGTAGCAGGCAAACCAGAGAGTTTTGGTTGAGAGAACATGGCTAGGCAAAAACCCCTTCACCTATATATCCCCTGACGACCCTGATTTGTGACACCTAGAATTACTTTCTTTTTGAGTATTTGTTATCAACAGGATAAAGGCAGTTGGTATTGAGAGTAAAAGTGCCGGATAGTGCAGCCTACGCCAATCAAAACAGGCCCTGTTCATCTTCCTTACCATTGAAGATGAACAGAGCCTGATCGATGTAACGGTGCTCCCCCATACGCAGGAGAAATATGCTAAAGCAGCCCTCGGCTGCGCCCTGCTGCTCATAGAAGGCACTGTGCGCAAAACCGGGTCGGAGAGCATCAGTATTACAGCCGAGCGGTTATTTGATCTCAGGCGCTTAGGCAAGAGGTGAGTTGGGAGAATCTAATTAACACCGCAAATAGAAACGGAGTAACAGGCTAGAAGACCCGTTACTCCGTTTGGTTACTAAGGGGCGACACTCAGTCCCAAGACCAGCCTGCCAGCTGCCCGATATCTTTGTTCGTGATGTTTACATCTGCCGGCGGTCCGGCGGCTCGCATCTGTCCATTATTGGTCAGCACAAAGAGGTTGGGCGTGGTCCAGAAGTCCTTAACGTCGGCGGCAATTTCAGCCCACTGTTCGCCGGCACTCTGCACGCCAAGCCTAGCTAGATTACTACCCCAGGCTAGCAGCTGATCGGCGTTGGTGAGAATAATCAACGCTTGCTCCTCCCATTCGAGGGTGGCTATGCCCATTTTGCGCACATCTTCGGCAATCAGCTGCGGCGTAGTCTGATACTCGGACCCGTCGCGGTAGACGTTGTTAATATTCTTGCCCAGCATATAGAGCTTACCGTCGGTTTTAAGCAGTAGTGTGGAAAAGCCTTCACTATACACACTCTGCACGCGTGTAGCTATCAGCTGGGGCGGGATATTCATCCTAACTGTGGGAGATATATCGGCAGGATGGCCTTCAACTTTAAGCGGTTCTCCGAAACCTAGTTCTCCCCAGATGTTGCGACCGCAACCATATAGCTCGCCATCGTTCTTAAGATAGAATGTCATCCCGTTGCCGCTAAAGACATCAGTAACGCCTTGATCGATAAGCAGGGGATCACTAATCATCTGCGCATGGCCCAACTCACCCCAGTGGTTATCGCCAGTACCAAACAGATCACCGTTTTCCTGTAGGAAGAGTATATTCCAGCCGCCAACAACTTTCTTAACTTCGTCCATAACTTTGATGGGGCGAACTACATCGTTCCGAGTAGCACCTTTTGTCTGGTTGGCAAGTTCCTGGCGCACTTCTGGAAAATATTTTAAGTCACTTTCATAGCCCATGACCCATAATTCACCTTCGGTGGTGAGGTAGGCTCCGGCATGGGGTGATATCGTGGCCTGCTTGACATTGGTGGTTACTCTAATAGGATTGGGTAGGTAACCAGGAACGGTGTTATAGCTCGGATAGGCGGGAGTGCCACTGACTATTGGCGGCTTCGGGTCTACTTGCACCAGCCGTTTATCGTCTATAGCGATTCCCAGTTGTCCCGAATCATTTAAACCCGTAGCCCATAATTCACCGCTAGCGGTGACTAAAAGGGCACGACTGCTATCGCCGACGATGTTCGCAACTGTAGCGGAATCCAGCCCTTCATTTACTTGCGGTCCACCATTCGAGTTCGGAGTACAGGCAACAGCTAGCAAAGCAACAGTCAAAGTTAGACAAAACACTTTTAGCAGATGACGCAGTTGACGGGTATTCATTGCTTAAACATCTCCCCTTCCCATCGTTGTGTTATGGGCGTCTGGATGAGCCCCTCGAACATATTCGCTAGAGAAGATTAACAGTGATGTTATGGCTCCTCAATCGATTATGATAATAATTGGTCCGAATCAGTTCAAAAAATAGTAACTACAATAATCGCACTCATCTTATTATATCATAAAACGAGAACTCCCAAGCAAGAGAACACACAAGTGGTACATCCTTTCAAAAACCGTCCAACTTTGGTATTCATATTAATAACGAATCAAGTTAGGGAAATGTCACAGGATTCTTATCGGTTAGCGGTATTCTCTTATTGATTATTGAAGCCATTATGCTCCATGAACTTCATACTCAATCAATGTAGTCTTTACACACAGAAGCTTCGTTGCCTAAGATATCTTGCAGCATAAGCCTTGCCCTGTATAACCTTGTTGATACAGCCCCTGTTGTTATGCCTAGCAAGTTGGCAATTTCGTTATTGCTTAAACCCTTCACAAACCTCAGTTCAAAAACAGCCCGGTATTTTTCCGGGAGCTTAGAAATACATTTCAGCAGCATTTCATGACCAGTTCTACTTGCGATAATAGCACTAACGTCGGCAGAGTCACTGCAATATAGTCCATCATTTAACTCACTATATCCTTTACGTTTAGCTTCCCTCAAAAGATCTATGGCTTTGTTCTTCACAATAATGGCGCATCGCGATGCTCTATTATGGCTGGGAAGCTGAGCAAGCTGATTCCAATACTTAATTATCACTAGAAAGGCATTATGTAGGGCGTCCTCCGCCATTGCCTGATTGCCACCTGTTACCTTGTATACTATCTGTAGAAAGTGGCTCTTGTTCTGCTCATAGAAAAGTCCAAGCGAAGGTCTATTCATACAACTGTACCCCCCCTTTTTTAACCTCCTGTTGTTCAATCAGCGAACCCAAGCACTCAAGGCAGGCCAGTGCACTACAGTCACTGATTTTAGCCAAAATTGGAGTGACGAGGCCGAGATGGCGAGTTATAGTAACAGACACGACCAGAAAGCTCTAGTTAAGAAAACATAGTTAGGTATAAAACCCTTCACCTATATATCTCTTGACGACCCTGATTTGTGACACCAAAAATCATTTTATTTTTAGGCGTTTATTGACAATAGAACAAATGTAGCTGGTTAGTACGAGTGCCGTCTTCTGACAGACGACGCCAATCAAAAAAACAGGCCCAGTTCGTCTTTCTTAGCATTAAAGACGAGCCGGGCCGGAGAGCATCAGTATTACAGCCGAGCGGTTATTTGACCTAAGGTGTTTAGGCAAAAGGTGAGTATGGGAGAAGCTGATTTACCCAAAACAAAGCCCCCACTGGTAGCACCGTGATGCTACCAGTGGGGGTTTGCTCAGCCTATGATCAAGAGCATCGGGAGGCAATTCATCACCTCCCCAATAATCTAAAGAAAGGCTTACGCAAACTTTTAAGTAAAATCGTACCCTCGGCCCCTTCTGCATTAGTTATTCTAAGTTCTACTCTAAAGCCTAAGTCGCTCCAGAAGTCCAGTTCTTTGCTATCTGAAGCCCTTATCCTAACTTGTTTAATACCTCCGCTTTCGACTATCTTCTCAACCTCAATGTATAGTGCTTTTAAGTGATTTAGATCAGCATCCTCATAATAGCCATAGCGGTCTATCCACAGGGTCGTTTTTCCTTTGTACTTCTCAACTGATGTCTCAAAAAACGCTTTGGCATTCCGAAAGGTTACATACCCACAATCATTGGCAATCCATACATTCCTTCGCATACCAATCCCCCAATGAAATAGATTATGAGCAAAACTGTTTACAAACAGGGCATTAAGCCCACAATGTGCGTAAAGCTTTTACAAGTAAACAGTACAATCCTTCTGTAGTTACTATTTTAAATCAAAAACCAGTCCCAATCGCGTCGATCTTCCAACCCAACTTGTCTAGGGTTCGGACCATGCTGAAGAAACGCTCATTCATACCTTTGCTGTATGCAGACACAACGTTAGCAGGCAATTCTAGGTCAAACTTTACGCAAAAGAGTCTCTTATTGTCCGCCACTGCATCTTGCTCTGGGTTCGCCTGCTCAACTATGCTGATCACTTCAGCGTTAGCACCGCTAGGCAAGGGCTGAAAGTCTACGTTATGAAGCTTGTTCTCATCGAGGTTGCTAAAAACATGCCCCAACATGAACCTACTGCTTAATTCCCTAAAGGTGGAGACAGAGTCGCCAGCAGCATATGATGAAAAGTAGGCCCGTATTACATCCTCCGGCTCCTGGAAATTATCTGCTGTATCCTCAGCACTGCGCACTTCATCTAGCCAGCCCTCCACTGGAAAGCCAGTAATCCCCTCTACGCTCTTACCGGTCAAAGAGTAACCATACCTGCCGGTCTGGTCTAACCACGCACCAATAATCTGATCATCCTGACGCACGATTAGTGCCCTCCCGCTTTCTGCCAAGCAAGGAGGTAACTCATACTGTCCTCCTAACCGCTCTTGCAGGTCTTCTGCAACGCGGGAAATCTCCAGCTGTACTTCTTCACCAGCATATTTACACATATCAAGCCCTATAGCTTTGCTACAGACGTTAGCCATAGCCCAATAGACACTGCTGGGAGTACTAATCCTATTGGCTCCAAGCTCAGATGGTATTTCAACATCTAGCGCAGCGATTTGCTGACAAGCTGTCCAGCCGTAATCGGCAAAGAGCAAGCGAACATCTTCCCGAACTGGAATAGCATCTGGTGTGACATTCTGCTGGAGCGGCAACTCGTCACAACCAACAACGGGAGATCCAGCGCCTTCTGAGACTAATTTGCTGGACTCAGGCGTGTTAGGCTCTGATTTGCGTGGCTGACAGCCCGGGAGTATTAAGCAAACCAATAACAGTAACAAACCTAGTCTTTTCCCCACCTTACGGCTCATTATTATCACACCTTTCAATGAGTAGTGGTTCAACTCACCGCACCAAAGCAAACCCGCTCTGGTAGCATTACGCAGCTATCCGGGGGGGGTGCTTATTGGGATTACAAGTACTGAAAGTTATGGGTTATTTAACGCTAGACCTCAAACCCCTCCTTAGATATTAACCATCTGCCGTCTACGAACAAAAATTCCATCATGCTGACATCTTCATAGGTAGGGGAATCCGCACAAACTATAGTCTGACTGAGCTCGACTGTGATGCGGTCATCAGTTACCGCGACCACCCTCATACGCCAAGGGCCTTCGCGACCATATGAGGCACCAGAACCGTCACAACCCCAATAATAAAGAAATTCGTTAACTTCAACGCACTTTTCAGCCTCAATATAGTGACGCAAAAGTTCACCGGTATATGTTGCTTCTATGAAATCAAGTAGATCTTCATAGGTGAAGAAACATGGGTCGCTAGCACGAAAAAAAACCTGCCCATTAACCCGGACCATGTGTGCAATATTCACTGCAATAGTATTACCGTAAAAATTGCCCATAGTAATCCGTTGCGCGCGAAATAATAGGGCCCGCAATTCTTCTCTCAGTTCTGGCGCAATGCCCATCCCTGACCATTCGACTTCAAAGTCCGCTAATCTCTCCATAGGATCTTTCTTGTCCTTCGGGGATACCGGACCTGGTGGGGGCAGCGGGACCACTTCCCCCACTGTCAGTGGCCCCTGCGGCGGTTTCAGCTGTATTACCTCAATTACCTGTGTAACCGTGTGCTGCCTCCAGCCGGATTTGACGTATCCCGTTATGGTCTTGTCCTCCCAAACCGGAGCACTACCCCCGTCTCCTTCTATCAGATCCCAAGAGACCGGCAGCATACCTTGCCGGCCATTTGTAAAAGTAACACCCGCTTGTTTTGGTAATACAGGCAAGGGATCGCCGTGCTGCACGCGAATAACGTCTAACTCCTGCACCTCCGCTACCGTCGGCGGTTGACAGCCTACAAGCAATAAACTTATGAGCGCCACAACCATTATCTGCCGCCACCTATTCATGCCAAACCTCCTCCCCTAATCATACCTTACTGCCCCCGTTTTCGTCTGTGCTTTGTTGACAAGAGAAGTACACGGTAGTCATTCTAACAACAACCGTACCATTCCTTAATCCATATAACTACTTGACACCTAAAATGCCGATGCGGTTCTGCATCCCCTTATAGTTTCTGCCCCATGAATAAGTGCTAGTAAATACATCCTCCCTGTTTTCAACCCGCGACT
>DIPA01000029.1:391-1282 GCA_002427055.1 Firmicutes bacterium UBA5500 | reverse complement strand
CTCCCTGTTTTCAACCCGCGACTTAATGGTACGCTCCAACGCACCTAACATGATTCTTTTTCCAGCAATCTATTAACACTCATTCTTTTATATATATACTCTAATATAACTATTGATTGCACGGACAGACAAGGAGATTCCTGATAAAAACCATTAAGAAGCTAATTTAGGGGGTTTTGGCTATGCGTTCAGTTTGCGTTTCGTTAATAGTCTTTGTGTGTCTGACCATGACTCTCTCTGCCTGTACACCGATTACTTCACTCAGTTCTTTCGCCGAACTAAAGCGAGTAACTTTTATCCTAAAAGTTGAACCGCTTGAAAATGATCTTGAATACCTAGCTGCATACGAGCTTGGTACAAAGGAACTGAGAGAGAAATTTATGGAATACATCGAGTTTAAGGATCATAGCCTTGACCTCATCCCTGCAGATAACATCATCGGTTACAAAATCCGTTACAAAAGCGATGACGAGGAAGTGGTCGGTTTTGTTTCAGCTCCCGCGGATTATCAGAACAAGAATTACCCGGTTCTTCTATACAACCGCGGTGGTGGCCCAGGTCTAACGCTAAATGAACCCTCCCACATTCGTTTTCTTGCTCAGTTCGGGTTTATTGTCTTGGCCTCACAATATCGCGGCGCAGACGGAGGAACAGGCAAAGATGAGTTTGGCGGGGCTGATGTAAACGACGTAGTAAAACTGATAGATCTCGCCGAAATGCTCTCATTCGCTAGTGGGAAAATATATATGCTGGGCTGGTCCCGTGGTGCCATGCAGACATATATTACCTTGAGCAAGGACGATCGCATTGATGCGGCTGTCTGCGGAGCTGGCCTACCGATTTGGCCCTAAACTATAGTGAACGTGAACTAGAGTCTCAACGGATACTACG
>DIPA01000029.1:0-238 GCA_002427055.1 Firmicutes bacterium UBA5500 | reverse complement strand
CTCGTTCCGCAATCTACTGGCCGGAGAAAATCAACACACCGATTTGGCTTGTGCATGGAACTGCAGATGACCGAGTCGCAGTGCATCACTCGCAAGACTTATATGACGCTATGATTAAACTCGGCAAAGAAGTGCGACTCACCCTTTACCCGGACATGGACCACGGTATGCCATATTACCCATTCCTCAGTGATTATTTACATTGGCTGAAACAGCATTAGACAAAGGGGAGACGAAG
>DIPA01000065.1:17856-18016 GCA_002427055.1 Firmicutes bacterium UBA5500 | reverse complement strand
CTACATTGCCAGACGGTGAAGTGGTTGAGAAGTCGGTACCGTATGGGAGCATTGATACTATTCCTTTAGCAGAAGGTTTTGCAGAGGTTGACATTCATCCAGCGCATGGTTTTGACGTCGGAGCAGGACGTGGCCATGAGTTGAAAGCCCGCCTCGAGGG
>DIPA01000065.1:17015-17688 GCA_002427055.1 Firmicutes bacterium UBA5500 | reverse complement strand
TTCTTGCCGTCGGATACCGAGAATCGCATTCGCAAACTGGTCGAATGGTACAAAGCCTTAGATGTCTATTCAATGGACGTCTTAGACAAGTACCTTAAGCATTAAAAGCCTTGCGAAGGGAGTGTAATAAATGGCTCACGCTTATACCCCAGGTTTAAAAGTAACTGATTCTACTGTTGTTGTTAAGCGCCGCCGCCTCCCCATCTTAGGTGAGGTGATGGTTAAATTGGGTGATGTAGTTGAACCTAGGACCATCGTCGCGCGCACCAAGATTCCAGGCGATCCAGAAACAGTTAACGTTTCTAACAAGCTCGGTCTGGAGCCGGAGGATGTGCCGGATTGCATGCTGAAGAAGGAGGGCGACGTTGTCAAGAAAGGCGAAGTTATCGCCCTGAAGAAAAGTTTCTTTGGCTTGTTCAAATCCACATTGGAATCACCTATCGATGGTACGGTGGATATCATATCGCCAATTACTGGCCAGATTACCTTACGGGGACCGGCTATTCCGATCGAAATCGACGCTTATGTTCCGGGCAAGGTTGTTGAGGTGATTGACCGGGAAGGCGTTGTAATTGAGACCCCTGCAGCCCTGATTCAAGGGATTTTCGGCGTAGGTGGCGAAAGACAAGGTCAATTGCAGATGGCAGTCAAGGATCCTAGCGAAGTTCTAACC
>DIPA01000065.1:7088-16916 GCA_002427055.1 Firmicutes bacterium UBA5500 | reverse complement strand
CTTCGCTAGGATCCTAGCGAAGTTCTAACCGGTGATAAGATTACCTCCGACATGCGTGGTAAGATCGTTGTTGGTGGCTCGCTGGTTACTCTCGATGCTATCCGCAAAGCCGACCAGGTAGGCGTAGCTGGTATAGTGGCTGGCGGCTTGATTGATAAAGACCTAGTTGAGTTCCTCGGCTACGATATCGGCGTAGCTATTACCGGTCAAGAGGACATCAATCTGAGTATCATCATGACTGAGGGTTTTGGCCAGATTCGCATGGCGGACAAGACGTTTGACATGCTGAAATCTCTTGATGGCGAAATAGCTTCAATCAACGGTGCTACTCAAATCCGTGCAGGTGTCATGCGTCCAGAGGTAATTGTGGCGTTGTCTGAGAAGAAAGAAAGACACGAGAACAAGATTGAGGGCGGCATGGACATCGGTACGCTGATTCGTATCATTCGTGAACCCTATTTTGGCAAGCTGGCAACGGTAGCCAAACTACCGGCAGAATTACAGCAGGTAGAGTCTGGCACTAAAGCTCGCGTATTGGTGGCCAAGCTTGAGAGTGGAGAATTGGTCACGGTTCCACGTGCTAACGTAGAGCTCATCGAAGGATAATTGGTATAACCTAAGAAAAAGTATGAAAGAGGCTAGGCGCAAACTTAGCCTCTTTTGTGTTGCAAAACATAGAGGGAAGATCTGCGACAGTAAGTAGCTCATTTACCCGCATAACAGGCGCTCATTAGGGCAAGCTAAAGGTTGCAAGTCTGGGAGGTGAGTGCCTTGTTTGAATGGGAGCCAGTATATGAAACTACCCCAGAGGCGGCAGAGCAGTTGAGTGAACGCCTAGCCAAAGCCGTCTTGCGCTTTGGAATGGAAGTCCCTGCAGTTTTTTTCTTAGAGCTGAGTAAACCACTTTCTTTTACAGCTGGGTCATTTGTGCATGCAATTACCCCTTTTCTCGGTGTCTACACAGATAATGAAAACATATTTACTGATTTCGCCACGATACTTACGGAGCGAAATCTGCTGGAGAAATTGATTTGTCGTATTGAAGAACTGGTCAAAGAGTCGGATGCTGAGCGGCTGTTTTAGTGAAGTTTGCTAATAAGAGCGCTGGCGTGGATTAAGAATGTGTAATTTCTTTGCTCTTGCCTATTGTTTGCCCCCACTATAAGCTAAGGCTAGTGAATTTTTCGCTATACGAAGTGGAGGGGGGTGGTGGTAATAGCAGCGAAAGAGCAAGTTGTTGACCACCCAATATTAGGAAGTCAAGGGGAGTTAACTAGAAGGCAGATTCAGTCTAGGATATGGAACTTGGCTTACCCAGCAATTATTGAGCAGCTATTAGTGACGATGGTGAGTATGGCCGACATGATCATGGTAGGCAGCCTTGGAGCGAGTGCTATTGCTGCCATTGGCCTTAGTAACCAGCCTGTTTTTACGGCTAATGCCATTTTTTCTGCCATTAGTATTGGTAGTACGGCTTTGATAGCACGCTTAATGGGCGCGCAAGATCTTAAACTCGCTAATCAGGCAGCACGCCAGTCATTAATTCTTGCCATCAGTACATCTCTTTGTTTGATGCTCGGCGTGTTTTTCTTTGCCCCAGCCATGATTCACTTCATGCAGGCTGCGTCTGACGTAGCCCCGTTGGCAATTGCATATTCGCGTATCATGAGCGTCAGCTTAGTATTCTCGCTCACAAGTATGATTCTCAATGGCGTATTACGGGGTGCTGGCGACATGCGGACTCCTATGCGCGTGAATGTGGTAGCGAACATTGTTAATATTGTTTTCAACTACTTGCTGATTTTTGGCGTGGGGCCTTTCCCTCGTCTGGGGGTTGCTGGGGCAGCCATTTCAACTTTGATGTCACGTATAGTGGCATTTTGTTTGGTTTTGTCTGTGTTCTTCAGTGGCAAGTTTGTGCTGACTTTCCAGCGAGGACAGTCATATCGGCCTGACTGGACAATGATCAAGCGCATTCTGAATGTAGGCTTACCGGCAAGTATTGAGCAGTTGATTATGCGCTTTGGTATGATGTTTTACGCCCGTACAGTATCTGGTCTAGGCACGGTGGCCTATGCGGCGCATCAAATTGCTATCAACTCTGAGGGAATCACTTTTACTCCGGGCATGGGGTTTTCGATGGCCTCAACTACATTAGTTGGTCAGAGTTTGGGTGCAGGAATGCCAGAGCGAGCAAAGCGCTTCGGCATTGAGTCTCGTCGACTAGCAATGCTGACTATGGGCATCCTGGGTTTAATCTTATTTTTCTTTCCGGCGCAAATAATCAGTTGTTATACGGATGAGCAGGCTGTAATTGAGCAAGGGATCATTTGTTTACGCATCATCGCTTTAGTGCAACCGATAATGGGTGCTACTTTTGTTATGATGGGTTCATTGCGGGGTGCCGGAGACACCCGCTTTGTTATGTTGGTTACCATGCTTGGCATTTGGGGCGGGCGTCTTGGCACCGCCTATGTGCTAGTTAAAGGATTAGGCCTTGGGCTTAAGGGCGCTTGGATAGCCATGTCGGTCGACCATATTGTTCGTGGTACGATGGCCTCATTGCGCTTTCATCAGGGCGGTTGGCAGAAGGCACGTGTCTAGCCTGAATGGTACTGAAAAGGCGCCGCGCTGTTTGGATGCAAAGCGAGGGGCGTGTAGCACTACACTTATGACAAACATAGTGTTACACGCCCCTCTTTCAGGTTAGCATGTTTTCCGTTTTAACTGCTTTGCTAATGGTTGTCGCAGCGCCAAATATACCGGGTAAATGAGCACTGAACTGAGTATGCCTCGTAACAGGTTGAAGGGTAGAACGGTTGTTTTGACTAAGCCCAAATGGAGTTCAGCTGGTATACCATATACGCCTAAAGCCCAATAATAGTTAACTAGTACCATGGTTATGGTTAGCACCACTGTTCCGGTTGCGAGGCCCAACAATAAGCCATAATGATTAGACCAACGACGATAAATAATACTACAAGGGACAGCTAGGGCTATACCAGAAGCAAAAGCCATGAAGGAACCGATCGGACCGCTGGTTCCTTTGAAAAGCAGAAACAGTAGGCACTTGATAAAAGTAATAATTACAGCTGCCCAAGGGCCCAATATGACTCCGCCCAAAACGTTAGGCAAGTCGCTAGGGTCCCATTTCAAAAATGGTGCTGCCGGCAGAAGAGGAATCTGAATCGCATACATCAAAACTAAAGACATGGCGGTGAGTAAGGAGATCATTACCAGGTTACGGACGTTACTTTTTGGCATAGTACTACCTCCTAATAAAAGTTTTGCAAGCAAAAAGCCCTGGAATGACCTCCAGGGCTTATAAAATAGCACGTGCAAAAACATATGCACCTTCTATCATCCGGACTATACCGTCGGCGCTGGAATCTCACCAGCTCTGCTTTACAGCTCGTGGGCTAGCTTACGCATTACCACCGGTCGGGAGTTTAACCCTGCCCTGAAGGTTCTACCTTGATTATAAGACGTTTGACAATAACGGTCAAGGAAATGCTTAACTTGTGGCAGTGTCTTAAGAACACTATAATGAGGACGTAGGTGTGGGAGGGGAATCTGAGAGATGAGATGACCCTTTGGGGACGGTTCTAAAAGTTCAATTTCCAAAGCAAGCTACAATTCTGGGGGTGATTAAATGGAGGCATACTTCACAAGTGAATCGCTCAAGCAAACGCAGGAATTAGCAGCATCATTAACACCTCTGCTTAGGCCGGGAGATACGCTTGTACTAACGGGGGCCATGGGCGCAGGCAAGACGCACTTCGTACAAGCTTTGCTCGCTCCAATTTGCCCTGGCCAATTAGTGCAAAGCCCTACGTTTAGCCTCGTCAATATCTATCAGGCCCCACAATTCTCTGTATTTCACGTAGACTTTTATCGCTTGAATAGCGAAGCTGAGCTTTGGGCGGCCGGCTGGGAAGATTATTTAGATACAACAGGTCTTTTGTTAATTGAGTGGGGGTTGCGCTTTCCAACAGCTCTCCCCCTAGATTATTTGCAGATAGAGCTAGTAGCAACGGGAGAGAGCAGTCGCCGCCTATTGCTATCGCCCCTAGGGGCGCGTGGTGAGCAGTTAAAAGAGGAGTGGTTAAATGCTGTGGCTAGCCATTGAAAGCGCCACGTTGGTGGCCAGCGTCGCCGTTGGCAGAGATACTAAAGTGATGGCCGAGATTACCTCGCAGGTTGCGTTAACGCACTCGGAAAGACTGTTGCCAATGGTTGACCAAGTGCTACACTTAGCCGAAGTAGAACTAGATAATCTTGACGGCATTGTTGTGTCTGCGGGACCAGGATCATTTACTGGTTTGCGTATTGGGCTGGCTACAGCTAAGGGTTTGGCTCATGCACGCTCTTGTCCCCTCTATGCTGTTTCTACACTGGAAGCCTTAGCTTGGCAGCAACCTGCAGGAATTGTTGCACCATTACTGGATGCGAGGCGCCAGCAGGTTTATACAGCTGTTTACCGACGCACAGAAATGGGTTTAACTACCATATTACAGCCTACTGCCTTGGCTTTGCAGGAGCTTCTGCAGTCACATTTGCCTGCGGGAGAGCCTGTTCGTTTTGTAGGAGAAGCGTCCCAACTCTATCGCTCACAGATTCTGGCTCACGACGTAAGTGCCGTTTTCGCTAATCCGCTACACAATTGGCCTAGAGCTAGCAGTTTGGCCTTAGTGGCACTATCTGACGGGCGTCCAGCCAGTAGCGTGAGTGAGTTGCGCCCTGCCTATATTCGAGCATCTCAGGCAGAACAGAAGTTGGGGGGAAAATAGTGTGTCATTAGCCTTATCTATTGACATGATGCAGCTGGATGATCTTAATGCTGTCCTGGCTATCGAAAAGCTTTGTTTCCCTACACCGTGGTCACATTTCGCCTATTATACCGAACTAACTGAAAACCACTATGCGCTTTATATCGTAGGAAAAATTAAGGGTCAGGTAGTCGCTTATGCAGGGGCTTGGGTAATCTTAGATGAGGCTCATATTACGAATGTAGCGGTGCACCCTGATTGGCAAGGACAAGGTTTTGGCCGGGAAATACTTGTGGCACTCTTGGCGAGAGCCAAAACTAGGGGAGCAGCCAGTGCAACCTTAGAGGTTCGCAAGAGCAATTATCATGCACAGAAACTATATTTAAAATACGGTTTTAGTTTTCAAGGGCAAAGGCCAGGTTACTATACCGACACGGGTGAGGACGCTCTAATCATGTGGAAGCATGACTTAACGGATATAGAGAGGCACGGTGAAAGCTAGGCCCCTTGCCTCAAGCTATCAATAGTAGGCAAGAGTAATCTTGAAGAGGGTAAATAGGCCATTAAGCTATCATGCAGGGGGTGAGAGGATGCCTAAGTCAGCTATAACCCTAGGGATTGAAACAAGTTGTGATGAAACTTCGGCTGCCGTTGTACGAGCTGGAGAACAAGTACTATCTAATGTAATTTCTACTCAGATTCCGTTACACCGCCGTTACGGAGGAGTTGTGCCTGAAATTGCCTCAAGGCAACATGTGGAGGCCATTGTACCAGTAGTAGAAGAAGCCTTGCAGCAGGCTCAGATTGGTTGGTCGGACCTCTCTCATATCGCCGTTACGGCGGGACCGGGCCTTGTAGGAGCTTTGCTTGTAGGGCTTTCTTATGCAAAAGCTCTCGCTTACAGCCTCAAGGTCCCGCTGGTAGGGGTAAACCACTTAGAAGGTCACATCTACGCGAATTTCTTGGCTCATAAAGTGCAGCTACCAATTCTCTGCTTGGTCGTTTCCGGAGGACATACAGATCTTGTTTACATGGCTGAACACGGTTGCTACCAATCTCTGGGACGAACTCGCGACGACGCAGCAGGGGAGGCTTTCGACAAGATCGCCAGAGCCTTAGGGTTGCCATATCCGGGTGGGCCTGAAATCGACCGTGTGGCTCGAATGGGGCATGAGACGGCCTTTGATTTCCCACGTGCCTGGTTGGAACCAGACTCCTTTGATTTTAGTTTCAGTGGGTTGAAATCAGCTGTACTTAATGAACTTAATAGATTGACGCAGAAGGGGGATCCTGTGCCGCTAGCCGATGTGGCTGCTAGTTTTCAGGCAGCCGTAGTTGAAGTGTTAGTCACTAAGGCAATAGCTGCTGCATTAGCCAAACAGGTTCCCGTGCTATATGTAGCCGGGGGAGTTGCTGCGAACAGCTACCTGCGCCAAAAGCTAACCGAGGCTGCTTTGGCTAATGGTTTGGAAGTACGCTTCCCTCCTATCAAACTCTGCACCGATAACGCTGCTATGATCGCTGCAGCCGGTTTTCACTATTGGCAGGCGGGCAGATTTGCTAACCTGCACCTGAACGCTACGCCTAATTTGCCCTTGGTTAGCAAATAGCCAAGTCTCTGTGGATAACGTGTGGATAACCTGTGGATATGCAGTGCGTAAACTGACAAGCGTTGTGGATAAACAGATTATTAGTTTATGTAGCGTCTGTGGATAATGTGGATAAAACGGGGGATAACTTGTAAACAAGGGCTCGAATTGTGGATATCTTTGTTGAAAAGCTATGCATACTTCGGGTTACGTTAATCAACAGCTTTCGACAATATGAGTAGAGTAACATTTAGTGAATATTTATAACAGGGTGACAAGAATTGCTAGATAAGAAACAGATGCGACAAGTTATGTTAACAAGACGTCAGGCGCTGACCGAAGCTGAGCGTATGCATGCTGGACAACTCGCTCTAGCACAGGTGCAGCAATTGCTTACCGGGCAGGAACGGGTCATGCTATATATGCCTTTTCGTGGTGAGCTAGATACCATAGTATTGGCACAATGGTTATTAGAACAAGGCGGCGAAGTGGTTTTGCCTCTGACTGACAAACAGACCCGTATGCTAACGCCTGCTCTAGTCAAGAACTTAGCAACGCTGCAGCCGGCAGCCTATGGTATACTCGAACCATCGCCCGGCAACTATGAACCAATAGCCCCAGATAGCTTGCAGGCAGTAATCGTTCCTGGGGCGGCTTTCGACCGCTTTGGTTACCGCATTGGCTACGGTGGCGGTTACTACGATCGTTTCTTACCCCGCTTAGCGGCCGACTGCCTTACCATTGGTTACTGTTACGATTGGCAGCTAGTAGAGCGCCTTGTTCCAGATCCTTGGGATCAGAGGCTCAGCCATGTGGTTACAGATCATAGATGCTGGGTAGTACTCCGGCACAATTAGCTTTTACACATCACGGTTTGGCACAGATTTAACTGGAGGAGAGAGCATGCAAACAGGAATGTACTCAACGGCTGAGGTAACAAACAACTTCAGTGATTCCGGAGCAAAAAAGGCAAATAGAAGGGCGCTAGATCTTTGGCTTTTAGGCGGCCTAGCCGGCGCTTATATCTCAATCGCGGGTATCGTATCACAGGTAATTGGTCATGATATCGCAAAGTTTTTGGGGGTAGGGGTAACCCGCCTGATCATGGGCTCAGTTTTTACCTTAGGTCTTGCTCTTGTTGTCTTGGCTGGGGCAGAGCTATTCACAGGTAACTGCCTGATTGTTATTAGTGTGCTAGATAAACGTATTAGTTGGGGCAAATTGCTTCGCAATTGGACCATCGTGTGGCTTGCTAACGCTCTAGGTTCAGCGTTGGTAGTTGCTTTAACTGTGGGTTCAGGAATAGGCAGCATGAACGGTGGGGCAGTCGGTGAGTTTGCTGCTGCCATTGCTGCCGGGAAGTTAGCCTTGCCGTTTGCTACTGTTTTCTTCAAAGCGATTCTGGCCAACTGGCTTGTTTGCTTGGCAGTTTGGGTTGCAAGTGCAGCGAAAGACGTTGCAGGCAAAGTAATCGGCATGTACTTGCCGATCATGGGCTTTGTCGCAGTCAATCTAGAGCACTCGATTGCCAACATGTTTGCTGTTCCTTTTGGCTTGGCTCAGACGGGCAATTTAAACCTGCAGACTCTTACTCAGTTTTTTCTGCGCAACCTAGTGCCGGCAACTTTGGGCAACATCGTCGGCGGGGCCATACTTGTCGGATTCTTGCACTGGTACCTCTTTTCCCCGTCGAGACAAATAGCAAAGCAGTGAGCCTCCCGATGCCGGGTATGCCCGGCATAGTTTTCCTCAAGGAGGGCATCTTGGTAAATGGATCCCCTAAATCAACCTAGAGTGAAAAGGCGAGTAAAATGGAGTAAACAGAGCCTAATGCAAGTAAATGGCCTTAAATCAGCCTAGACGATAAATGTCTTTATTTGCATACAGCCGTGACAGACGGGTATATTATTATTAGCACTCGCCACGGGTGAGTGCTAATAATAGCTCAATAAAAAGCATCATTACTTGGAGTAAGGAGGTTTTCTGATTTGAACCTGCAACCATTAGCAGATCGCGTCGTAGTGAGGGCCTTAGCTCAAGAAGAAAAGACTAAGAGTGGTATTGTCTTGCCAGATACAGCCAAGGAGAAGCCCCAAGAGGGAGAAGTGCTTGCTGTTGGCCCTGGCAAAATCGCTGACAATGGCTCCCGTATGCCTATGGAGATCAAAGCCGGTGATAAGGTGATCTACTCCAAATACGCCGGGACTGAAATCAAAATGGACGGTGTAGAATATTTGGTGCTTAGAGAATCCGACGTATTAGCAATCGTGAAGTAAGGAGGCTACATAAATGGCAAAACAGATTAGCTTCAATGAGGATGCCCGCCGCGCTCTGCAGCGTGGTGTAGATGCCCTTGCTGATGCCGTTAAAGTAACGCTCGGACCTAAAGGGCGTAACGTTGTTCTAGACAAGAAGTTTGGTGCTCCGCTGATCACAAATGACGGTGTTACCATCGCTCGTGAAATAGAGCTCGATGACGCTTTTGAAAACATGGGTGCTCAACTAGTTAAGGAAGTTGCCACCAAGACACAAGACGTGGCCGGTGATGGCACGACAACGGCAACTCTCTTGGCTCAAGCAATGGTACGTGAAGGCCTAAAGAACGTAACGGCTGGTGCCAACCCCATGATCATCAAGCGTGGTATTGAAAAGGCAGTTAAGGTTGCTGTTGATGAAATAGCAAAACAGGCTGTGCCTATCGAAACCAAGGCCGCCATTACACAAGTAGCATCTATTTCAGCTGCCGATGATGAGATCGGGCACTTGATTGCCGATGCTATGGAGAAGGTGGGCAAAGACGGCGTCATCACCGTCGAAGAATCACGCACGACCGGTACACATCTAGAAGTAGTCGAAGGTATGCAGTTTGATCGTGGCTATGTATCACCTTACATGGTAACCGATGCAGAGAAGATGGAAGCCATCCTCGATGATCCTTTCATCCTCATCACTGATCGCAAGATCTCGGCTATCCATGATGTACTTCCTGTTTTAGAGAAAGTAGTACAGCGTGGTAAACCGTTGTTGATTATTGCTGAAGACGTTGAAGGTGAAGCCCTGGCAACCTTGGTTGTTAACAAGCTGCGCGGCACGTTTAACTGCGTCGCCGTAAAGGCTCCTGGCTTTGGCGATCGTCGTAAGGCCATGCTGGCCGATATCGCTGTCTTAACAGCAGGTACTGTCGTCTCAGAGGAACTCGGTCTCGAGCTCAAGAATACCGATATCCCGATGCTCGGACGTGCACGTCAAGTGCGTGTAGCTAAGGAAGAAACGGTCATCGTTGATGGCGCTGGCGACCAAGACGAGATCAAGAAGCGCATTGCTCAGATCAAAGCTCAGATAGAAGATACTACTTCTGATTTCGATAGAGAAAAGCTACAAGAGCGTTTAGCTAAATTGGCTGGCGGTGTGGCCGTTATTCAAGTTGGTGCAGCTACTGAGGTTGAGCTGAAAGACAAGAAGAGTCGTCT
>DIPA01000065.1:4167-6878 GCA_002427055.1 Firmicutes bacterium UBA5500 | reverse complement strand
TTATCCCCGCACTGAATGATCTAAATGTGCAGGGTGATGAGGCTACAGGCGTAGCAATCGTTCGCCGTGCTCTAGAAGAGCCGGTGCGCCAGATTGCCGATAACGCCGGTCTAGAAGGCTCCGTAATTGTTGGTAAGGCCAAGGAGCAGAAGGCTGGTTGGGGATTTGATGCCATGAGCGGTGACTTCGTTGATATGATGGCAACCGGTATCGTAGACCCTGCCAAGGTTACCCGCTTTGCATTGCAGAACGCTGCTAGCATTGCTTCCATGGTGCTGACGACAGAGGCTCTCGTGGCTGATAAGCCGGAGCCGGCTGCTGCAGCTGCACCGGGTGCCGGTATGGGCGGCATGGGTGGCATGGGCGGGTAATCGACTGCAGCGAGCCATTGTGGCGGTGCAGTCTGGATGTTGGGCAGGCGGGAGCCCTTGGGGTGTCCCGCCTTCGCTTATCGTTGGCTTGGGATGTGGCCCGCTCAGATGAGAGATGCTTTAGTGAAGTGGGGTGAAGAAAGTGGCTATGCGCCATGACGTGGAACAGATTCTCTTCGATCAGGAGACTATTGCCAAGAGGGTCAAGGAGCTAGGTACGCAGATCACCAGCGACTATGCAGGAAGGCAGCCCTTTCTCATCTGTATTTTGAAGGGGGCGTCTATCTTTATGGCGGATCTGTGCCGGCGCATCGATNNATGGGTGGCATGGGCGGCATGGATATGATGTAAACCGCTAGCTTAACTAGCGCAGACCATTTGGGGCAGACTAGGCTTAATGCTTAGTCTGCCCTCATATTTCGTTTGACAGTTATTCGGCGCCATTGTTATAATCAGACCAACTTTTAGAAGGTGGAGGTGGCTAGTTTGTCCTTTCAGCAACGGCAACTGGTTGTTGTTGTCGATTTTGGTGGGCAACAGGCCCAGTTAATCGCGCGCCGTATTCGGGCGCTGCATGTATATAGCGAAGTTTGGCCACATAATACTGCTTGGGAACGTTATCAAGCGGTTAAGCCTCAAGCGCTTGTTGTTTGCGGTTCTACCCTTGGTGGCGAGCAGCTCGATTCTCGCGTCTTAGAGCTAGGCATTCCTGTTCTTGAAGTTTCTACAGCAGGCCTGAATCCAGAAGATCTGAAGAACTTCTTGTTTCAAGTAGCAGGCTGCCGGGGTGACTGGTCGATGGCAAACTTCATCGATGAGGCTGTAGCTGAAATTAAGGCCCAGGTGGGTGATGCTACCGTTATCTGTGGCTTAAGTGGTGGTATTGATTCAGCAGTGGCGGCTGTCTTGGTGCATAAGGCAGTCGGTAAACAGCTCACCAGCATTTTTGTTGACCAAGGCCTAATGCGTCAAGGCGAGGCAGAAGAAGTTGTAGAGGTTTTTGGTCGGCAGATGCAGATGCAACTAGTTGCAGTCGATGCCCGCAAGCGTTTTCTAGATGCTCTAGCCGGCGTTGCAGACCCAGAGCAAAAGCGCAAAATTATTGGGACAGAGTTTATTCGCGTGTTTGAAGCAGAGGCACGCCGCTTGGGTGATGCTGCCTATTTAGTACAAGGCACAATTTATCCCGACGTGATCGAAAGTGGTGTTGGGTCAGCGCTGGTTAAGTCGCATCATAACGTTGGTGGTCTGCCCGAAGACCTAGCTTTCAAGCTGATCGAGCCCTTACGTGAGCTGTTCAAAGACGAGGTGCGCGAGATCGCCGCTTTGCTTGGCCTACCCGATAGTATCGTTCATCGCCAACCCTTTCCCGGGCCGGGTCTCGGTGTGCGTTGTCTGGGCGAGATTACTGCCGAGAAATTGGCCATCCTACGGCATGCCGATGCCATTGTTACAGAGGAAATTAAGCAGGCGGGCCTTTACCGTTCTATCTGGCAGGCCTTCGCTGTCTTGCCTAATGTACAGACAGTTGGTGTTAGTGGAGAACGGCGTACCTATGCACACCTAATTGCTATCCGCGCTGTTAACAGCGTAGATGCAATGTCAGCCGAGTGGACACATCTGCCTTATGAACTGCTTGAGCGCATGGCTCAGCGCATTGTGGCAGAAGTAGACGGAGTTAA
Source organism: Firmicutes bacterium UBA5500 (assembly GCA_002427055.1). Lineage (GTDB taxonomy): Bacteria > Bacillota > UBA994 > UBA5500 > UBA5500 > UBA5500. Next base: position 4,825 of record DIPA01000065.1, on the reverse strand, counting down.
CCGCGTAGTGTATGACATTACCGCCAAACCACCCGGCACTATCGAGTGGGAATAAGTAAGAAACCCCGCAAACGTTGCTATAGCGGCGTTTACGGGGTTGTTTTTTGCCCTGGACCGCGGGGACGTACACTTGAACCAGGGAAAGGGTGGAAACGGGCGCAGCTCTAGTGCCTAATGCTCATCAGTCTAGGTCAATTACATAGATACACTTTTCAGTTTCGCCTGCCCGATACATTTCATTATGTGGAGGTAGTTGGGCTATCTCCTTCAACCTGCATCCAGCATATTCGCATGTTTTTCGTGACGCGATGTTTGTAGGTGAACAAGTTATAATCAAATAACCCATTTCATGCTTCCTTGCCAGATCGAACAGCAATTGGCAGGCTTTCGCCGCATAGTGATGGCCCCTATAGGGCTTGTAAATCTCATACCCTATGTTGCCGCCATAATAGGTATTCTCGTTATGACCAATCCGCAAATCGCAGCAACCAATTTCTGTTTGATCATCGGTTTTGCATATGTAAAAGTAATAAGCCGGAACATATCCCCTCTGTGGATCAGCCTTTGCCGTCCTGTAGAGTCTCAAAAATATCTCATCGTTGCCTAGAGCAAGAGTATCGAGAAACATGTTATGGCCCCCCTTAAGCAGGTTCTGAAG
>DIPA01000065.1:1685-3981 GCA_002427055.1 Firmicutes bacterium UBA5500 | reverse complement strand
CATTGGGACTGTAAAGCAAAGAGCGAAGTCATCCTTGTCCCTATTTTTAGCATGTGATAAATTGAATGTAACTTATCGCACCAGACATAGAGGGAGATTGAAAGATGAAAAGAGCCTTATCGCTATTTTTGATAATACTACTGAGCTTCTCCATTATTGCATGTTCCAGTACTCCTGATGGTCTAGAGGATAACCAGGGACTAGTTGCGCTAGCGCCAGATTCAACTAGGGAAAACGACATAAAAGAAGACGGCTATTATACCAGCAAAGAAGATGTTGCTTTATATATTAAACTGTATGACAAGCTACCTCAGAATTTCATCACCAAAAAAGCAGCCAGCGCATTGGGCTGGGAGGCTAATAAAGGTAATCTATGGGATGTAACGGATAAAAATAGTATCGGCGGAGACAAGTTTGGCAATCGAGAAGGCAAACTGCCTAAGGCAGAGGGCAGACAATACTATGAATGCGATATAAATTATCAAGGGGGCTATAGAGGCTCCGCAAGACTGGTCTATTCCAATGATGGATTAATCTATTATACAGAAGATCACTATAATAGCTTTGTTTTGTTGTATGGAGATGAGTAGATATGACTAAGGTGATACTTAATGGAGCTTATATGTATAGCAAAGAGATGGCTCACATGTATATGAAATGGAAACTAAAGACCCCACAGTATTATGGCAAGAACTTGGATGCCTTATGGGACGTACTGAGTACTTATAGTGAACCCATCGAAATCTGTCTTACGAACAAAGATCAACTGATAGCAAAATTAGGAGACTATGGCGAAGCCATAATTAGAACTTTTCAAGATGCGGAGCAAGAGAACAGCAATATCCGCTTTGCAATAATAGAAAATGGAGGGTTTGGGAATGGATTTTGAGAAACTGGGAGTGTTCTACTTAGGGAAAGAATATGACCTGGAACAGAAACAACTGCAGGAAGACCTAGTCCTTTACAAATCCAAAGACCTGACAACTCATGGAGTCATCATTGGCATGACCGGTAGCGGGAAAACTGGTTTAGGTATTGGCATCATAGAAGAAGCAGCAATAGATAATATCCCTGTCATCGCCATAGACCCTAAAGGTGATTTAGCAAATTTAGCCTTAGCCTTTCCCGAGTTAAGGGCAGAGGACTTTCGTCCTTGGATAAACCTTCATGAAGCCGCTAATAAAGGGGCAACCCCAGATGAATATGCCAAATCACAGGCAGATTCGTGGCGTAAAGGACTGGCTGAATGGGGACAAGATGGTGCTCGTATTGAAAAATTCCGTAACGCTGTAGAGATCAACGTCTATACCCCCGGGGGCTCTGCCGGCCGTGGAGTTTCAGTACTTCGCTCTTTTGACCCCCCGGCGCCAGCAATACTAAACGATCCAGATGCCTATAAAGACCGCATACAAATAACTACCACCAGCTTATTGTCACTAATAGGCATCGATGCCGACCCTTTCACAAGTAGAGAACATATTCTGGTTTCCAATATCTTAGAACACTACTGGAGCCTAGGGCAGAGCCTTAGCCTGGCAGACTTGATTAATGCTGTCCAGAAGCCACCGTTAAGTCAAGTAGGCGTAATGGATATGGAGAGCTTCTATCCTGCAAAAGAGAGATTTTCTTTAGCTATGTCATTTAACAATCTACTGGCATCGCCCAGTTTTAAAGCATGGCTAGCAGGAGAGCCACTAGATACACAGAGGTTCTTGTACACTGAGACCGGCAAACCTAAAATCTCCATCTTTTCTATAGCTCATCTTGCTGAACGAGAGAGAATGTTCTTCGTTGCTATGCTTTTGAATGACATATTGTCTTGGGTCCGTAGCCAACCGGGAACCAGCAGCCTAAGAGCATTGCTCTATATGGATGAGTTATTTGGGTATCTGCCTCCAACAGCTAATCCGCCTTCCAAGGTGCCACTGCTGACTTTGCTTAAACAAGCCAGGGCATATGGACTAGGTTTGTTACTGTCGACACAAAATCCTGTCGATCTAGACTATAAGGCTCTTGCCAATGCGGGGACGTGGTTCATCGGCAGGTTGCAGACTGAAAGAGACAAAGAGAGAGTTCTAGCTGGTCTAGAGGGCGCTGCTGCCAGTGGTAATTTCAATAAGCAGCGCACAAACCAGATCCTAGCCGGGTTAGGACAGCGTGTTTTCTATCTGCATAATGTCCACCAAGATGAGCCTGTTGTATTTAGTACTAGATGGGTTCTTTCCTATTTGGCGGGGCCTCTTACGAGAGATCAAATAGCGGAACTCCCACAGCACACTATTACCAGCGAAAGCCT
>DIPA01000065.1:0-1472 GCA_002427055.1 Firmicutes bacterium UBA5500 | reverse complement strand
GTGCCGCCTGTTCTTCCTCCGCAAATACAGCAAGTGTATCTGCCAGCGTTTAACGCTACTTCTGCTAACTTAGTCTACACTCCTGCTGTTATTGGAGTGGCTGAGGTGCTTTATAATAGCGCCAAATATGGGGTAGCTGAAACGAAGACTTTTACCATAGTAGCCCCCTTGAATGAAGGCCCTGTAGCATTGGATTGGAGCCAGGGAGAGATTCTGGACATCGACTTGCGAGAGCTCGATCAAGAGCCTCTTCCAGGTGCCTATTTTGAAGATTGTCCTAGTGCTGCTGCAAATCCACGCAATTACGCTAGTTGGCAAAAGCTTCTGTCGCAATATGTCCGTAAGGAGTTGGCTTTAAGACTCTTCTCAAGTCCAACATTGAAAACAGTTTCTCAAGTGGGAGAAGATGAAGCAGAGTTTCGCATACGCTTACAACATTTAGCTCGCGAAGAACGGGATAAGGCTCTAGAAACTCTAAGAAAGAAATACGCCTCCAAGATTAACGTACTTGAAGACCGTCAAAGGCGGGCCAGACAAGCGCTAGAAAAAAAGAGCACCCAAGCAACCCAAAAGAAAATGGATGCAGCTGTTTCGGCAGGCGCAGCAGTGCTAGGCGCGCTATTTGGGAGAAAAGCTATGAGCAGGACAACCATATATAGAGCCAGTACTGCTGTCAAAAGCACCACCCGTGCCCTGCAAAGTGGAGAGGGAATTGCTCAGGCGGAAGAGACCCTCAAATCAGTTGAGGCTCAACTTGCAGAGCTACAATTTGAGGTGGAACAAGAAGTCGAGAAAGTATCAGAGAAATACAACGTGCAAGATGAACAGCTAGAAGACGTGCAGATTAGAGCGACCAGCACCAACATTGCTGTACACTTTGTCGGTCTAGCCTGGAGCTCGAAATAAAAGTGCGTGCATAACAGGCACCCGCCTCAGCCAAACGCTAGGCGGGTGTTTTGCTATGGATCGTGGTGACGGCAGGCTCTGCGGCTCCCGAAACCGTGCGGAGAGCAATCATAACGGACAGGGAAAAACGTGGACCGGTAGCTGCCAAAAGCCATCTTTTGCTATAAGATAGTAGTTAGAACAGAACTACAGCTATAAGGGGGTCCAGAGTTGAGTATTGAAGCAAACTCTAAGGGCGTGCTAGATGCCACAGGCTTTGACCGCTGGTCGAAAGCATATGATAAGGATGTCCAAGAAAGTGACAAAAACCATCAATATCCCTTTGCCGGCTATGATTTCATTCAGGACAGGATCGTTGCGCTAGTTCGCGCCTCTGCCTACTCGTCTGTTCTCGATGTTGGTATTGGTACAGGCAAATTAGCGCATCGCTTGGCTGCCCTTGGTTGCAAGATCAACGGCATTGACTTTTCTGATGCTATGCTGCAGACAGCGCGCTCCCTAATACCCTCAGCACGTCTGATCAAGTGGGATTTTAGCAAAGGTTTACCACCCGAGCTCGGGTGGTA
>DIPA01000005.1:16965-17243 GCA_002427055.1 Firmicutes bacterium UBA5500 | reverse complement strand
CCAGGCTCTGGGTATCGACCTCAGCCTGGACGGCCATAGTCTGCTAGAGGCCCCTCTCTATCTGCTTACGGGAACGCCACCGGCAGAAATTGCAGCTAGCCCGCGCATCGGCATCAGCGTCGGTCGTGAACTCCTGCTACGTTTCTATGAAGTAGGCAACAGCCACATCTCGCGCCCGCCACGCCACTAATCTGACAAAAAGGCCTCAGACACTCTGAGGCCTTTAAGAAATATGGAGTAACCTTAGTTCACTTTCTTCTCTATCTCGGCTCGTCGAT
>DIPA01000005.1:10872-16929 GCA_002427055.1 Firmicutes bacterium UBA5500 | reverse complement strand
GCAATCACCCCGCGGCCCTTCTAGGAACTATGGCGTAACCTTAGTTCACTTACTTCTCTATCTCGGCTCGTCGATAGGAATCGATGTTGTCAGAGACTTTCTGCAAGAGCTGTACAAATTCGTCAACCTTATCTATTGGCAGGCCATGAGCTGCAATGCTCAAGAAGTCAGAATAGACACTTTGAATATACTCTTCCTCTTGCCAAGCCTTCTCTGTCAAATTGATCAGCTTAGAACGTTTATCAACTGGATTAGCTTCTCGCACAATATACCCCTTATTCTCGAGCGAGTTAATCGTGCGCGAGATAGCCGGTTTACTCACCTCAACCCCGCTGACAATTGCGTCTTGGCTAACCCGATCGCCATTACTGTATAAGAACATCAATACGTTTGTCTCGGCGCCACTCAGTTGTTTTTCTTTAAAAGCCTGATTCAAGTACAGCTGGGCGCTCTGAACAATGTTATTCCCGGCGCTAATCAACTGCTTTATACCTTGCATCTCGCATCTCCCATCCTAGGGTTAATAATCTAGGCAGAACATTAGTTCATTATCATCTAATCTTATGTTGCCTCATTTTGATCTTATAATCAAGTTATTCCCTAGGAAGTCAAGCAAGAAATTAGCCTAGCCCCGCTTACCGGTGAAGAAATTGACAATCCTTTGCCACAAGGTCAGTTTAGCAGTAGGGAGATCGACTTCTTTGGGCTCAACAGGTAATGTGACCCCCTCTGTACGTAGCAGAAATTGCACCTGTCCCATCTGATTTTTGCTGTCAATAAACGAATGTTGAGCCTGAACTAAACTCTCCAGCTCCTGTTTGGTAGCTAACCCCTTGCCCAAAGCCTCGTACTGGGCCAAGGCTCCCTGGCGCATGGGCGAGATCCCCTCTGCCCGTAAAGCCTCCAGTCCGGATGCTAGCGCGCCCTGCCCCGCAAGGATCTGCTCAAAACCACTACTCATGCCACTTGATTGAGCCGCGATGCTGCCCAAAGCGCCGCTGCTAGCCGCGAGCCCGCTAGCCAGCTGTTGCCCGCTTTGGCTAAGCTGTTGCAGCGCTGCTTGCTCCGCTTGAATTGCTTTAGCTAGGGCCGCCAGCCGAGGATCACCGGTTGCTAGCAATAACTGGCTGCCTTCGATCAACTGGGCATGAGAAGCAGAGAGCTGCTCCAGGCCTGCTGCTAACGCATCGGCTCCGGCTTGGGTAGCCTGCAGTCCCTCAGCCACCTGGCCTAAGCCACCGAAAAGCTCTGTGCCACCACTAGCCATCTCGGTTTGACCTTGCAATAAAGAGCCGGCCGCCCCTGCCAACTTCTCTAAGGCGGCATCTAGTTGCTCGATGCCCTGTACAAGCTCGGTCACTTGCGCAGCCCCTTCCACCTCAGGTATAGGCGGCATCATGGGCATGACACTAATCTCCATTGGTTCCAGCTCCATGCGCTTACCCTGCATCGTAAGAGTAACTTCAGCATCAGGGTAAGGAAAGAGGGCCCAGTTTAGCTTCAGTTTATCGCCTACCATAACCAGATTCGCCTCAGGAGCGTCTATCTCTGACCAAATGCTCACGGGCAAGTTCATGCCTATTTGCATCATTAGGGGAGTATAAAGCACAGTCTTACTCTGCTTAACGGCCCCTCGGGAAGCGATATATTCTAGATTACGCTCTTGTCGCAACAGATTCTTGGCAGAGACTTTTACGGTCAGTTTGCCGCTCTGGCCAGCCAGCTCTGATGCTTTTACACGCTTGCCATCCAGCCAGTAACTAATGTTGATCCTGAAAGGTAGTTGCTTTTCAGTCTGGCCTTGATAGAAGAGGCCACTGCCTTGTAGAGACTCAGCCGGCCACTTGATCATGCCCTGCGCTATTTCCGGCTGCACATTAGAAGTGGTATTCTCCACCGTTTGATAGGTACCATAGTCTATCCACTCGGATTGCCCACCGGTACCTCGTAACCAGTTGACTACACGTATATCCTGTACCTCACCATTATTAGCAAGATTAACATAGACGGTTTCATTTCTTTCAATCTCTGCCGCAAGGGTACCGGATACCCCCATGCTGAGGCAGGCAACCAAGAATAACGCCAATAGCTTCTTTCTCATAGATTTACCCTCCTTGCTAAACCATCTCTGAGTTTTCTCGAGTTAGCCCGGGTTGTGCCTTCGGCCAATTTAGCGAAGTTGCTGCTAACAATGGCTGGCTGAGTAGCAAGACCCCCGGCAACACAAACAGAATTGTCAGCATGCTAATTGCCGCTCCCATGCCCAGCATGGCACACATCTGACCGGCCATGCGAATGTTAGAGATCAAAGAGACACCGACTGTGGCTCCCGTTAAAGCTAAGGAGCTGGTTAAAATGGAACGACCGCTCTGCTCAACCGCAATCTGCATGGCCTGTAGCCTGCTATACTTGGTCAAGTTCTCTTTATACTTGGTAGTCAGCAGAATAGCATAGTCTACCGTTGCCCCTAACTGAATGGCCCCCAGAACTAAGTAGGTAACAAAGTAAAGGTGAGTGCCTGTTAAAGAAGCGATGCTCAAATTCGTCCAAATGGCGAACTGAATGGTCAGAACCAACAGAACCGGCACCGTTAACGAACCGAAGGCAATAGCAATGATCAAGGCGATGGCCACGACTGAGAGCATGTTAACCCTAGATAAATCATCGGCAGTAACCTCCATTAGGTCACTTGTTAAAGGAGCCTCGCCCGACAAGTAAACCGTATCGTAGAGAGCTGCTGCAGTTGCTTCAATCGACTGCAAGGCGGTCTCAGTGGCCGGCTCTCCTTGCTTGGTCGCCAGCTGAATAGTGCTCAACGCATAGCCACCTTGGCGAAACTGCTCGGTTGCTGCTTCAGGAAGAAAAGACTCCGGTATCTGCGCATCAACCATCTGGCTCAGGCTAGCAACCGACTTAACGGCTGGAATCTCTTCCAAACGACGCACCAATTCACGCTCGGTTTTCAGGCCGGTGTCGGGTACCAAGAGCTGTACAACTTCCGCTACTCCAAAAGTTTCTTTAAAGCGCTCCATGTCAACAACTGAAACCATCTTCTCAGATAGCCCTTCTGCCATGCTATAGAAGATACCAACCTCTTGTTGCGCCAAGAAAACCGGGATAAGCATCACTAACATCAAGGCGACGAGCGCCCCCCGCCGCTTCACTACCCAGCCGGCCAGCCGACGAAAGCTGGGGAAGTAGGTACGGTGCTGGTAACGCGCAATAGCCTTCTGAAAGGTAAGCAACAACCCGGGCAAGATAACCAACACACTGACAGCACTAAAGAATACTCCCTTAGCCATTACTAATCCAAGATCTTTGCCAAGCCCGAATTGCATAAACACCAGGGCAACAAAACCGGCAACCGTAGTAAGGGCACTAGATGCTATTGCTCTACCGGTCTTCTTGATGGCAGTTGCCATGGCCACATCTGCCGACTTCTCGGCAGCCTGCTCCTCAGCGAAACTATGGATGAGGAAAATACCATAATCCATAGAAACCGCTAATTGTAATACGGCAGCTATCGACTGGGTTATGTAAGAAATAGACCCCAGCAGCACATTACTGCCCATGTTATAAACAACAGCAAACCCAACTGTTACAAGCAACAATATAGGCTCTAGTGTAGAGCTAGTTGAGAACGATAGAACAACTAGGATGGCAATTACCGCTACCAGGGAATAATACCATTGCTCTCGCGACAGGGTCTTATTGATGTCTGCGATAAAGGCTGGAAACCCGCTCAGCACTGCCTCCCCATTTGTCATATCACGAATACCGGCCACAGCAGCCTCAGTTAGCGGAGAACTAGCGCCTTCGGAGAACTGCACCAAAATCACAGGAGAGCCATCAGCCAGAAAACTATCCCTCAGTTGTTCCGGCATGAACGACACTGGAACACTAATGTGTTCCACATCACCCAGCCAATGCACATTGCTTACACCGGGCAACTCTGCAATGGCAGTCTTCACCTCTCCTGCTTGCCATAGTGGCCAGTCGGGTAGTAGAACATAGACCATGGTAGACTGTGCAAAATGCTCTTCAATAAACTTCTGTCCCTGCCGCGCAGGCATAGTCTCCGGCAGATAATCAGTCACATCGTATTTGATGTCGGTCGCAATATAGCCGAAAACAGACGGGACAAGCAGCAGTATCGCCATCACCATGATCACTTTGCGATAACGCACCACAAAAGTTCCGAACCCCAAGATTACACCTCCCTGATATTCCACAAGTGAGTTAGTTAACACATTAACCATTATACTAAAAATAGTTGCCTTGTCAACTATTTTTCGGTTACAAAAAAGCCCCCTTTAGCTTCCCAAAGACCGACTAAGGTCTCTGTAGATAGCTAAACGAGGCTCCTCGACTAGGATTGGCTAAGGCTTAAACAGGAAAAAATCAGTGTAAGCGACGGACCAGCAAATACTGCTCTTCCCCGCCTGCACTAGCATCAGGCTGATAAGTATAACCGTTCGACGTTAGTAAGTTAATCAGGGATCCGGCTTGGGGCGAGTCTACCGCATCAAGCTTAATGCGTAACCGCTCATCTTGTGCCAATTCCGCTAATCTACGCCTAAGACGCTGCAAATCTTCGTCACTGATGCCACGACTCATGTCAAAAGCATATTCCAACTGCCTGCACCTCCTAATTTCCCTTAGGTTATGCTAGTTTACCTCCGGCTAATCAATAGCGCACCAAAAACAGCCCCCTAGATAATCGAGGGGGCTGCAGATTGACTTGATCAACACTAGCGCCGGCTGGCGAAGAGGAAGATGAGGGCCGTGAGCGAGAAACAGATGCTGATTAAATACATGAAATAAACGGTTTGTACCTGGGTGAGACCCCAGCGCTGCAAGCGATGAAAAGTATGACCCAAATCGGCTTCATAGAAGGGCTTACCGTTCTTAGTACGCCTAATTACATTAAAAGCCGTGTCAGCTATCGGCAGCCCCAGCGCTAATATTGGTACAACCATGCCGACAAAGGTGGCGCTCTTGAAAGAGCCGCCCACTGAAATAGCCCCTAACAGAAATCCTAAGAAGTTTGAGCCCATGTCACCCATAAAAATAGAAGCTGGGTGTTTATTAAAGCGCAGAAAACCTAGGGTGATTCCTACCACAATTACTGCCAAAGTAGCCGAAGCTGTTTGATTCATCTGCCAAGCGACCAAGGCCAAAGTGCTGGCGGCGATGCAACTGATACCGGCTGCTAACCCATCTAGTCCATCCATGAAGTTGATAATATTCATGACACCGACAACCCAAAGTACGGTCATCAGGTACGACACAAGCGGTGAGAACCAGATTAACCCTCCGGTGGCTGAGAAAGGATTGGTAATATGATAAATGCGCACGCCACAACTGGCCAAAACTAGTGCCGCCAATACTTGCCCCAAGAATTTGGGCAACGCCCCTAACTCTTTACCTCGTGACTTAACGTAGTCATCGGCCAACCCAATTGCAAACGCGAGAAATGCACCGAGCAGAATACCAACGCGGTGTCCCTTGAGCGGCAGCGCTACTACGGTTGAAATAACAAAGCTAATCAACATGGCCCAGCCACCCATGAGTGGTGTAGGCTTGGCATGAGGTTTCCGTTTGCTTGGAATATCTATAATTCCTAGGCGGTAAGAAAGACGCTCCGCTAGTGGGGTAAAAATCCACACCAAAAGACCGGAAAGTATAAATATAGTGATATAGCGTAACACGGTTTATCCCGCTCCCCCATTTAATCTAGCAATCTAAGACAATTAAAGCCCAATAACCTTACTTCTATACCTACTTCTATATTTAATTCGTTTTTCTCAACAAATATCCTGCCGACGCATAGTTATTGCGGCAGCACCTGTCGATATCTACTTCGCATAGCCTCCCGCGTTAATTCGGGCGGCCAAATTTGAATCTCAGTTAAGGGTAGGCGCATGGCTGCGCTCACATTGCTGTAGATAGCGGGATGCTCCTTCCCCAAACTATCCAGCAATTCTTTTACAGCCTGCCTAGTAGTATGTCCGTCCAAGGGACAGCAGCTGGCCACCGGTTCCCAATCGAAAAACT
>DIPA01000005.1:2784-10740 GCA_002427055.1 Firmicutes bacterium UBA5500 | reverse complement strand
TGGTAGCTCGGATCTGTGATTCACGCAGATAAATAAGCGGCCTAATCACCAGCAGTTCACTTCTCTCTTGCTGAGTGACCGGCGTGAAAGTCTTGATCTGCCCCGCATAGAGAATACTCATGAGAAAAGTCTCCACCGCGTCATCATGGTGATGAGCCAGCGCTAAACGGTTATAACCTTCGCGTTTGGCTATGCGGTTGAGAGCCCCACGGCGAAAGTAAGCGCAACGCGGACAGGGGTTTTGCTCGCTAGGAGCGAATGCCAGCTGGGCGAAATTACTCTGTTCTAAGAAAAAAGGCACTCCCAAGCTCTCACAGAGCTGCCGTAAACGATCTGCGGGGAAATTAGGATCAAACATGGGGTCGATTGTAGCAGCCGCTAAATCAAACTGAAAGGGGGCCGTCTGCCTGAGGGCTGCCAGCGCATAGAGCAGAAAAGCACTATCCTTACCGCCGGAGAGACCAACTAGGCAACGGTCGCCGGGGCCAAGCATTGAGAACTCCATCAATGCCCGCCAAATAGTACGGCTGATATTTCTAGGCAGTCTTAACAAGCTTACCCCTCCCCCGCAATTAACTCAGTATAACGCTATCAGGGTCAGAGCTCAAGTATAGGCACAGATTGCCAGTCTAGAGCATCCAACCAAGCACAAAGGCGTGCAGAAGTGTTAGGCCTACCATCTGTAGTTCGCGTCGGGCCATTTCTTGCCTAAGGGCGGTATCTTGTCGGTAAGCCAGTGCCGCACACAACAAAGCTAGCCAGGCTGTCCAGGCAAAACGCTGGTTAACTAGGCTAAAAATACTAGCTACCAAAGCTGTGAGCAAAAAGTAACCAACGACTACGAGACGTGCCATCTGCAGGTTAGATTTGGCAGCTACATGAGCAATTGTAGTTCGTTTGGGAGGAGATGAGTGTAAATCGCGATACCAATCCGGCAGGTGATGCTGCATTAACCAGGAGATAGAAAGCAATCCATGCAGCATGGCGGCTGCAATTGAAAAAAAGTCGAGGCGGCCTGCAAAACCCTGATAGAAAGCTAAGGTACAAGCTACTATGGCCGGGAAGGCTGCCACCCACTCCCCAGTTAATGGTTTATAGGCTAGTCGCCAAGATGGGTGGCTGTAGGTAATGGCGCCCCATAGACCTACAGCTAAGTAAAGATACATCAACCAGTTAGCAGTTTGACGATAGACGAGGGCCAAAACTAGCAAGAGGCTAAGGGCTGCAATGGGGAGTAACTGCTCGTGGCGCAAATAACCCCGCTTGAGAGCGCCGCTCCCTCCTGACAAAATCTCGGCCGCCGTTTGGTCGGTACCACTCTGCCAGTCAACTCGGTCGTTAAGACTATGGGCCAGCCAGCCCTGAACGACCAATGCTATAGCCAGCAAGCGTAGCAAACGGGCAATTGGTACCACGCTAGTGGTGCGTAACGCCAAGCCTATACCTAGCAAGCAGGCACCTCCGGACCAAGAGAGAACCGGAATTGGTCGTAACAATAGGCCCAGCCCCTGCAACCGCTTGCGCCACTCAAGCATCTGCTTGACTCCCTAAGAAACGCGGTTAAGCACGAAATCGGCAATCGAAACCAGCGCTGCTTTTGCCTCGTGCTCTGGCGCTTCAGCCAGGCTCGCCTTTGCCTTAGCAATGAATTCTGCTGCACGTTCTTCAGCGAATGTAAGAGAACCGGCTTCCTGCATACATGCTAAAACCGGGGTCAAGTCGTAATCGACCCTGCTGCTGATGAGGTTACTGATTTCGTCACGTCGCGGATGAAATTTCAAAGCATGAATAACCGGCAGTGTGATTATTCCATCGTGCAAATCGTGCTTAGTTGGCTTGCCAACTGTCTGCATAGCCCCGGTAAAATCGAGTAAATCGTCTTTTATCTGATAAGCCAGTCCCAAGTTTAGACCATAGGTATGTAATGCTTCCGGTGCCAAAGGGTTGCCGGGGCTGTAGAGGGCCCCCAGACGGCAACATTCGCCAATAAAGGCGGCTGTTTTGCAGCGAATGCGCTCCCAATATTCAGCTTCGGTTATGGTGAGATCATACCTACGCTCTAGCTGCTGTAGCTCGCCTTCCACCAAACTACTAATAACATCCGAGATGACCTTAACAGTCTCCACGCCTGCTGCACGTGCCAAGTTAAGTGAACGGGCGAAGAAGAAGTCGCCCAGCAAGACAGCTACCTTGTTACCATAGGTCGCGTTAGCCGAAGGCCGGCCCCGCCTTAGAGGAGACTCATCCACAATATCATCATGCACTAGGGAACCTAGATGCACCAATTCCAAGGCCGCGGCCGCTGTAACAACCTGTTGTGAATCAGCACTGCCCAGCTTGGAGGCCAAAATTATCAGTAAGGGACGCAAACGTTTCCCGCCTGCAGCAATGAACTGCAAAGCAGCTTCTTGCAGAGATGGCGTTAATGTACTAACAGCCTGACGCATAGTGCTATCGACTGCAGCTAATTCCTCCGACGCCTGACGGTAAATTGCTTGTAATTCGGAAGCCACCCTCACACCTCCCCCAGTTCTACCTTCTAGTATCAACCGGGGGTGAGCAGAGTATGCCAGCGGCCCTTATGTCTTCAGAACTCGGCGCAGTGGCAATCTTAAACGCTACCTGGGTTGGTTGGCTAGACGCGCCTCAATTTGGTCAATTACATCCCGAGCGGCAAAAGGCCGCCCAAGATGAGCTGCCCGTTGTCCGAGGCTGGCTAGCCGCTCTCTATCCGCTAATAATTGGGCCAGCTTTAGCCCCGCGTGCTTATCGGCAGACAGCCGAATGGCGCAGCCTTGTTCCGTCAGCCAACGGCTATTGCGATCTTCCTGGCCGGGAATAGGGGAAATAACGATAATTGGCTTGCCCTGGCTCAAAGCCTCAGCTGAGGTGATACCACCGGGCTTAGTCAGCACCATATCGGCCACCGTCATTAGCTCGTGGACAAAGTCAATGAAACCATAGACGTGGAAAGTATTGCGCCAATAACGGTTTTTTAGTTCATTGTGCAGTATCTCGTTACGTCCTGTGACCACCAATACCTGACTATCTTGCGCGCTGGCATCGAAGCACTCGACAATTTGCTTGATCTCACCTAACCCGAGAGAACCTCCCATCACCAAAACTGTGGGTAGGTCAGCCAGGCCGTACTTGGCTCGCACTGCCTCTGCATCGAGTTTCTCGGAGAATTTGGCCAGGATAGGAATGCCGGTAGCCGCCACTTGTGACCTGGGTATACCAAAATCGTCCATAAGGTAAGCCAATTGCTCATGGGCAATGCAATAAAGGTCACTGCCTTCGTGTATCCAATAGGAATGCACTGTGAAGTCGGTCAGCACGGTGGTCAGGTAATGATGAATACGTCGGCGCTGCTTCAAAGAGCCTATTAGTCCGGCGGAAAAAGCATGGGTGCAAATTATGCTGTCAGGAGAGTAATCGCGAATTACCTTAGTTAAGGCCCGTGATAACAGGCGGTAAGGCAAGTTGGCGATATCGGCAGCAGCCTCCCCAGCCTCTGTTTTTTCATAAATCTTGCCGTAAACTCGTGGAGAAAACTTAAGTAACCCCAAATACCCTTCTAAAACCAGTTTGTTGAGTATGGGGCTGATGTAACTTATCGTATCAACAATTGCCACGCGAGCCTTAGGGTAACGACGTAAAATCTCTTCTTGCAAAGCACGTGACGCTTGATCGTGACCGGCTCCTACAGAAGCTGAAAAAATGAGGGTATCCATAAAATCCACTCCCTATAGCCTACTAATCTATCAAGGTGCCGTAAACAGGCCTCACAAGTATGAAAAAGGCAGCCGCAGGGCTGCCTATGCGGCACCAATTATTGCTTTTACACGAGCTATCTCCTGTGCGTAATCACGATAAGTCTCCACCGGGGTTTCTAGATGCCAAGATAGCTGCCGAATAAAAGGATGGCTAAGCAAATTAGAAAAACCCTGCTCGCCAATCTCTCCCTGGCCAATATTAGCATGGCGATCACGGTTACTACCACTGGGCAGCTTGCTATCGTTAAGATGCAAAACCTTAACTTGCTCCAAGCCGATGTGCTGATCAAGGTCTGCCAGCAAACGCTCTACTTCTGCTGGTTCTGTAAAATCATAGCCGGCCGCAAACAGATGACAAGAGTCAAGGCAGACGCCTACCTGAGGCGGGCGACCCAAGCCGTGCCAAATGGCGGCTATCTCGGGAATACTACCGATTTCATTACCCTGCAAAGCCATCGTTTCCAGCAGCAGCCAGGCAGAAGCATCAACTTTCTCCAGGGCCTGGTCAAGCAAACGGATGATGCGCTCAACCGCTCGCTGTCGCTCATCGCCGGAACTACCGGGATGCAGCACTAGGTATTCAATGCTGAGCGCCGACATGCGCCGCAGATCGTCAGCCACGACCATGCTAGCAAACTCCTGCAAATTGTCCTTATCGGTAGCTAGGTTAACAGTATAAGGCAGGTGGCCACATACCTCAGCAATATCAGCTGCCTGGCGCGCTTTTAACCAACGGGCAATCTCCGCATCGCCGATAGTACGTGCAGCTCCACCGCGCGGGTTGCGTGTAAAAAACTGAAAGGTATTAGCACCTATTTCGAGTGCTTGGGGCACCACCTTATCAACACCCTTGGCAATCGAAAGAAACGCACCTAATCTAAGCATAGCGCCTCCTAACCAAGCATCTCGCGCAAGCGAGCAGTCAGGTAATCTAGCAGGGGTTGCCCCGCAACATTCACGCCACCTGCAAAATCGGGCTGTAGGCGGAAGAAGTTGATAATCAAAGCATCGGGTTTGACATAGACTTCTTCTAAATGCAACGGTGCAAAATAAACGGTGATCTTGCGCTCTTGAGAGAATTCTTGGGAGAGTTCATTGGCCAAGGCATCAAGGTTAAGTTTCTTGATCGGCTGAGCCATTTCGGCTGTCAAACTGAGATCTTCTAACATCCACAGGTTATTGTTAAAAAAACGACCTTCCTTGCGATTAGCCGGGCGTATCGGTTCCCGATTGGTGATGCCGCTGAGGATTCGGCGCACCGACTCAGCAGTAAACTCATCATCATAGACTAATTTCATAACCGGGAGTTCAGCCAAGTTGTTCAAGAACTGCTCATTGACTTTCTCCTTGTCCTTGGTGGCATCCCAGAAGTAAAGCATGGCCTCAATGGCCTCTAAGTTTGTTTTGAGAGAAACCAACTCTCGCACCTCGCTTCCAATTTTTCCAGCATTTGTGGCTCTGACAGCGAAACTTCGTCATCATGACTAACCCATTATAACACTATCAACCATAATTAGGTATAACGATCACGGCACGGCACATGCTTGCGCGCTCATAATAAAAGAGGCTGTCTAGGAATCCTAGACAACCTCTGCCGCAAACCAGCCTTATCGCAAGACTAGTTAACGCTGCATAGCGCTGTGCAATTCTTTCAGGTGGCGCCTGATCTCCAAATGCTGCGGACAGGCCGCTTCACACTTGCCACACTTGAGGCAAAGATCGGCACCCTTCTTGTCCTCTACCATGCGCGCATAGCTCTTGGCAACATTATCTGGGGCCAAGTTGTAAATCGAGGCCTCATTATAAAGGGTGAATAAATTAGGTATAGCCACACCAGCCGGGCACGGCATACAGTAGTTGCAGCCGGTACACTTGACCTTGGTACGGTTCAGGTAGAACTCCTTGGCCTGGTCGATGATTGCTAGTTCCTGCTCGGTGAGAGAATTAGCCCTGGCCTCTGCTGCCACGCGCAAGTTCTCGTCTACATGGTCCATGGCACTCATGCCGCTAAGTACCACTTTAACTTCGGGCTGGTTGAGAACCCAACGCAACGCCCACTCGGCCGGGGTGCGTTTGATTGGCGCCTGATTCCAAATGGCTTGCACTTCTGCGGGCACATTGTTAGTCAGGCGACCGCCCCGCAAAGGCTCCATGATTACCACAGCCATGCCCTTAGCAGCTGCATAGCGCAAGCCGGCAAGGCCAGCCTGATATTCCTGATCCATGTAGTTGAGTTGAATCTGGCAGAAATCCCAATCGAAAGCATCAACGATTTCCTTGAAAACTGAGAGCTCATCATGGAAAGAGAAGCCTGCATGCTTGATGCGGCCGTCTGCTAAAGCACGACGCACAAAATCTAGCACGTTTAAGTCGTAAGCCGCCTGCCAGCTCTTCTTGTTGAGAGCGTGCAATAGGTACATGTCAACATGGTCAACCTGTAAACGCTCTAATTGTTCATTGAGCAACTTATCAAAATCCTCGTGGGTCTCGGCCAACCATACCGGGCACTTAGTAGCCAAGTTCACTCGCTCACGGTAACCATCTTGCAGGGCTTTGCCCACCAGTTTTTCACTGTTGCCACCATGATAATTATAGGCTGTATCAATATAGGTAACACCCTCGTCAATGGCATGACGCACCATGCGAATTGCTTCCGGCTCGTTGATCTTAGCTGTATCACCATCTAAGACCGGAAAGCGCATGCAACCAAAGCCTAATGCTGAAACCTCTAAATCGAGTCTGCCGAATTTCCTATATTGCATTGTCATCCCCCTTTTCTAAACTGCATCCCTAGACTGATTCTACAATAGCTGCTGCAAATCCTTTCGCCTAGCGAAAATTAACCCTCCTGCTATCAATCTCCATTTAGTTTGGCTAACACGACCTGTAGAGCATCCGTTCCTGGAGGAATCAGAATGTCCGGATCCCCTCTATTCTCTGCAAAAAAACTGCCCGCTTGTTGCGGACAGCCAGAATTGACAATTAGTTAAGCAAGGAGTATGATAAACAGTAGGCCTTTTCGTGAAAAACCAGACAATACCCCTTCTATCATAGATTATATCACCCGCAAGAGAGGATGTCAATACCTACTTTGAGTTAGGAGGTACTGCTGCCATGAGTATGTTGCGCTGGCTAGACATGCCCTTCCGTTACACTACAATTACTGATTTTGAACAGAAACTAAACGACTGGCTAAGCAATGTCTATTATGAGATCCTGCCAGCTGCTGGCTTTGAAACTCGCGAAGAGCAAATCTATACGGCCTATCGCATTGCCCAAGCCTTTTGCCGCCGTCAAGTTCTGTTTGCTGAGGCTGGTTCTGGAACCGGAAAGACGTTTGCCTACCTGCTCAGTGCTGTCTGTTACGCGCGCCTAATCGGCAAACCGGTGATTCTCTCCAGCGCAAACGCTGCCTTGCAGCAACAGCTAGTGGGGCCGCAGGGTGACATAGCTACCCTCTCGCAGCTCCTTAATCTGGACATTGATGCCAGACTGGCCAAGGACGCTGGCAATTACTTATGTCAGCTCAAAGCGGAGCGGTTGCAGTATGCCAGCGGCAAATCCGCATCTATGCGGCGTCTCTTAGCTTGGGCGAAACAGACGGAACTAGGGGATCGCAGTGAGATAGCGAATGTCGGTGACGGCCTCTGGCAGCAAGTCGCATGGCACAATACGCTCTACTGTGATCGTTGTCGACGGCGGGGCTACTGTCAGGCGGCGGCAACGCGCAAGCATTACTTAGAGGCGAGAGACTTCATCATCTGTAGCCATGATGTGTTCTTTGCCCATCTTTGGAGCAGTGGCGAACGTCTGGCTGAAAAACGGTTACCACTGCTGCCAAATTTCGCGGCTGTTGTTTTTGATGAAGGACACCTAGTCGAACAACCGGCCCTGCGTCATCTCGGCTCGCCCTTACGGCAGCAATCGGTGACCGATGTAATTGCGGACATTCTTCTCTATCGCAACCACTACCGTACTGCACTACTACTCTGCCTAGAGGGCATTGAAATAGCTGCCCAAGAGTTCTTCACTACCCTGGCGGCAAGTGCGATTCCCCATCCAGAGGCGAGCAAATGGGCGGTTGATATTAACCCAATTCTGCTGGCACAGGCTCAAGCACTGAGCGCCTGGATTGCCAAGACTAACGATAATATCACCATCGAGACACAGCTACACATAG
>DIPA01000005.1:1880-2722 GCA_002427055.1 Firmicutes bacterium UBA5500 | reverse complement strand
ATAGGAACAGACCTAGAACGTAACCTCAACACTTATATTCAGCGCCTTGATTCGCTGTTGGCTGGGCTACTATTGCTATGTGCGGAGGATCAGCAGCCAGTGATCTGGTGGGAACCGGCGGGTGACGTACTGTGGATTCTACCTCGGCAGTTTAGCACCCTCTTGGGCCAAGAGTTGACCAGTAAACACCTGCCGGTAATATTCACATCGGCCACATTACAAGCCAACGGTTCATTCACAGGGCTCCAACATTTGTTGGGGCTACCACAGGCCTTGCATACACAAGTGGGCACCTCGTTTGACCTGGCCAATCAAGTATGCGCATATCTACCCCAGCTAGTAGACCAGAGTAACGAGGCTGCTAATACTACAGACAGCTTTGCCCATAGGGTCGAACACTGTCTGGATATCGTCCAGGCCAACGGCGGCAGAACGTTAGTCTTGCTGCGAGCACCAAGCGAGCTGAAGCAATGGCAGGCTTATCTGCAGCAGCGCCCAACCCCTTTCCCCTACCGCATCCTTTGGGAAGGAAGCCAGGATAGAAGCTGGTTACTAGAGCAGTATAAACAGGACATACCATCGGTATTGGTGGGTACGGATTTCTGGGAAGGCGTTGATGTGCCTGGGGCAGCCCTTTCACTCGTTGTCGTCTTTAGCTTGCCCTATCCATGGGATGACCCATTGCTACGAGCCAAAAAACATGCTGCCGAACAAGCCGGCCTAGACCCGGTGGCCACGGTTGATGTTCCTGCCATGCTCATCAAG
Source organism: Firmicutes bacterium UBA5500 (assembly GCA_002427055.1). GTDB lineage: Bacteria > Bacillota > UBA994 > UBA5500 > UBA5500 > UBA5500. The sequence continues at coordinate 1,957 of DIPA01000005.1, read as the reverse complement.
CTGCGTCAAGGCTTTGGCCGTCTCATTCGCCTTGCTTCAGATCGGGGCATTCTAGCTGTTCTCGATTTGGGCCCTCA
>DIPA01000005.1:1094-1794 GCA_002427055.1 Firmicutes bacterium UBA5500 | reverse complement strand
CCCTCACGGGCGCGACAAACACCTGGTGCTGGAAGCGCTGCCCCCGGGAGCAAAAGTATATACTGATTTCAACCAAGCGCTGGCACAAATCCCCCCAGAGTCTTAGACCATGGGGGGATTCATTGCTAGATACTATTTTTCCTGCACTAGACGCACAAACTTGCGTTTGCCGACTTGAATGATCAGGCCTTCACCTACAGCGAAATCTTGCTGGCTATCGGATACACGTTCTTCGTTAACACGCACGGCACCTTGCTCTACCATACGGCGAGCTTCGCTACGAGACGGTACTAGCTTGGCCTTATGGAGCAAGTCAATGATATTCGCTGTTGGCTCGCCTGCCCAGACTCTTTCAGGTATGTCTTCCGGCAAAGCGCCCTGCTGAAAAACAGTGCGGAAATGTTGCTCAGCCTCAGCTGCCGCCTGCGGTCCGTGATACATGCTCACTATCTTATGAGCCAGCTGCATCTTGGCATCCCGCGGATGCACGCTGCCATCCTCGAGACCTGCTCGGAGTTCTGCTAGCTTCTCCGGGCCAATACCGGTCACCAGCTCATAGTATCTGAGCATCAGCTCGTCGGGAACTGACATGGTTTTCCCGTACATTTGCTCAGGTGCTTCATCGATGCCGATGTAGTTGCCGAGGCTCTTACTCATCTTGTGTACGCCATCTAGACCTTCAAGTAAGGGCATAGTCATG
>DIPA01000005.1:497-1015 GCA_002427055.1 Firmicutes bacterium UBA5500 | reverse complement strand
AGCCAGACCACGCTCGCGCTGTAAGTTACGTCCTACCAAAAGGTTGAAAGTCTGGTCAGTACCGCCCAACTCTATGTCTGTTTCTAGGGCAACCGAATCGTAACCCTGCATCAAGGGGTAGAAGAACTCATGTAGGCTAATAGGTAGATTCTCGGTGTAACGCTTATGGAAATCATCGCGCTCCAGCATGCGTGCCAAGGTCATCGCACCGGCCAGCTTAATGACATCTTCGAACGTAAGTGGTGCTAACCATTCGCTATTGAAGTAGAGCTTGGTGCGCTCCATGTCGAGAATCTTGCCATACTGCTGCACATAGGTGCGAGCATTGGCCTGAATCTGCTCCTCCGTCAACTGCTTCCTTACTTCGGAACGTCCCGTCGGGTCACCAATGCGCCCCGTGAAATCACCAATGACCAACTGCACTTGGTGGCCCAAATCTTGAAACTGCTTGAGTTTACGAATGACGACAGTGTGCCCAAGATGAATATCTGGTGCCGATGGATCAAGCCCGAGTTTGA
>DIPA01000005.1:0-383 GCA_002427055.1 Firmicutes bacterium UBA5500 | reverse complement strand
GCAATGGACGCTGCTCGCGAATCGACTCGGCCAGTTTTGCCTCAAACTCCTCTTCTGGGATAATATCCACTGCTCCGGAGCGCAAGATGGCTAGCTGACGCTCCAGCTCGGCACGTTCTGCCTTAGATAATTGCTGCTGCATACGATTTCCCTCTCCTTCCTACCAGCTTAAGCAAAAGTTTCTGGGTACTAAAAAACTCGCCCCTAAGAAAGGGACGAGTTGTTGGCTCGCGGTACCACCCTTGTTAGCAGGGACAGCCCTGCTCACTCAAACCCAATAACGGCGGGCCCCGACGGTAGCTACTATTGATTCACTACCATGGCTCCGAAAGGTAATTCACCACCTGCACCTGTGTCGATTTGCACCAACCATCGACTCTCTG
>DIPA01000017.1:11330-11820 GCA_002427055.1 Firmicutes bacterium UBA5500 | reverse complement strand
GACAGGGGGACGGAGTTTGGGCCTGCAAATTTCTAACAAAAACAACAGTCCGTTGTGTCATCCAGACGCAACGGACTGTTGCCTTCTGCAGGGTGAGGGCGAACTAAACTCTTGTAATCCCTTGCAGGTCAAAATAAACGTTCCGAGCCCTAAAGGGAGCCGGACTGGCATATTGTAGCTTTACTTTGGCAAAGTCGCTGAGTCTTCTAGGATGGTAATAGGGCCTATCAAATTGCAGTTTTTCGTGCCTAAGCCAAGCGGGTACTGGCAGCCCGTTGATCTGTAGATAATAATCTATCAAGGCAGATGCCTTGGTCAAATATGCGGTTTCCGCAGCGGTGCATAAATCCATATCTACTGGTTCGTTAAGGCTGTGGATAAAGCCCCTGTCCTTACCAACTAACAACTCTAGCAGCTGATTTAAGCCAGTATCCTCGTCGGGCTGAAGAAATAGCTCCTGCAAATATTTATTTCCAATCATAGCCTAAAT
>DIPA01000017.1:10961-11204 GCA_002427055.1 Firmicutes bacterium UBA5500 | reverse complement strand
TTTCCAATCATAGCCTAAATCCTTCCCTAAGTACCTTATAAAAGTAACCTGCCTTTCCCCAAGCAAGGCAAGGGGGACGTATTTGGAGACAATGGCAAGCAATTCGTCTTTGGTGGTAATATGCAAGTCCTTGCACAATATGCCCCCATCCACAAAATCCTTAGCCGGTTCAGGTCTTGCAGCTAAGACTTTCATAGCTAAGAGCTGTTCCGCCTTAGGTTTCAGTATCTTCAGGTTAGAATA
>DIPA01000017.1:10472-10837 GCA_002427055.1 Firmicutes bacterium UBA5500 | reverse complement strand
TCTTGCACAATCGACTGTAGTGGTTCCTTAATCTGCTCGTTAATCCATCCATCTGGGAGATTGAAAGTGAATTGCGTGAGCTCTAATATGCTGTCGAGTAATCTTACATTGGTAGCGCCAAACACGCAATCTATGTCTTTAGTTGCCGGTCTATTATCGTAGACCAGAGTCATAATCGAACCACCATAGATAGTTATTTCCAATTGTAGCTGGTTCTCTTTTAACCGTTCGTTGAGATAATCAAATATTTCAAGCAGCTTGTTTCTATCCAGCAAATTAGCACCCATATGCCACCCTCCAGTAACATGTTTCCTTATCAATATTATACCATAACAACTGGTTATTTTTGCAAACCAGGGCAGGGG
>DIPA01000017.1:9909-10375 GCA_002427055.1 Firmicutes bacterium UBA5500 | reverse complement strand
GGGGACGGAGTGGCCTGCAAATATATGTAAAAGTGAAATTCTGTAGTCACAGGTAGAGGAATTGTTATTGGAACATTGTTGACCATATTGCGTCTATGCTACTATAGCAAGCAAACGAGGAGTGATAGGCATGCGTAAATGGTTGGCCTTATTGTTGGTACTAACACTGCTGACCGGCTGCTCGCAGTCTTTACCACCAGTAGTTAAGCCCCCGGGTAAGTTCATTGCGCAAGCAGCAGGGATTGACTCATATAATCAGTTTGGGTTTAACCTCTACCAGCAGCTACGTGGCCAGGAGAACATCTTGCTCTCACCAGTCAGTATCGCCCTCGCCTTATCCATGGCCTACAATGGCGCTGCCGGTGGAACACAAACTGCGATGGCTGAGACTCTACTGGTTGAGGGGATTGACTTAGAGCAGTTAAACCAGTCCAATAAACTGTTGATAGAATCACTGCAGAACTCC
>DIPA01000017.1:8752-9685 GCA_002427055.1 Firmicutes bacterium UBA5500 | reverse complement strand
GCCGTTCCCACCATTAACAAGTGGGTGCAGGATCATACCAATGACTTGATTGAAAAGATAATAGAGAGCCCAATTGATTCTGCGACCTTGGCTTTTCTGCTCAATGCGGTCTACTTCCAGGGAGATTGGAGCCAACCTTTTGCCGCAGCCCAAACCAGGGACGATATCTTCTACGCGCCAACTGGGCAAGTGACGGTTCCTTTCATGAATAAGACGGCAAGCTTTGACTATCTCGAGGACAAAGATCTACAAGCTATTCGACTTCCCTATGGAAAAGGGAACATGGCCATGTATATATTTCTCCCGACGGATCTGGATGTATTTCATGAGCGTTTAACACAGGAACAGTGGGCAGAGTGGCGGTTGGGTTTTGAGTCGGCAAGGGGAGAGCTATCACTGCCTAAGTTCAAGTTCGAATATGAACAGTCACTGAATGAAGCCCTTACCGCCCTAGGCATGGGAATCGCCTTTGATGACATCAAGGCCGACTTCAGTAAAATGGTTGAGTGGGGCGAGGACGTTTTCATTAGTGAAGTAAAACATAAGGCTTTCATTGAGGTGGATGAACTAGGTACCGAAGCGGCCGCCGTAACTTCGATTGAAGTTCAGCTGACTGGCAGGCCGCCAGCGCCCAGCTTTACTATGAAAGTCGACAGGCCATTCTTCTTCATGATTCACGATCAACAGACGGATGCAGTTTTGTTCATGGGTTCAGTGTATGACCCCAGCTAGGACTGGAGAAACGAGTTATATCCTGGAATATTTAGAAAAAACAACAGCCCGCTGCATTCATCCGCAACGGGCTGTTACCCTATATTCTCCTGTAATAGTCGGCTACCAGCTGCCAATCTGCTTCGAACAATGGCTGCAGGTTTGGCCGCCTTCTTATAGCCAGGGGATGATAGCTGAAGGCGGTGGCGATGCCTTTATGCA
>DIPA01000017.1:4221-8666 GCA_002427055.1 Firmicutes bacterium UBA5500 | reverse complement strand
TTTATGCATGGTGATTTTGCCACGCAAGTTCTTAATCTCCGCCTGATTATTTTCTAGATAGGCCTGAGCTGCTACGTTGCCTAAGCAAACTAACAGCTTGGGGTGCTTAGCCGCAATTTGTTCATGCAAAAAGCCCAGGCAGGTTGACCTTGCTAATTCCTTGTCATATTTTTTTCTCGGGCGACAACGCAGTACATAGGTGACATAAAGGTCGTTTTCCCCTAGTCCGGCCTTAGCAGTGGCGGTATATAAAGCTTGCCTAGTACCGCAAACGAACGGTTCTCCCAGTTTGTCCTCTCGTGCCCCCGGGTTGTCTAGCAACACAATGATTCCGGCGTCGGGGTTCCCTTCGCCCCAGATGATGCGCGAACGTTGCTGGGCCAGCGGGCAAAGGCTGCAAGCCCGATGGGCTTCCGGGGTGGGATCTTCCCGCCATAGTTTAGGCAAATGAGGCAACCTAGCTCCCTCCCTTTGCATTTAGATACGGCCGCAAGAGTAGCTTGGCATGAACAGGCAACTAGCATGCGCGTTGCTGCAAAACAGGTGAATGTAGCAAGAGGAAGCCGCCCCTCGGGCACGCAATAGAGGAGGTGACAGTTCTTATTGGTTCAACTTACATACCATTTAACTACGGCTCTGGCACCCTGAACAGTAGTAGATGCTGCCCCCCATATAGGCTTCCTTACGGACTAACTCGCCACACCGGGGGCAGGGCGTGTTGACCGTGTTCTTGCTCAGTATGGTACGATAGCCACCCGGTTGACCAAATAGATCCTTTTCCGTGTCACGCCCTCCTTGGTCAGCCATTTGCCGTAGCGTCGCCTTGATTGCTAGGAAGAGGGTCTCAAGTTCCTGATCTGTTAGCGACAACATGCTGCGTCTCGGGTGGATGTTGGCCTGATAAAGTATGTCTTGTAGGACGCCATTGCCCAGACCAGGTATGCGTTGTTCAGTAGCCAGGAAGGCTTTGGCGCTTTTCTTCCGTCCCTGTTCGTCTAGTAGACCTGCGAAATAGGCTAAATCAAATTCCTCACCCAGCGGCGAAGGCTTGCTGCAGGCTATCTGGTAATAGGGGTTGTCAAATTCGCCCTCTTTAAAGCACCACATACCTCCATACATTTGCACTGTTGCCACTATAGCGGAGCCATCTGTGAACTCCACAAGCAATTGGTGTTTCGCAGGGCGCTTCTGGTCGGCTGGAATAAAGCGGACTGCAACGCCTTCACCAAGTACGATGCGAGTATCTTCAAGGAAGACTTCAACTAGGCCACCGCGCGCTGTGGCCGACTGCAGTTGCTTATCCCTCAGCAGGTCATCATAGTTTGCTGGATCATCATGATACCAAGCAAACTTATGGGGTGAGTGATTGGCCAGAATGGACTTAACCCGTTTGCCAGCAAGCTTTTCCTCGATCTGCCTCGCTAGAACACACGCCTCAGGTATCTCAATCATTTATCTCGTCCCCCTTCCGAGTAGCTGTATTGGTCAACTAAAATTCAATGTATTCTCTTTGTAGATGCTAAATCTAATCGGCGTTTAAAACGGGATGTAAGAAAGGTTAATGCGTCTCTCTCTGTTGATTCTCCAGCCTCGGATGAAAAGGCCGACCGAAAGATAAAGAAGGGTTGTGATTACCCCTGTGATGGGCGAAATAAAAATCTCTTTGCCTGAGGAAATTGACATGTATCCATCAATAACTAGAGGGTTGATGAGTGCATCTTCAACCATATGAGCAAGCACACATGGCCAAATGGATCGAGTCACACGATAAAGTTCAACAAACATGACGGACCAGCCTATCATCGTGCCTATGGCGGCAAGAGCAAAGATAAAACGACTCACCGGTAATATGGCATACATGTCGGCAGCAGGCAAAAACACCAGATAATACGGTATATGCCAGGCTCCCCAAACACCACCTACAATTAAGTAGATCGTAGAATCACTTAAATTTAGCTTTAGTAGTTTGCTTGTCAAATATCCTCTCCATACGGATTCTTCAAATATGTTTTTAATAAAGCCTGCTAGTAGGGCGCTGGAAAATATGAGTGCAAAGGCTCCCATATTTAAACCGGATATGCTTATCCAACCCGTAAGTACTCCTAATAGAACCACTATGGCTGTAACTAGCGGATAAACTAACACTGCTATCACATACCATTTTATATTGCCCTTAAACTTTGGCTCAAACCCCGCGTCTTTCCATCCATCACCAAAGAACACCCGAAGCAGAACGGTGGTTATGAGCGGCAAAACCAGCCATAGCCCCATACCTAAGGATTCTCCTTCTAGGTTTGTTGGGTTTACAATCACATTGTCAAGAAGAACTCCCAGCCAGCCACTTACTATAACCACAACTGAAAAAATAATAATGTTGCGGGCAGTTGTCCCTTTCATGCATTACTTACCTCTCTTTTCATCTTAACGTATTTCATAACTAATTCTATTTCCCCTTAATTCCTTCTGCCTTGAATAGAGCGTATAGATATTTGTGTAAATGGTCAATAATGCCAACAAGGGAGGCTGATCATTTATGCAAAGTACGAGTATCCAACTGGCCAAGGAATTGGCCAAAGAGTGCAAAACTGTTGACGACGTTCAAGCCAAACTCAGGGACTTATTTGGCCAGACGATTGAGCAACTACTAGAAGCGGAAATTGATGAACACCTTGGTTATGTGAAACACAGCCAAGCCGGCGACAACTCCGGCAATAGCAGAAATGGCTATAGCAAGAAGACCCTTAAGACCCGTTCTGGTAAAACCGAAATAGCCGTTCCTAGGGATAGGAATGGGGAATTTGAGCCGCAGGTCATCCGCAAGTACAAGACGACGGCTAGCGAACTAGAGGATCAGATTATCGCCATGTATGCAAAGGGGCTATCAACACGAGATATCGAGGCCCACATCAGGGACATCTACGGGGTTAATATTTCACCAACATTGGTCAGCAGAATCACGGACAAAATCATGCCTGAGATTGCCGAATGGCAATCACGGCCCTTGGAGAAGGTTTACCCTATCGTTTTCTTAGACGCGATTCACTTTAAGGTGCGTCAAGATGGGCGGGTCATAAATAAGGCCGCCTACACGGTGATGGCTTTGACCCTAACTGGATACAAAGATATCCTAGGGATTTGGATCGGGGAAAATGAAAGCGCCAGTTTTTGGCTAAGCGTCTGCAACGATTTACATAATAGGGGTGTAGAAGATATCCTTATCGTTGCTAAAGACGGTCTTAGCGGCTTTTCAGAGGCCATAAAAGCCGTTTTCCCTAGGGCAGAACAGCAACTATGCATTATTCATCAGATCAGAAACACGCTCAAGTATGCCTCAAGCAAAAACAAAGAGCCACTTATGGCGGACTTGAAAAAGGTTTACCGGGCAGTAACACTAGAGCAAGCCGAAGTGGCCTTTGAGCAGTTTAAGGCAACGTGGGGTATACAGTACCCTGTCATCGTCCGCTCTTGGGAAAAGAACTGGGCTGAGCTGACGACGTTTTTCAAATATCCGGGGGAAATTCGGCGCATAATTTACACCACGAATACCATTGAAGGCTACCACCGGCAATTAAGAAAAGCCACAAAAACAAAGGTTGTTTACCCATCGGATGATGCCCTACGTAAAGTCATCTACCTAGCAACCAGGGATATTTCAAAACGATGGGACAAGCAAGTGCGTGAATGGGGCATGTGCCTATCGCAATTGATGGTCTATTTTGGCGAACGGCTAGAAAACAAAATTGACATCCTATAGCAGGGGGCGCTGCCCCCTGACCCCCGAGGTTCATCGCTTAGGTTCTCCCAAGGGGGATGGCCAGAAGCTAAAAGGGGTGTTCAAAAATGAACCATCCCCCTTGGCAGAGTCTCGCAAGATGCTCGGGTTGCTCCTCAGCATTGCCCTATCCTTCTTGCGAGCAAGAGCCATTTAGTAGCATGTCCATCGCCGAAGGGAAAAACCATTTACACAAAAATATTTACACTCGCACATCGAATTGACCTTCCTGAAGCTTATTCTGCTTAAGCTTGATATTCGCGATTAGGCCTAGTTTGCTGTAGTGTTGCGGATAAAAGCCAAACTTAACATCTGTGGCTAAGGCGGTTTGATACTGCGGTGAAGATGAATCTAGAGTTGCTAACTTCAGCCTTAGATTAACGGACTTCTCTTTCGAAGCTATACCCAGGAAGAGAACCGAACAAGCAACGACAGTAAGTGAAAGCAAAAGAACCAACGTTTCTATATTGATGCTCCTTCCTTTTGGTTTCAAAACGCAATCTGCCCTCCTTTCATTTATCGCAGGACTTCAAATAGTATTTAATACACCAAAGGTGCTAGCATCGGCATACTCACACGATATGCTGACGACTTTGTAGTGGTCTGCAAAACGCGAACAGACGTGCAACGAGCGATGAGACTTATTCAGCAGATAATGGAGCGCTTGGAATTA
>DIPA01000017.1:3954-4109 GCA_002427055.1 Firmicutes bacterium UBA5500 | reverse complement strand
AGATAATGGAGCGCTTGGAATTAGCCTTGCACCCTACCAAGACTAGGATAGTAGGGTTATGGGATGGGAAAGGAGGGTTTGGCTTTCTAGGAATGCACTTTCGCAAAGCCAAGGCGGAGAATGCTGTATGGTGTGTTCTACCACACCATACAGCA
>DIPA01000017.1:3449-3757 GCA_002427055.1 Firmicutes bacterium UBA5500 | reverse complement strand
TACCTAAGGCCTAAGATACATGGCTGGCGGAACTATTATGCGACCAAGTGAAATACGTGCAAGATGGGGAGCCTAGATCTCTACCTTATTTACCGCTTCGTGAATTGGCTGGCCGCTAAAACTCAGCGAAGGAACCTAAATAGGAAGATGTTTACCCAGATGAGTGAAGCACTTCTACAGCACGGATTACCGCGATTTCATGCTGCCGAATGCGATGAAAGCTAGCTGATGCGAAGGCCCTACTAGTAAAGCTAGAGTAATGGATAAGAAGCGCATCGAATGGTGACCTGGAAACGATGGAAACGGGT
>DIPA01000017.1:251-3187 GCA_002427055.1 Firmicutes bacterium UBA5500 | reverse complement strand
GTGTAATCTTTGGAACCGCCGTATACCGTACGTACCGTTAGGTATACGGCGGTTCACGATATTAAAATATGACGTTAATTTGTAACCATCAAAGTATGCCTGTAATGACGTCCCATGCTAGTTTTAACAAGCTATTAGCTAACAGACCTCATTTGGCCTCTCAAAAAGAGGCTCTAGGGGGTGGTTAGCTCTACTACTAGTTCTCTTACGATCCTGGGGCCATCATCCAAGATTACGTAATATACGCGTAATAGGTTTTTTGGCTCGTTCTCGAAGGAAAACTGAAGTCCATCACCTGAAAGAAGCAGAGCACTATACACGGTATCTTCTAGACTATCCAGGTTCAAAATAAGGTTTCCTGGCGCATAGTATTGCCCCAATTTCTGGGCGGTTGCTACCTGAGTAACTCTTGCCCTCTGGCCTATATCATCTAAGATGCCTAAAACGTAAACTGGCGTAGCTAAGCCGTTATCCAGCGCCCCTTGTTTTGAATAGCCCCATGGCTCTGGCAGGGCAATCGGTACGGATGCTACCCTGAACTCTCCAGAAAGCTCAAAATCTGGGAATGTGCGCTTTGGCGTCATGAAAACAGCAAAACTGTATCCAAGAATGCACCCGATGAGTAATGTCACAAAAAATCTGCTATGTTTCAACCGCCCTTACCCCCCCCATTTCCCAACAACTTAATGGTCAACAAAGCATAGTATGTAGAGCTCAAGTCAAAGATAGGAGCCCCCTCCTCACAGCGAAACCCACCATCATCAAGTTTGTACTGCTTTACACACTCATAAACCCTAGCCCTTTCAAAGGGTAAGTGCATTTCGCTCAAGATTCTTACCACCGCATAAGTAGAGTAAATATCAGCTTTATCTCCAATGACTGCCCCGAAACCTCCCTTGGTACTTTCAAGTAATCTCGCCTGGTTCTCTAGATAGTAATTGAGTCCAGTAGATTTTGTGCCAAACCTATCGGCCATGATTTTAAGGCAGAGCAAGTATTCCGCTGTGGGCCTTAGTTTATCGGTTTGAAGCACTTCATCTATCATGCGGATTACTTTTTCTCTGAGTTGCACAGGAATCTGGTAGTCTTGTGGTAGGATTTCGGCTATCGCGGCTAGTGTATATACATCCATTGGCGTTAGATTGCTAGGGGAATCTAAGAGTAAGTCGACAGCCTATGGATATTATAGCATTGTGTAAATTATGTGGCAACAATGATTTTACCATTTAATTAAAATGCAATTTAGGCGATCATGGGTTGTGTAATTCAATGCGCAAAATGCTATGCAGATAGACCCCAAAATTCCATATTAGTGTTTAAATGCAAATTCTACATAAAGCGTTAAAGTCTGTGTACTACACAAGGTAGGAAAGCAGGCTGCACAAGAGAAATTAAGATAGGGCAGCATGGAGAGCGAGTCGGAGCGGCCCATTGAATTGGTGGTGCCTGTACAGTGGCCACCGAACATCTGCCAGTCGGTGCCCATTATATCGCCTTAGGCCATTTACATCGACCCCAGCAAGTTAAGCGCGCATTGGCTCCAGCCTACTATTCCGCTTCGCCCTTGGCCTACAGTTTCTCAGAAGCCAACCAGAGCAAGGCCGTCTCCTGGTCGACGTGCAGCCGGGGCAGGCGGCTCTAGTGAGCAGCAGCCCCTAACAGCAGGCATTCCCCTGCAACGTTGGTGTGCCCAGCAAAATCCCTTATGCTTTGGGAACATTCCTCTCCCAAGCAAGCTTACCCTAGCCCGCAGCCTTGAACTTAGAGATAATGGGACTAGTGAACTGTGATGAACCAAGGAGGAAAAGCAGATGAAGCAGACTGAGCATTTGTTTACAGCATTATATAACCGCCGTTCTGTTAGGCATTTCAAACCAGACCCAATTGCGCCGGAAGTACTGCAGCGCATTATGGAAGCTGCCCGCTGGGCCCCCAGTGGCGGTAACGGACAGGCCCATGTCTTCGGCATTGTCACTGACGAAGCTAAGAAGCGGGCCTTGGCTGAAGCAGCGGGAGGGCAGATGTGGATTGCCGAGGCGCCGGTAGTAATCGCTTGTTGTGCTAGGCTCTACAAGCCGGAAGAGGAAAGTGAGTTTAGCCAAGAAGTCAATAGGCTGCGCTGGGGCAGGGAAGCGTATGACTGGTTTAGGAGTTGTCCTGATCCTCACCACATGGCGCTGTTGTTCATGAATTCAGCTCCTCTGATTCCAGGAGCACATATTCAGTTAGCGGCGGCGGCCCATGGCATCGGCAGCTGCTGGATTGGCTATTTGGACATTGCCAAGGCCAGCGATATCCTGCAACTACCTGAAGATGTTCGCTGCTATTACCTTATGCCGCTGGGCTATCCAGCCGAGGAGAAGCGCCGCCCCCGCAAGCCGCTATCTGAGCTTACTTTTCATGATACCTGGAACCAAAGCTGGGACGCCGCTGCTGCCTATCCCTCCTTTGGCGAGTTAGTTCTGCGCCCTTACCAGCCAGCTGACGAGGAAGCTTGGCTTGCCACCTGGGCGCAAGTGGCCGTTACTTCGCGTGCCTGGGTTGTCCTGCATCGTCGCAAACCAACATATAGGCAGGAATCACTGGAGTTAGTGGCTGAGTATAATGGTGAGATTGTTGGCTTTATCGATGTTGAGTTGGAATCAAAGCCGGGTGAACTAGGCTATGCCGAAGATAGCTGTTGCGGTTTTGTTTGGGAGTTCGGGGTAAGATCTGATCATCAGGGTGAGGGCATCGCCAATCGCATGATTGAAGCAGCCAAGAAGTGGCTGAGCGCTAGGAATGTGCATCGGATGGAATTCTGGTCAATGGACGAGCATGCTCAAGCCTATTATGAGCACTTAGGGATGCGGGAGATGGAGCGGCACTGGCAGTTTTACACTCGCCTGCCGCAGGATATAACTCAAAGCATGCGCGAACAGGATAAGTTTGGCTTG
>DIPA01000017.1:0-179 GCA_002427055.1 Firmicutes bacterium UBA5500 | reverse complement strand
ATGCGCGAGCAGGACAAGTTCGGTCTGCAGATTGCCTACGGGACTTGTCCCATTGATGACCTACCCGCTCTGAAAGAAAAGTACCGCATCCGCGAAGATGAGCTGGAAAAGCCCCTAATCTGCATCGGCTACGACTATCGCTGGTGAGCACATGAAAAAGTTGATTTTTATTAACGGCC
>DIPA01000003.1 GCA_002427055.1 Firmicutes bacterium UBA5500 | reverse complement strand
TCATGGATGATGGGGTTATTGCTCCGGAGTCCCTTCCTCAGCAATAACCCCATCATCCATGAAAATCACTCGGTCAGCTGCTTCTTTAGCGAAGTCCATCTCGTGGGTCACGACTAGCATAGTCAGGCCGCTTTCTGCAAGCTGCTGCATGACTTTCAGAACTTCCCCTACCATTTCTGGATCAAGCGACGACGTAGGCTCGTCGAACAACATGACATCCGGTTCCATGGAAAGTGCCCGGGCGATGGCCACTCGTTGCTTCTGCCCACCTGATAACTGCTTTGGTTTAGCGTTAATATAACGCTCCATACCAACCAGTTTCAAGTATCTCATTGCTGTCCTTTCAGCCTCTTCTCTAGAGCGCCTTGCAACTTTTACTTGCCCTACAACACAGTTGCTCAAGACATTATGGTTATTAAACAGGTTAAACTGTTGGAAAACCATACCCAGTTTGGCGCGGTTAGCATAGATATCGTGCCTGTTGCCCCTAATATTCTGGCCCCGGTAGAGAATCTGACCATCGCTAGGTGTCTCCAGGAGATTAACGCAGCGCAGTAGGGTAGATTTGCCCGACCCGGAAGAGCCAATAACACAGACTACTTCTCCCTCACGTACCGAAAAATCAATATCTTTCAGGACTTCATGGGTTCCAAAGCGCTTGTTCAAATGCTGGACCTCAATCACTTTTTCCATTCTCTTCCCCTGCCTTTGCCTAATAGCAACCTGCGTTGCCATTTTTCCTTTTGCGCAGCATAGCTTCGGGCGCTTCCACTTGCATTTGATTTGCGTATAGAATGTAGTTTTCTGGCCCGTCCAGTCTTCTTTCGCAATAGCGGAGGATCCGCGTTACTGTGAAGGTCATGACAAAGTAAATAACACTTGCTACAAAAAACGACTCAAAGTATCTGAAGTTGTTACCTGCAACTGTTTTAGTCTGGAAATACAATTCACTTACAGAAATAACGTTAAGCACTGAGGTATCTTTAATGTTAATGACAAACTCATTTCCGATAGCGGGTAAGATGTTACGGATTACCTGTGGCAGTATGACAGTTGACATAGTCTGCCAATGATTCATGCCTATGGCCTGACAAGCTTCGAACTGCCCTTTGTCGATGGAGATAATACCACCGCGCACAATCTCCGCCATATAAGCCCCAGTGTTAATGGATACAATTAGCAGAGCCGCAGATAACCGACTCATATCTATACCAAAAGCTAGAGCAGAGCCGTAATAGATAACCATAGCTTGAACAATCATTGGCGTACCGCGGAAGATCTCTACATAGATCGAAAGCACAGCATTAGCAATCCAAAGCAAGACTCTTCCTATTCCTCGCTCTTGCACCGGTGTAGTACGGATAATTCCTACTAACAAACCTATAGCAAAGCCTACTACTGTACCGATAGTGGAAATTAGCAGCGTCACGCGAGCTCCCCGCAAGAACATTGGCCAGTTTTCCACTATGATTTTCATAACCAACTCTAAACTCATGCTTGCCCTCCTCTAGACCATTGAAGCTGAATACCTACGGAGGCACTCGGTTTCCTCTCAGCTACTTAGCTGCTGGTTGGTTCTCAATAGCAGCATCCATAATAGCCTTCTGCTGCTCTTCCGAGATATTGGCTAGTATCTTGTTGATCTCTTCCGTAAGAGGGCTACCTTGTGCTAAACCTACAGCGATAGCCGTATCTTCAGGTAAGGTAACAAAACCATCCGTGAGTTCCACCATTTTGAAATTGGTGTTAGCAGCTTCTGCACTAATGCCCTCGGGTCGCTCAGATACATAGCCATCAATCATGCCAGCCTCCAAGGCAACTCTCATGGCGGTGAAATCGTCCATGGCTGGTTGCTTGGCAACTGCCGGAATCTGATCGATAACTGAGTAATGGAAAGTACTTAGTTGACCGGTTATCTTGGCTCCAGCAAAATCGTTAAGTGACGTTGCGTCTGCATACCGGCCGCCATTCTTCACAACCATAACTAGATCAGATTGGTAATAGTTGTCTGAAAAATCTATAGCCTTTTTGCGATCTGCTGTCGGTGACATGCCGGCAATGACTGCGTCAATTTTGCCGGAACTCACGGCCGGCTCCAAACCATTCCACTCCGTCTTGACGATAACTAGCTGTTTACCCAAACCCTGGGCAATTATCTTAGCGATTTCCACATCATAGCCGCCCGCATACTCTGCACTGCCCTCAATCTTGACTGCTCCATTACTCGCGTCCATCTGTGTCCAGTTAAAGGGCGGGTATCCCGCTTCCATACCAACTTTGAAGACCCCTGCATCTTTGCCACCGCATCCGGTCAATAACGTTACCATCAATAACGACATAGCGACTGCTAATAATACTCTGTTTCTCATTTTTCTTTCTCCTCCTAAGCTTCAATAGCACTTTTGGCAATAAAAAAAACCCAAGGCGAGCTTGGGTTATAAATAACCAAATCCCTCCCCACTTTCCCATGATGAGATAGCACAACTCAATAAACTTGGGCTGTTTATTGAGACAGTTCTGCAGCTCTTAACTGCAGACCCAGCCAGTAATACTGAGAGTACTACCGACTTCGGCGATATTTCCTTCTCCCTAGCCTCATTGCTTCTCAAACTCCACCAGGGACTGTTAAATACCGCGCCTCTACCTCACTAATAAAAGTGAGGTGATTATTAAGTTGCTATTAGTCTACATAGAACGCCTTGGTTTGTCAATAGCTATTCACCACCTTGAAAAACTATGCAGAATTAACTAGCAGTGAAACAGTGCTGGTGCTCTTGTTAAATATTTGCAGGCCCAAGCTCCGCCCCCCTGTCCTGCTGAAGCTTAAGACAACCTTAAGAAATGCGTTCATGGCCGGTAAGATTTGCTCGCTATAATCAACTCAGAAACGTGCGGAGGTGGTGTGGTAAGATGGGACCAAGGAAATTCAGAAAACCGAGGTAATGAGTATGAACATACTGGTTTGCGATGACGAGCGCGAAATTGTCGACGCCATAGAGATCTATCTGCGCAATGAAGGCTATGAAGTATTGAAGGCCTATACCGGTGAAGAAGCCCTTAGGGTCATTGAGCAAGCGGAGATTCACTTAGTAATCATGGATATCATGATGCCTGTACTGGACGGTCTGAGGGCGACGGTTAAGATTAGGGAAAACAGAAACATCCCCGTCATTATGCTCTCAGCCAAATCGGAAGACACGGACAAGATTCTGGGGCTCAACCTAGGGGCGGACGACTACCTGACCAAACCTTTCAACCCCCTAGAGCTGGTCGCCAGGGTGAAATCACAGCTCCGTCGCTATACATTGCTGGGCAGTCACGTGCCTGAGACAGATGTTTTCACTAGCGGCGGCTTAGTAGTTGATGATGCGAAGAAAGAGGTCACGGTGGATGGCGAACCGGTGAAACTGACGCCGATGGAGTATGGCATCCTAAAACTGCTCTGCGAAAACGCTGGCCGGGTGTTTTCGATTGATCAAATCTACGAGCAGGTTTGGCACGAGCCGGCCTACAACCCCGCCAACACCGTAGCTGTGCACATTCGACGCATCCGAGAGAAGATTGAATATAACCCAAAGGAACCAAAGTACTTGAAGGTGGTGTGGGGAATTGGCTACAAGTTGGAGAAATATTAGCTATTCACCCGTGATTAAACTACTGGCAATTCTGCTGGCCCTCTCGGGGGCACTGCTCGCCTGCTATAGCATGCTACAGGCTGAGCATCTACAATTAGCATTCGAACCGGAGAGCTACAGCGAAAGCTTGGCAAAAAAGGTTATGATGAGCCGCGCCAGCAATGCCGTGGTACAAATAGCAGAACAACTCCACAATGAGGAGTTTATTACCTCCGGACAGAGCAGTGCTGCGTTACTGCAGGACGAGAACAGTCTGTCAAATCGACTACAGCGGGAACTGCAAGAACTAAGCGATCACTACGAATCTTATATCGAAGCAGCTGAGAGCAACGGAAG
>DIPA01000061.1:3410-5227 GCA_002427055.1 Firmicutes bacterium UBA5500 | reverse complement strand
AGGACGGGAGGGAGTCTAGTGTCTGAGAACAAGCTGCCTGACGAAATGATTCTAAAAGATGCCTTGGCTTGCCAAAAGGAATTAACCAATACTTACAACTTAGCGAGCAACGAAACTGCTGGCAATAATGGTCTGCGTAGCGATATGCTACACATATTGATGGAAGAACATGAGCTGCAATCTGCCATGTTTAACGCCGCACACAAGAAGGGCTGGTATCAAACAGAGCAGGCACCAAGGCAGAAAATAGAGCAAACGCTACAGCAGTTTGCGCAAGCGGAACATAAGTAGTAGGCACTGAACCTTGGCCGCCTTAGGCGGCCTTTTACTTGCCCAAGAGGCAGGAAAAAGCTAGCCCTACGGGGAAATTAATGCTAAGGTGATAACTTAAGGAGGCGGTTATCTCGCCTAAGTTTAAGGTCTACAGCGATCCAGAAGGTACTGTCAACTCTACCCTATTGTCAATCGACGACCGCAGCACGATAGTAATAGACACCCAAGCCAACGAAGCGCAAGGCCGTGCACTTCTAGCCCAAGTTCAAGGGCGGGTGCTCTTTGTATTTAATACACACGAGCATGGAGATCATATCGCAGGCAATAGGTTATTCGCCGGCCCGATAATCAGCTCTCTACAGGCGAAAGAAGCGATGTTAGCTGAAGGTATGGCAGACGGGTTGCCCAATTGTTGCTTTAGTGAACAGTTGCGTCTGCAGATAGCCGGTGAAGAGATCAGAATGCAGCATTTTGGTGGTCATTGCCCCGGCCTGGCCATAATGTACCTACCTCAAAGCGGTCTACTGTTTACTGGAGACTTGGTCTTTAACGGCCGCGCTCCCTGGATGGGACATGCCGATTTTTCGCGCTGGATTGCAGTTTTGGAAGAGCTTGCTACCTGGGATGTGCAGACAGTAGTGCCTGGCCATGGCTGCTTGGGTGGCAAGGAACTACTCTTGCATCAGCAGGAAACCTTAGAAAATTTCGTGGCAGATGTACAGTCCTGGCGGAATACAGGCAAGGGAGAGGCAGAGATGGTCGAGTTAGCTGCTGCCAAATATGCTGTCAAGCCAGCCTGGTACGACATGTTGCGTTTGGCGTTTAAGCGCGTGCCTAGATAGAAAATAGGGGACACAATTTAGTCGCTTGTAGCAGGAGGCAACCGATGAGCAGTAAGCTATATGTTGTACACCATTCCAAACCGATTGAGGCGTCAGCTCTCCACCCGTCGCAATTACCATTATCACGTGAAGGGATCATGTTGGTTACTCCAGTAGCAGAGGCGAGTTTCTGGAGTTCTGTTGCCGTCATCTATTACAGCCCAGAGCTGAAAGCGGCGCAGACAGCTGATATAATCGCTCACCGTTGGCAAATTCCGCTCTATATGGAAGAAGATTTGAGTGATATGTGGATAGTTCGCGGTGGGCTACCGCAAGAGTTGTTTGAGCGGATAGTAGGCGATCATCTTGAAGGGCTGGTTAGCCATCCGCTGCTAGAAGACTATGTGCAGGCACAGCAACGCATAGTACGTTGTGTGCGGAACATAGCCAGTAAGCATACTGGTTCCTTCGCTATTGTTTCCCATGCTCGTATCCTAACAGCCTTTTACAGCCATCTACTAGGAAGACGCCTCGGTAGACAGGAATGGTTATCGATTCGCACCCCCGACCTATCAGTTATCGACTTAGATACTTGGCACGTGACTGCCGGCTTCTTCGGCAAACTATCGTGACCTTCATGTACATTGTCTGTTTGTGATTTCTATGTTATAATCAATTGGTTACAAAAAACGGCATATTTGCTGGAAGAGGTGCCCCGTGATC
>DIPA01000061.1:0-3293 GCA_002427055.1 Firmicutes bacterium UBA5500 | reverse complement strand
TCCTGAGCGGTCCCGCCACTGTAAGCGTGAGTTCCATACCAAGCCACTGTCTAGCCTGTGGGTAGATGGGAAGGGGGATGCGAACGATGAACGCAAGCCAGGAGACCTGCCCTTCCGGGTTAGTACACCGCCTTCGGATGAAAGGAGGAGTGCGAATTAATGGCGTCGGAAGATAAGATTACGATGACCTTTTGTTTGTATTCCCCTCAGGCCTACTGGCATGAGGGGTTTTCTTTTTGCCTGGGTCACGTCTTGTTTTCCTTGCAGAAACTCAAACCTCGTTGTTGTTCGTTTACATTAGTTGTCTTAGGGAAGTAGAAAGAGGGAATCAAACAATGAAGCTGTTTGAATACATGGGTAAACGGTTGTTAGCCGATTTTGGCATTTCTATTCCACAGGGGACGGTCTGCAGCAGTCCGTATGAAGCTGTGCAGGCATTCTTGAGGCTTAAGGGACCTGCTGTCATCAAAGCTCAGGTCTTGTCGGGCAAGCGTGGTAAGCATGGTGGCGTTCGCATGGTTGACAACGAACAAGACGCCTTTGCCGCTGCCCAAGACCTGTTACAGGCAAAGGTACAAGGATACCCTGTTGAGAAAGTCTTGGTGGAAGAGAAGCTAGCCATTGATCAAGAAGTATACGTATCTATTACCGTCAATAGGCAGAGCAAATGCCCTGTACTGATTGCCTCAGCTCAGGGGGGGATGGATATTGAAGCTGTGCCCATGGACCAGATTGTCCGACAGAATTTAGATGTAGCCCTTGGGTTACCAGTATTCCTCGCTAGGGACATTACGCGTCGATTGGGGGTTGACCCAAGCAGCAAGCCCGGTAAAGCTCTTGCTGAATTAGTACAGTCAGTGTATCGGCTTTTTATGGCAGTCGACGCTGAATTAGTTGAGATTAATCCAGCCGCAATTTGCCAAGATAGTGTCTATGCTGCTGACGCAAAGATCACTATTGACGATGCTTCTATGTATCGCAATACTTACTTGCCGGTTGTTGATGAGAAGACTGAGGCTGAGCGTAAGGCTAATCAATTAGGGCTCGCCTATGTCGATCTTGATGGTGATATAGGAGTCATGGCTAATGGGGCAGGCATAACTATGGCTACCCTTGACACGATTACCTATTTGGGTAAGAGGCCTGCTAATTTCCTCGATGCAGGCGGAGGCGCTGGCCAATCGGTAACCAGTCAAGGCTTAGAACTTGTTCTGGCAAAGAAACCTCAGGCCGTGTTAGTCAACATTTTTGGTGGTATCACGCGGTGTGATGATGTGGCACGGGCAATTACTAAGGTAAAAAAGGAGCAAAATAGCTCAATTCCAATAGTAGTTCGCTTAACTGGTGTTAATCAGGACAGTGGCCGCGCTATTCTTGCTGAAGCAGGCGTCGAGGTTTTTGACGAGATGCAACTGGCTGCACAGAGAGCAGTGGAATTGGCCAATTAGTTGTTGCAGTTGATTCTGCTTAAGGGAGGTTAGTTAAGTGTCTATTCTAATTGATGAGGCGACCAGCGTTTTGGTGCAAGGAATTACAGGTTACCAGGGACAGTTTCACGCAAAACAAATGCTGGCCTATGGTACACAGATACTGGCCGGTGTTACGCCGGGTAAAGGTGGCCAACGGGTGGAAGGCATTCCAGTATTTGATACTGTGCGAGCGGCGATGGAAGCATATCCTATCGATGTTTCTGTATTATTCACTCCAGCAGCGTTTACCATGGATGCAGCTATTGAAGCGCTTGAAGCCGGCGTTAAAACATTAGTAATTATTACGGAACACGTACCACTACATGACGCCATGGAGTTGATGGCCTATGCCAAGCGTGTTGGGGCGACTATTGTTGGCCCGAATACTTTTGGTCTTGTTTCCCCTGGGAAGTGCAAAATTGGTATCGCACCTAATGCTATTTTCTCGCCAGGTGAGGTAGGCGTTGTGGCTCG
This sequence comes from Firmicutes bacterium UBA5500, assembly GCA_002427055.1. Lineage (GTDB taxonomy): Bacteria > Bacillota > UBA994 > UBA5500 > UBA5500 > UBA5500. The sequence continues at coordinate 1,350 of DIPA01000061.1, read as the reverse complement.
TTCAGGAACACTATCGTATGAAATCGTGGGCAGTCTGACAAATAATGGTATAGGGCAATCAACTGTAGTCGGTATCGGTGGGGATCGAGTGATTGGGCAGTCGTTCGTCGATGTCTTGCGTCGCTTCGAGAAGGATCCTGCAACTTCCGCTGTAGTGTTGGTAGGCGAAATCGGTGGTAGTGATGAAGAGGATGCGGCTCTTTATATACGGGAAATGACCAAACCTGTTGTAGCCTATATTGCCGGCAAAAGTGCTCCTCCAGGCAAACGCATGGGGCATGCAGGAGCGATTATTGAAAAAGGCAAAGGAACTTATTCAAACAAAACGGCTGCCTTGAGGGAGGCCGGTGTAAAAGTAGTAACACTACCTTTTGAGGTAGCGACTACCGTCAAAGCGGAGTTGTCTATGTTGCATTTGGATCCCTTTTATGGGTTAACTTGGTCGATGAAGCAAGTGGACTCTATAGAGTAGTGATATTTGTATCATAATTAGGGTTTGCAGGGCGCAATCAATCGACATCAGTTATAATAACAAAGGAGAACTGGCATACAGGAGATGAAGGACAGATGGATTTGCTCACTAATCCTCTTTTTCTACTGTGTCTTAGCATCTTGCTGGGGCATTTTCTAGGCAGGATTAACGTGGCGCGTTTTAGACTAGGCGTTTCTGGCACACTTTTCGCAGGTATGGGGCTGAGCTGGCTGGTCTATCGCTACCTCGTTAATCCGTATCGCGCTGCAGAATCGGCCGGGATTCCGAGTAATGTTGCACACATATTGCAGCATGGTCTAGTAGATAGAGCATATTTCGATTTTCTGCTCTTGTTATTTGTTGCCTCCGTTGGGCTACTGGCCTCTAAGGATGTGGCTAAAGTATTCAAAGGCAATGGAATTAAGTTTCTTGCCTTGGCAATTGTGATTACCAGTGCGGGGGCTACCATGGCTTACTTGCTCTTTAGGCTAATTAGTGGGCTAGATCCCATGTCTATTACTGGTGTCTATACGGGTGCGCTTACTAGTTCTCCAGGATTGGGTGTTGCCTTAGAATCTATTGGTAAGCTATTTGCCGACCCTCTTTCGCAAGCTGCCCGTGATGCACAGGCTAGTGTGGGACTCGGCTATGCAGTGGCTTATCCTTTTAGCGTGATTACTGTCATTACAGGTATTCAGCTACTGCCCAAGCTTTTTGGCTTGGATATTGACCACGAGGTGGCCAAGCTAAAAGAGCAATTGGGAGAGCAGGAAGTAGCTGCGCAAGCACCGAAAGCAGGTCTTGATATACTGGCTTTTGTGACCGTTTGCTTAATAGGCTTTCTCGTAGGCCGGCTGTCAATTCCCCTCGGTGCTATT
>DIPA01000019.1:9978-10503 GCA_002427055.1 Firmicutes bacterium UBA5500 | reverse complement strand
CGCCACCCCATCTAGCAACAAGATCATCTGCACGGCAAGAATTACTTAGCACTTGGCTAATTTTGAGCAGAACTTGGTCACCAACATGAAAGCCAAAGGTATCATTAATTACCTTGAGACCGTTAACGTCTCCCATGATAATAGAAACAGGCACTACTCCAGTTTCCTGTAGACGCTCCAACTCTCTATCGAGAAAAGCGCGATTATATAGTCCTGTCAATTTATCATGGTAACCCATAAATACCAGCTCTTCCAAACGGCGACGAGCAGCTTCCTCGGCCTGCTTACGATCAGTAATGTCTATGACAATACCTTCTAAAGCGACTACTTCTCCCGCAGGGCTATAGACGCCTCTTCCCTGCTCCCATACCCATTTCTGCTCACCTGACGCAGTCGTTATCGTATACTCTTCAGTCAATACTGTCCCTGCAGCCAAAACCTCTTGCCACTTATTCCACAAATGCTGTCGATAAGGTTCATCTACTATGTCGTTGTAATCAATTCGTTTTCTCAGTAGATCCTTAG
>DIPA01000019.1:916-9756 GCA_002427055.1 Firmicutes bacterium UBA5500 | reverse complement strand
TAGTAGGCCAATCCGGGTAAGTTAGCAAGTACAGTAGCCAACAAATGTTCACTTGAACACAAGTCTGTTTCTACGTATTCACCCCCCACAGTATCATCATGGGTAACAAGCTTGGTCGGCGAGCTAGCATCAGACAATGAGGAGCGCATAGCAGGACTCAACCTATCTTCGCCCAAGTGACCTCACCTTTCCTGCAAGATATTCATTACAGCGCATTGATTCGCCATTTTTCGACGTTTTCCTGCATATCTTATTGTAAATTATAGAAATGGCATTCAACACCTCTATCGGTTCATATTGCAACTTCCATGACGATATAGTCTGAGGGATCAGCTTGAAAACCATGTTGCAGCAAAGTCTGGCTAATCGCAGTTGCCTTAGGTNNCCGTAACTCTGTATGGTGTCTCAACTGTCCTTTGCCCTTTACCAAGAAAACCTATGGCCTAGATCACTGCTTCCATAACAATGTAGTCTGAGGGGTCAGGTTGAAAACCATATTGCAGTAAAGCTTGGCTAATTGCAGTTGCTGTAGGTGAAAACAGGCATGTCAATTTGGGCACTACCGACTCACGAGCTTTTTGCTCAGCAAAGGTGAGGCATTTTTTCAAGTCACCGCTCATACAAGCTATGTGCAAAGCCTGATCAGCCTGAAAACGCGCCCCCAGGACCAGCAAGCTATTGCTTTCCGCATCGTGATAAACCTGTCCTGCCTTGGCCCAAGCCGCACATAGCTCTGGCGTTACCGCATAGAAAGTACGATTCATCACCATGAAACCATCCCATTGCTCACCTAACGGCAAGAGCAAAGCCTGAGCCTTTGCTGGGTCTATAACCCGAAAACCATCAATCGCTTGCTTACTCGGCTCAAGCTCTACACTACATCCAGAACCATGATAGGTGGCTGCTAGATGAAACCCAAACCGTTCAGCCAAGCCTTTGCTGGCAACATTGCGAATACCTGTATACATACGCATGGTTGAAACCTGTCGTTCCCGAGCCAACTCAAAGAAGCGCTGGTAGAAACGCTTACCAACACCTTTGCCTTGCGCTTCCGTGCTAACTCTTAGTGCCTCTAGCCAGGCAGAACCATCAGGCAAGATAGTGAACTTGGCTACTCCTACCAAGATACCATCCAGCTCTGCCACACTTAGTTCCCCTACCTGATCATGTACCCAATGCTCAAACATTACTGACAGATAACGCAAATTAGGCGTTGCTGTAGCTTCTACCTGCAATACCCTCGCCTTATCTTCCACCCGCGCCCGGCGCACAGTTATCTCCACTTACCTGCACCACCTTCCTACTTATTGGATCAGCAATCATGCTCACACAGACTCCAAGCTAAAATTTAGCCTATTAATAGCTAATATGCAACGACTTTATCTAGAGCAAATCCTTAACCGCTACGTATATTGTATACAAGTTGCGCAAATCAAGAAACCCTCTTGATGGCACAGGGCAACCAAGAGGGTTTCTGTTGCTTTTCAATGTGCTAACTGATTACGAACCACCTATCACCGCGCCTAAAACCGCACTTCTGATAGAAGTCATCGGCTATGCCACCAAGGCGAATAATCTTCGCTTTAGGCAGACAACGAGCAACTGTAGCCGCGATAAGCATGCGGCCAATACCTTTGCCTTGGTGAGCTGGGTCAACAAAGAACCAGTCTAGATCGGCTTCCTGTATAGGCACGTAATAGGCGCTAATACCAACACCTACTGGCTGACCAGAACACCGTTCTCTAGCCAGAAGCCACAATGAAGGATCAAATGCCCTATCGTCCATCCAGTTGCGCACCCGCTTTGGGGACACCGTATAGCCAGTCTTCGTCCCGGTGATTATCTCAGCTGCGGCTAAGTAATCACGATCATCCGCAAAGTTAAAATCAGTAACTTCGTAATGCCCGCTGGCTGGTAACGATTGCCGCAAAGTGTAATCGTAGAACAAGGGATGACCTTCTTTGGCGGTTAGATTGGCAAGGGTGTCTGCGACCAGATGATAATAGTCGCCATGCAATACCAAGAAACTTAGCTCGTCTAGCTGCTCTGGCGGCACCAGAAAACGCTCCTGTTGGTTAGACCAGTAAAAAATCAGCTGATTCCGGCGCAAGGCATAAAGGCCTTGCTTATCGCCTTCATCTATCTGATAGGTAGTGCTTTCCTTGAGTAACCCCTCTAACTTATGGTAGGCGATGTTGGAAATGGCTCCTGGATCACGCAAATAGAGCGCTCTCACCTGATCTATAAATACCTGATTATCAATAATCATCTTTATCCTCTCCCTGAAAAACTAGGGCGTTAGCCTTTCTACCGTTGGCTGATCATTACTTTCCCTCAGTGAGATAATCAACGGCAGTCAACACGTATACTTTTGCTGCAGCAACGATCTCCTCCACCAATACCTTCTCATTCAGCCCATGAATGGTTGGCAAATCGGCCGGTCCGTATTGCAACACAGGAATATCAAAGCGGCGGAAATAGCGCGCATCACTGCTGGCCCACTGCAACACACCGTCAGCCCGCTCTCCCCGTACCAGTTCAATAGAACGCAGAACGGCTTGTACTATCGGCTCGGAAGGTAGCGTGTAGTTGGCCGGTCCATGGAACGCCATCCGCTCAGCTTCGTAATCAACACCTCGCTTAAGCCCCACTTCTGCCAACAGCTTGTCAATATGGGCGGCTACCTGTTCTGGAGTAGCCCCAAATGGAACCCTAATGTCTGTTTCCAGCACACACTGGTCAGCAACAATATTCGCCTTGCTCCCACCCCGTAACACCCCTACGTTCACGCTAACATGATCTAGAATCTCTGCAGTGCGCGGGTTTGCTCTGTTCCGGCGAATGTATTCCTGTGATACCTCTAGCACAGACCTCAAGTCTTCGGGGAAAGCCACTGGCATCTCAAATAACCGCTGCAAAGCTACTGTTGCTTTCGCCGCCTTGAGTGTGGCGCTATCTCCTTCGATCGGAGCCAGGCTACCATGAGTAGGCTGCCCTCGGAAAATTAGTCGCGTCCATGCCGAACCCTTCTGCCCAATTGTTGGATAAAGCGCTGAAGACGGCTCTGCAATTAAGCAAGCATTCCCCCGCAGATGGCCTTCTGCTAGCAGCCACTCCACGCCAAATTCGCCGCCTGTTTCCTCATCATCAGCGGCGGCCAGTACAATCTCCCCGGAAAACTTATCCCGGTGCTGTTTTAGAATAGCCATGGCCAACATAAGTCCTGCCAAGCCGGCCTTCATGTCGCTGGCTCCACGTCCTAGCAAGTAGCCGTCTCTTACCTCTCCGCTCTCGGGGGAGAAATCCCAACGGCTGCGGTCGCCCGCCGGCACCACATCCGTATGGCCGCAGAAAATAAGTCGCTTGCCGGGGCGCTCAGTTTCTAGTCTGGCCAGCAGGTTGACATGCCCTCCGGGAGCTACCAGTTCTTCAGAAGCTATGCCTTGCCTAACTAAGTAAGCCGAAATTGCGTCGGCTATGGCACCGGAGTTCCCCGGTGGGTTTTCGCTAGGAATCTGGATCAAGTGTGCCGCTAGTTGAATCAACTCATCAGCCCGTTTGTCTACTTGAGCTAAGAGCTCTGAACGAAGGGTAGAATTTATCATCACGCTAGTACCTCCTTAGATGTCCTTGCCAGTATTATATCCCAATGGTAATGCAATCGACTTTTCTTTGGAACGGTTTGTTGATACTCTATTGTAGCTTATTTGAACTACCAAAATCATTCCCCAAATCGCTACGTAACGCTACCACCTAGACCGTTTTAACCGTGCAAAAACATTGTCGTCCGCACCATGCAAGACATAAAAGAAGCCAGTTGAGATTCTTGCTACCATATCTCAACCGGCTTCTTTCTTTAGTATTCCGCTCCTAGAAGAACAAATTACTTCTTCAAGTACACCGTATTAACCTTGGCCATCTTTGCCATTCTTTCTTCTGCCATTCTGTCGGCTGCTTGATAAGTAGGAATGTTATCTCGCTTAGATATCTCGATAATCCGTTTTACGCTATCATAGATAGTAGAGGCTCTATTCAAGGCTCTTTCCTTATCGTATCCTTTTATCTCTTCGTAAACGTTGATAACCCCGCCACTGTTAATCACGAAGTCTGGAATATAAAGTATCCCTTTCTCCGTCAACATGTCACCGTGTCTCGGCTCTGCTAACTGGTTATTTGCAGAACCGGCAACAATTCTGCACTTGAGTTGCGGAACTGTGAAATCATTAATAACAGCACCCATTGCACAAGGAGTAAATACGTCACACTCAATCTTGTATATTTCATCTGGGTCAACCGCAGTAGCACCCAGTTCGTTTACCACTCTGGCAATGCTCTCTTTTCTAATATCGGTGACATATAGCTTTGCCCCAGCTTCATGCAGATGCTTACAGACATGGTATCCTACTGAACCTAAGCCCTGAACCGCAACTACCTTGCCGGTTAAATCGTCACTACCATATACTTCATTGACTGCAGCTAATATCCCCCTGAAAACCCCAAAAGCTGTTACAGGAGATGGATTACCGCTCTTGCCTTCCAAGCCTACTACATAATCAGTTTCATCATTTACATAGGCTAGATCTTGGGTATTAACATTCATGTCTTCTGCAGTAATATACCTGCCAGCCAAACCTTCCACATACCTGCCAAAAACCCTGAATAGCTCTTCACTCTTTATCTTATCAGGGTCCCCTATAATTACGGTCTTGCCTCCACCAAGATTCAGACCTGCTGCTGCGTTTTTGTAGGTCATGCCCCTTGCTAATCGCAAGACGTCTGTAATGGCAGCCTCTTCAGATTCGTAGTTCCATAATCTTGTACCGCCTAGAGCAGGCCCCAGGGTAGTATCGTGTATACCAATAATCGCCTTTAGCCCGGTATTACGATCTTGGCAGAAAATCAACTGCTCGTAATCGTATTGCTCCAGTAAGTCAAATATCTTCACAAGTATTCCCCCTTATTAGTTTAAGCTCTGTTTACTTTATTTACGGTAGATCAACATGCAAGCGTTTACACAATATGCTAGCCATTCCTCTAATCAGACCATATTTGTCCTACATCCCCTTTCGTAAACTTATGCGCATTCCTACAAGTAGCCCATAGAACATATAGCTACCTAGAAAAACTACTCCAAAGCCATTCTGATACTAAACACTATTGGAACTGCTAAAGATCATTCTGTACTCACAGAATCAAGCCATTCTTCCCGCTATTACTTCGCGATATGAGTCCGCCTCTCCTTCAAAAGTTGCAACTTATTTAAGTAATTTAGATAAAAAAAATAAGAGCAATGATGCTCAAGAAAGCTATTTATCTCACTTTTCTCCCCAAGCAAGTGCCAGCCGGCCATGACAATACGCAATCCAACGTGAGAACAGCAGTCAATTCCGCAAAATGGACATGCCTCAGACTAACAGCTGCCGCTCGAAAGTGTATGCCAGTACCTATTCATAGTTATTCTCTACATACCAGAGAGTGGCTGACTAGTATATGATATTGTGTGCAGATACACCAACAACGCTAACTTGAATTCACCTAAGGGGAGTGATGTTGTATGAGCAATCATCATTATGAGGTGGTTTTACGCTAGCTACGTTGCAGCTTGAGACAACATACTCGCTGATAGATAGCGTGGGACACCTACCAACGTCGTCATTGAGAATCTAGCTATGGGAGGTTGTCCGTTGAATCTTCTCGCTTATGGATGGGATGACAAGTGGCAAGCGGCTTTTGCCACCTGTGGGAATGCCGATTTATTGCCTGCTCGAGTAACAACCATGTACGCGGACAGGTATGAAGTTGTGACCGAGGAAAATATAGTTAAGGCCCATATTTCGGGCCGCATGCGCTACGATAACCTTTACTCAGCCAAGAACCCTAGGGTCGGTGATTGGGTGGCACTTCAACCTAATCCCCATGGTGCAGCAACAATAATTGACGTGCTACCGAGAGTAAATTGTCTAGAGCGACAGGGGGTCTTCGGTAGCGTGGAGGCGCAAGTTATTGCTGCTAACATTGACAAATGCCTGCTTCTGCAAGCTCTAGGGCGAGACTTTAACCCCTCACGGCTTGATCGCTATGTGACCATGGTTTGGAACACAGGCATAACTCCGGTGGTGCTACTAACTAAGGCTGATACTGTACCAATAGAGGAGGTTACGAAGAACGTTAAGTTGCTAGCAGGCTATCTCTCAGGGGTTGACGTGCTAGCTATTTCTGCTCTTACCGGGTATGGAATAGACAAACTACTGTCATTGCTAGCGCCCAAAATGACCGTTGCGGCATTAGGCAGCTCAGGTGTAGGCAAATCCACCTTGTTGAATCACCTCATGGGCGGAGACGTAATGGTCACCGCTGAAGTAAGAGGCGACGACCAACGTGGCCGTCATACGACTACCCATCGGCAGATGTTTATGCTGCCAACCGGTACCCTTTATATCGATACGCCTGGCATGCGCGAGCTAGGGCTGTTTAGCTACGATGCTCTGGATGAAACCTTCAAGGATATTCAAGCAATTGCTACCCGTTGCAGATTCACCGATTGCACCCATACTCGAGAACCAGACTGTGCGGTTCGCGCAGCACTCAGAAACGGTGAGTTACCGCGCCAACGCTGGGAGAGCTATCTGAAGCTTAAACAGGAAGAACACTTTCACGAACGTAGGCAAATCTTATTAGCTAAACAGATTTCCAACACACGCAAGAAACGCCAGAAAGTGCATTACAACGACTACAAGCGTGGTGCTGACCGCAAGGCAGAACTAGAGTAATTACGCGGGGCAAAGGTATCCCTAAGGAGGCACAGATTGTGAAGATTGTTCACCTACAGGCCATGAAATATGAGGCAGTTATAGAGCAGTTGGCCACAATGCTAAACGAGGCCTTCCCTGGGCAAGATGGTTACCCGACTTTAATAGAGGCTAGGGAAGAAGTTCTAGAATCCTTAACTGAAGGTCGCATTAGCTTGGTTGCGCTTGACGACAATGACGAAGTACTGGGCTGGATAGGGGCCATTCCAACCTATCGAGGCCATGCCTATGAGTTACACCCTCTCGTGGTACGGGCTGACCGGCGCAACCAGGGCATCGGCAGTAGGCTAGTGGCAGATATGGAAGAGCAGCTACGCAATCTGGGCACTGTCACTGTCTATCTAGGCACTGATGACGTAAACAACCAAACGAATATTGGGGGCGTGGACGTTTACCCCACCCCACTAAAGCATGCTATAGGGCTAAGTAGCATCAGTAACCACCCCATCGCCTTCTACAGTAAACTCGGCTACAAGGTGGTTGGCATTTTGCCCGATGTCAATGGCTTTGGTAAACCAGATATCTTTATGGCCAAGCGCCTACGCGAACCCCTAGGTAAGTAGATTCATTTCCATAAATTAAGCCCTGCAGCTATGCTATTCTGCTGCAGGGCTTGCTTTATTCTGATACATTTAGGCTATGAGCACATGAAAATTCCTCAAAAGGAAGTGTAATCTTATGGTTTTTCTCAAGACCTTATCTCTCAAGTCGGAGTCACAGGCTAATAAAACCTTTCCCCTCAGTCTACCCTTATTTGGCACCGACCTTAATCTAGATTTTTCTACGCCCGTGACCCTGTTAGTGGGAGAGAATGGGTCAGGAAAATCTACCTTACTTGAAGGCCTGGCGGTCGCCTCCGAGCGGATAGTAGCTGGAGCAGCTGAATTGGCTGACGACGCCAGCCTACCTGCTGCCCGTTTGCTGGCCGCTCATCTGCGGTTATCCTGGTCCCGAAAAACCAACCGCGGATTTTTCTTGCGGGCTGAGGACTTCTTCGGCTACTGCCGCAGGCTAAACCAGATGCACTATGAGTTGGTTGACGAAGCCAACCAGCTCACCAGTGACTACAGCCAACAAGGCCGCAGCAACTTCGCGCTCGGCCTAGCCCTAGGGACAATCACAGGTCAAGCCGACCGCCTGGAAAGACAGTATGAGGCACTCGAATTTCGCTCTCATGGCGAGAGCTTCTTGCACTTCTTCAGTCAACGCGTCATCCCAGAGGGGCTTTATCTGTTGGATGAACCTGAGACCCCACTCTCACCTCAAAATCAGTTGACACTCTTGGCAGTGCTGCACGCAGCCGTGCAAGAAGATAGCCAGTTCATCATAGCTACACACTCACCCATCTTAATGGCATATCCTGACGCCAATATATATAGCCTGGATCAGGTTCCACCCCAAATTATCGAGTATGACCAACTGGAGCACGTAAACCTGACTCGCAGCTTTCTCAACAATCCAAACGCCTACCTAGAGAACCTATTTAGATAAGAAATGCAGGGCCAGCTCTATACAGGAACTACTGCTGCTTATTGCGCATCTGCAGTTTTCTGTTGCTAACTCCCTTGCTAAAATATGCTTATGCTAAGGCTACAGCAGACCAACAACCTGAGCAACCAAAGGCTGTAAGCGGGTAGCGATCTCAGCCCAATCATGATCCATAGCCGGGAAAACAGATCCCTCTACAGGTAGATAGCCCTTGACTCCAAAAACAACCCCTTTATTCTGTCCATCGGGGCTAACCGGCTTAAACCCACACGACTGAAATGCCTTGGCTAGGGGCTCTAGCAAGCCCTCAATATAGTACTGGTCAACCTCTTCACCACAGAGGCCGCCATGTGCGACGAGTCCCACCGGTTTCGAGCGGAGCGGGTAGTGCTTGAGATCCCGTTGCACATATTTGATATAGGCCATCTCCTCCAACTTCTCTAGGATAAGCACCAGCTTGGCAGGTATTAAGGCATAATGCGGGCAAACAACGAAAATAGCATCTGCCTGTTTCATCTGCTCAAACACGTGATTGAACGCACT
>DIPA01000019.1:321-808 GCA_002427055.1 Firmicutes bacterium UBA5500 | reverse complement strand
CCACACATCGTGCAGAACCTCAGTTCCAAATCCACTAGCGGTAGAGTCTCCACCCGTGCCCCCGGTAACTGTGCTAGCAACATGTCCTCAATCATCCGACAAACCTTGGTGGACGCACTATTGTCCTTGGCCTGAAGAACATTGGCGGCCGATATACAGAGTATCTTCAACCATCTCTCCCCTTCCATGACTAACCATTGATTACCTTACTTTGGTATTTCCTCACTCATTTTCTCATTCCTTAGGAATTAATGTCAAGGGGCAAATATCTGTCTCTTTCTAAATGCTGCAGGAAAAATGGTTAGCCTATCGAAGTCACGCTATCATGGACAAAGCAAGCAGATATTGCTCACCGAGGTAATGGATCCTATTTATCTGACTAACACTAGAGACATCAACAAGAACAGAATCACAACCTAGGAGGCAAAGCAATGAAACCCGTTTTAGGTGCTGTAACTATAGGTCAATCGCCACGCGTCGACTTGGT
>DIPA01000019.1:0-183 GCA_002427055.1 Firmicutes bacterium UBA5500 | reverse complement strand
CCCGAACTGATGGAGATGCTGGGAGGCAATGTAACTATCAAAGAAGCCGGCGCCCTAGATGACCTCACTTCAGAACAGATTCAGCAACTAGCTCCCGGTCCGAACGACTACGTATTAGTATCTCGCCTTCGCAATGGTGGTTCAGCCAAAATGGCGGAACGCTTAGTTTCGCCACTTGTGAAA
>DIPA01000026.1:3515-8655 GCA_002427055.1 Firmicutes bacterium UBA5500 | reverse complement strand
ACAGGCCGTCTCCCGGATGGCATCCAGATTCTGGGCCAGGATTATGCGGCTTTCCGGGGCCGATCTGCTGGCGGCCAGTTGCGGAGATAGCCACTTAACCAGACGATCTCTGACCTTCAACTTGATATCCTGGTCAACCGGTGAGTTGCTGTTAGCGATAATGTGAATGCGAATAAGGCTGTTGGGGGTGAAGGCCTCCTGTTTCTTTAACAGGTGTTGGATCAGAGGGAATGCCACACCTAAGGCCAAAATCAAAACCATTATACCCCACGCCTTTTTCACTTTTATTCCTCCTTTCACATGTACTTTTTCATGTGTTTTAAGGCCGCTTTCTCCAGCCTTGAGACCTGGGCCTGACTAATTCCGATCTCTTCAGCCACTTCCATCTGGGTTTTCCCTTCAAAGAACCGGAGCGAAAGAATCAGCTTTTCCCGCTCACCTAATCTTTTTAAGGCCTCTTTGATGGATATTTCCTCCAGCCATATATCATCGTTAGTTTTGTCATCACTGATCTGGTCCATCACCAGGATAGGATCCCCGCCGTCGTTGTATATTGGTTCAAAGAGCGATATCGGCTCCTGGATAGCGTCCAGGGCAAACACCACTTCTTCCTGGGGCAGGAGGAGCTGCTCTGCTATCTCCTGGAGGCTGGGTTCCCTTGACTTTTCGGCTACCAGTTTCTCTCGCACCTGTAATGCTTTGTAGGCTATATCCCGCAAGGACCTGGATACCCTGACCGGGTTATTGTCACGCAGGTACCTTCTGATTTCACCGATAATCATGGGAACAGCATAAGTCGAAAATCTTACGTTCTGTCCCAGGTCAAAATTGTCGATGGCCTTGATAAGGCCAATACAGCCTACTTGAAAAAGATCATCCACGTATTCCCCGCGATTGCTGAACCTCTGGATAACACTGAGGACTAATCGCAAATTGCCTTTAATCAGATCTTCTCTGGCCTCTTTTTCCCCTTCCTGCACTCTTACAAAGAGCTTTTTCATTTCTTCATTCTTGAGAACCGGGAGATTTGAGGTATTTACACCACAGATTTCAACCTTGTTGATCATAGCTTTTCCCGTCCTCTCATTTATGAGCGAATTTTCATCATCAGTATTAACCTTCAACAATTTATTTATTCTGAAGCTGCTGCCAGGCTATAATCTTTTGGCAAAAAAAAGAGGACCATCTGGTCCTAAAGAATATGATTGGTTTTTTAACCGGGGGTTATTCTATTTTTCTTATCTCTCTACGCAACCGCCTTAGAATCCTTTTCTCCAGTCGTGATATGTACGACTGTGAGATTCCCAGGACGTCCGCCACCTCTTTCTGGGTTTTCTCATTCCCGTCTTCCAAGCCAATTGGCAGTTGAATTATTTTCTTCTCCCGGGGAGACAGTTTTAACATGGCCTGCAAGAGGAGTTTTTTCTCCACTTCTTCCTCGATCTGCTTATAAATCATATCTACTTCGGTACCCAACACATCAGATAACAGCAGTTCATTGCCATCCCAATCAATGTTAAGAGGCTCATCTAAAGACACCTCAACGCGATGACGCTGGTTGCGCCTGAGAAACATCAAAATCTCGTTCTCTATGCAACGTGATGCATAGGTCGCCAGCTTGATATTGCGCTCCGGGTTAAATGTATTAACCGCCTTAATAAGACCGATTGACCCTATGGAAGACAAATCTTCAATAGGAATCCCTGTATTCTCAAATTTACGAGCAATATATACCACCAGACGTAGGTTGCGCTCAATCAATACGCTCTTAACAGCCCCATCGCCAATACGCAATTGCTGCAGAAGATAGCGTTCTTCATCTGCGCTAAGGGGGGGTGGTAATGCTTCTGAGCTCCCGATGAAATGCAGTGCCCGCTGCTCTACATTTACGCCAAACAAAAGCAACAGCCGATACAACAGAATCCTTGACTTTAACTGCCAGTGCAATACTATACGTTTTATCTGGCTCACCTCCTGTTTTTGATGTTGGTTCAGAATGATCAGCGTGCTAGGCCACCCGCTCAGCTGCCTTCGTTGGTAACAGACGCAATGGCACTAAGGCTTGATAATTATCATTGGCACTCAACCCAGCCGGACTGAGAGCCAAGGTGATACCTTTTACGCTCTTCCTTCTCCCATGACAGCTAATCTCCAAAGCATCAACGCGTACCCCTAAGAGCACACCACCGTCGTTAGCTACCGCATGAAACGGTACGAAATGAATACGACGCGCCCAATCAGTAGCTACCAACTCCTCTAATTGCGTCTCCCAGATAGTATTCGCTTGGCATAAAGCTACAATATCATCTGGCAGCAGATGACTAACCGCAGCTAATGCCACTACAACAACGGGACGGCCACTGAACGGTTCCATTAATTGATTGCCCGAATCCACAAGTGCCTCAAGTTCAAACTCTAGCTCTCCGATCTGTATCCGCAAGTGAGCGCCATTTGCAACATGCACAAGTCGATTCTCTAAGATACTTAAGAAACGTCTTCCTGTTACCGCTAAAACAACTAGTGCCAGACCCAAAACCCACATTGGTAGGTCACCCCAAGCTAACATAGCCCCTTGTGGCTTTTTGTCCATTAGGCAAGCGTAAAGCCCGAGGGATACGCCGGCTGTGGTAAAACAAGTCAACAGGAACCACGCTAGTAAATGCAATAATTGAGCTAGCGCCCGTGGACGAAAGGCCAGATAGATCATAATCACGGCTAACAGAAGCTTGCTTGCTGGGTGTGAGAACAAAAAGGCCCAAGGAGTTAGGGGCCCGAATGCATAAACTGCACCACACAGGCTGGCCAAAAACAGATGAGACAATGGCCTACGACTTCCTGTCAATTTTGCAGTAACCCATAATGCCCAAGAATTTAGTGCAAAATTAACAGCAAACAAAAGGTCTACATAAACATCCATGCAAACAAGCCCTCCTTTGTATTATTATAGGTGGACTACCCTGCACAAAATGTCACTGTACGCCGTCGAAAATGATATTTTGCTGCACGAAAAACCCTGCTTACTAACTGTCTCCCAAGAGACAACTAGTAAGCAGGGTTAAGGGTTTCTAGCTAACAATTAATGACGTTTACGACGCATAAAAGCAGGGATATCTAGATCATCACCCTGACTATGTAATGGTTTAATCTCTACATCTTCAAACATAGCTTCCCGCACGGGCGAATCAAATCCGGTAGCAATAACGGTAATACGCAGGTCCTCTTGCATATTCTCATCAATTACTGCCCCAAAAATAAAGTTGGCATCAGCATCAACTGCTTGTGATATCATCTCAGCCGCTTTATTCACCTCATGCAAGCTGAGGTTGACTCCACCAGTGACGCTAAGCAAGAGTCCTTTAGCCCCCTCAATTGAGGTTTCTAACAGAGGACTCGAAATGGCCTGTTTTGCCGCCTCAACGGCTCTATTCTCACCAGTAGCTTGTCCGATACCCATGAGAGCTGAGCCGGCTTGTGTCATAATCGTCTTAACGTCGGCGAAGTCAAGGTTAATCAAGCCAGGTACAGCAATTAGATCTGAGATACCTTGCACACCTTGGCGCAAAACGTCGTCGGCGACCTTAAACGCCTGTAACATCGGAGTATTTTTCTCAACCACTTGTAGCAAACGATCATTGGGAATCGTGATAATCGTATCTACAGATTCACGTAGTACTTCAATACCTCGCTCAGCCTGCAGCATACGTCGCCTTTGCTCAAAACTGAAGGGCTTTGTTACTACGCCCACGGTTAGAGCTCCCTGATCACGAGCTACTGCGGCTACTACTGGCGCTGCCCCGGTTCCAGTGCCACCACCCATACCAGCCGTAACAAACACCATATCTGCCCCTTGCAAGAATTGCTGTATTTGCTCGCGACTTTCCTCGGCTGCCTTCATACCTATTTCGGGGTTAGCCCCAGCACCTAGCCCGCGCGTCAATTTCTCCCCTATCTGTAGCTTGTGAGGAGCCAATGAACGAGTTAGAGCCTGCGCATCGGTGTTGATAGCCAAAAACTCCACACCCTTTAGCCCTGCTTCAATCATGCAGTTAACTGCGTTGCTACCACCACCTCCTACTCCAACGACTTTAATCTTCGCGTATTGTTCAATCTCTAAATCAAGTTCTAGCATCTTCATGCCTCCCTCTGCTTGACCTACTCCCACATATCCCGGAGCCATTCGGCTACTCGAGAAAACAAGCCCCCTGATTTTCGCTCTCGGCGTGTTGAACGAGTGGAATCATTACTGGCAGGTCGCCGTAGCGCATGCATAACTAACCCTATGGCAGTCGCATATGACGTATCCTCGCTGCCAGCAGTCCCATCTTGAGCTAACCTAACACTACACTCAAGCATAGTACGTAGATAGGGCACAAGACCTTGAGTTGCCGCAACACCACCAGTCAGAACAAGTCCGGAAGGAATTGCTTCCGGCACTTTTAGCTTAGGTAACTCCTCACTAATAAAACTCAACATCTCATGAACACGAGCTTCAATGATTGTGCTAAGTTTGCGCACAGAAACATCACGAGTATTTTCGCCACCAACATCAGGAATGGTAAAAAGCTTATCCTCTGGCACACTCAGCAACGTACCATGCTCAATCTTTGCCTGCTCAGCAACTCCCAAACTAGTACGCAAGCCGAAAGCAATATCACTCGTAATATGGTCTCCACCTAAAGGTATCGCTCCTATAGACTGCAACGCCCCATTACAAAAATAGGCGATCTCGCAGGTCCCGCCCCCCAAATCTGCCAGCACCACGCCTAGCTCTTTTTCGTCGGCTGATAAAACTAACTCCCCCAAAGCCATAGCGTTCAGAATCAAAGACTCTATCTGCAAACCTGCTCGCTCTACGCAACGAACCAAATTCTGAATTGAGGTAATTGCTCCGGTCACGAGTAAAGCCTCGACTTCCAGTCGAATTCCTGCCATACCAGACGGAGAGCGAATGCCTTCATAACCATCAATTATGTACTGGCGAGGAATGATATCAATAATCTGTCGATTAGGAGGCAAATTGATCACGCGAGCCGCCTGCAGCACTCTCTCGACGTCATCTTCGGTTATCTCCTTGTCGTCGCTTGAAACTGCAACTATGCCGCGAGTAACTACTAACGAAGCGTGCGTGTTAGGCACGCCT
>DIPA01000026.1:2509-3422 GCA_002427055.1 Firmicutes bacterium UBA5500 | reverse complement strand
ACGGATTCTACAGTGACGCCGGCCATGCGCTGAGCTGACTCTACTGCCTCTAGAATACAACCCACCGTGCTCTCGATATCAACAACTGCCCCTTTTTTTATACCCTCCGAACGGCTAGTACCTAAACCGATTATGTTCCAACTGCCGCGTTGATCTACTTCACAAATTGCACACCGCACAGAGGAGGTCCCTACATCCAGACCCGCAATTATGTCTCTCTTGGCCACTGTCCCACCTCCCATCCGGGCTTTAAAACTGCTCACCCCAAGCCAGTTGTTTATCACCCAGTCTAAAAAGCTTACACCTACTTATAATAGTTCCACATACATCACTTGGTTCCTGTTACTACCTGACAGATTCTTGTGAAAAACATGGCGTGTTCACAAGAAACATCTGGCAAAGCGATTAATAACTACGGCAATCTGCTCAGTTTCACTTCTGTCTATACCACTTAGATATTCTCGCTACAATAATACGCCTAATAAGAGCTAAATTCTGGAATAGCCGCACACCGAAAGCAAAGATTGCTGCCATGTATAAGTTAACGCCTAACTTATCCCCCAAGAAAGCTAATGCAGCTGCTAACAGTGCATTACTAAAGAAACCGGTCACGAAAATCATGTCATCGAAAGTACCTTCTAAAGTGGCTCGCACACCACCCAACACTGAGTCGAGAGCTGCTAGCAGAGCCACAGACATGTAAGTTGCCAAAGCTGCAGGAATTCTCAATCCTGCAAACTGGCCAAGGGTGAAGCCTATCAGAAGGGCGATGATAGGTAATAGCATCTTACTTACCCCCCGTTACTGGTTGGGCATAGTCAAAGCGAATGGGTCGTTTGAATGCTGGCACTACTAGATTGGTTTCTCGTTTCACTTGAATACCGATGCCGTAGAAATTGAGCGTATCTACTAT
>DIPA01000026.1:0-2435 GCA_002427055.1 Firmicutes bacterium UBA5500 | reverse complement strand
TCCCATCGCGCATACGAACTGCACTTTCTAGCGTTTCCGCATTGCCAACAGCTTTTATAACAAAAGGAGCTCCAACCCGTACATTATTGATGGAAATAGTCGGGCCAGCACAGTGAATTTCCGATGTTGCCAACAATCGTTGATCATTGATAGATATCGCCTCAGCACCTGCTGCGGATAGGACGTTGACCAATTTCAGTAGATCCTCATCGTGAACAAGATATACATTTGGGTTATCTCCTGGCATACTACTAACTTGACTATCTGTTAAGGTAATCACCAGACCTGAACCTTGAACATCTACCAAACCAGCTAACATACGCGCACTATCAAGTTCCTTTTGAATGAGGAGCAAGGCACCTTCGCCTTTCATCGCTGATGCCTCATACTGACGCAACTTATCCCGAGCCTCTTCTATCTCACGGGTTAGTAGCTGATTCTGAGTGATAGTTTCCATCAATACGGCCCGCATTTCGGTAACGCGTAAATCAGGCATAGCGTTATACACGCCTGAAGTAGAGCGCAGCTGAACTGCTATCAGTAATCCTAACAGGAGAGCAACAAACGATAACGTCAGTTGCGTCTTAGTTTTCATCATATCGAGCCCCATTTCCTAAGGTCCTTTGATAAACACAGCTCGTCCACTACTTACATCCAACTGCCCGTTTTGCAGCTCATCCTTCTGATCGTCTCGAATACGATCCAGCATGCCCGACAGAGCTCTAAACTTCTGGGCTAGATTCTTTGTATCGCCTATCAAAATCCGCAATGGATCACGTGAGTAGAAAACGATACTATCTGGCTTTCCTACATTAATCTCCGAGATCTGCCCTAACAAGGTAGTGGGTAATTGCATTAAGCAAGCGTTGGCGATTTCCCAACCCTCCGCATCAGCAAGAGCTTCTCCGACCTTCACAACCGACATCTTAAGTCCAGTTATGATGGGTAGATTCAGAGATGAAAACTGGTTGGTTACGGAAAGTACCCGCCCCTCTTGGTTCACTTCCAACCAGCTACTGAAATAGGGAACTGCTGCTACCCCGACATTTTCTTGCAACGCAATAACTAATGTATCAGGTAATCGCCGTCTCACTTCCGCCTGTAATATACGTTCATCAGCTTCTAAACGTAGACGCATTTGCCTTACATCAATCTTCAGTAAGCTCATACCTCGATAAACGCCGGCTATCTGTTCCACTTCCCAGGGGCTAAGAGTAGAAATATTCCTGACTTCTACCTCACGCACAGCAAGAAACCAAGGGGCTTGTACCAATTGCCAGCAGAATAGAAGAAGGAGCAGCAGCAAGAAAGCTAGTTTGACCCTTTTCTTAGCTACCATTGACACTGCCTCCTTCATCGTCGCGAAGATTCAGTCACCTATCCGTTCAACGCGAGCATTTAACGCCCTCAGATTTACATCCAAATCAATATAACCACGATAGATATGATGAACGTCTTCAATTACAGTAATGCCATCTGCAGCTAGTCCAGCAAGCACCAAAGCTGCCCCGGCACGCAAATCTGTGGCCGATACATTAGCGCTGGAGAGAGCAGGAACTCCTGTAATAATGGCAGTTCTCTCATTTACTTTTATGTTAGCTCCCATTCTCTTTAGCTCGTTTACATGTTTAAATCGGCTTTCAAACACTGTCTCCGTAACTATACTAGTCCCATTCGCCAAACAGAGCAGTGCCATCATTGGAGCTTGTAGATCAGTCGGGAAACCAGGGTAAGGTAAAGTGCGTAGTGAATCTATTGCCTGAAGCGGGTGCTTGGCTTGCACGGTTACAGTATCGCCGGCCACAGTAACCTGAACGCCCATCTCCCGTAATTTCGCCAGCAAAGACTCAAGATGCTCAGGAATAACATTCAAGGCCGTAACCTTGCCGCCCGTAATTGCTCCGGCTAGTAGATAAGTGCCAGCGACAATGCGGTCGGGAATGACAGTATAGTCAGTCCCATGTAATTTCTCTACGCCCTCAATACGAATCGTATCCGTACCCGCGCCCTTAATATTGGCACCTAAGGAATTGATGAAGTTCTGTAGATCAACTATCTCTGGCTCCTTAGCTGCATTAGTGATAACAGTTGCACCATCTGCTAGCGTAGCTGCCATCATTAGATTCTGCGTGGCTCCTACACTGGGAAAGTCTAAGTGAATTGACGCCCCGCGTAGACGATCGCAGGTAGCTGTGATATAGCCATGCTTTTCACTAATTTCCGCACCCAGTTCCTTGAGCCCCTTGATGTGCAAATCAATGGGCCGAGAGCCGATGTCACAACCACCAGGCTGTGAAACTTTGACAGTGCCAAAGCGAGTTAGCAAAGCCCCCATCACAATAATCGACGAACGCATTTCACGCATCAAGTGTTCAGGCACTGTCAACGAGGTCAACGTTGCTGCCTCAACAGTGGTCAAATCTCCAACAACCTCC
>DIPA01000004.1:14845-15074 GCA_002427055.1 Firmicutes bacterium UBA5500 | reverse complement strand
GGCAAAGCAGCGTTCTTGGCTCCCCCAATACGCACTTTACCATTCAGCGGTCTCCCCCCTGCGATTACTATTCTTTCCATTGGTATGTGGTCACCCCACTCTCATCATGTTGCCTCTATCGCCCACTCTACATCTCCATACTATGGCCAAGAGCAAAGTAATGTTACTACAGGCTTGTCTCCCATTGCAGCCCACATCATAGTAAGGAATTGACGAGAGCAGCTAGATC
>DIPA01000004.1:5019-14684 GCA_002427055.1 Firmicutes bacterium UBA5500 | reverse complement strand
CTAGTCGCCTGCGGATGACTAGCCTGTCTAGATGCTTCAGCCATAGCCCTAAGCTCATCTGGATTCTCGAGCAAGCGTTTAATGCCAGAGAACAGAGTCGTCTCAGTCAAAACATTATCTAAAATTACTATGGCTGCACCCTGTTGGGCCATAGCCTGAGCGTTATGCTCTTGATGATTATCAGTAACGTTAGGAGAAGGCACAATAATAGCCGGTACGCCAACTGCCATAATCTCTTCTAATGTACTAGCACCAGCCCGAGAAATAACTATGTCTGCAGCTGCCAAAGCAGCAGGCATGTCCTGCATAAACCGTATAACTTGCCACCTCTCAGGCCACGCTTCGGGCCAACCCAATGCTTGTGCCCAATTAACTACACTATCATAGTACCTTTCTCCGGTTACATGTAGCAAGACAATCTGCGCGTTTTCCAATAAATGGGGCGCGACCTGACAAACTACCCGATTGATATTCTCTGCACCACCACTGCCACCTACTGAAAGGATAACGGTAGCATTAGCAGGAAGTCCGAGTTTTGCCCGCGCTGTTACTTGCTGCGTCTGAAAAAACGCAGGTCGGATAGGAAGTCCAGTCACTACTATTCGTTTGGCCTTAGGTAGGCGAGCCACAGCGGCATCATGACTGACAGCGACAATACTAGCAAAACGCGCCAAGAGCCGCGTTGTCAATCCCGGAAAAGCGTTTTGCTCATGAATCAAAGTAGGAATCCCTGCCAAAGAGGCCGCCAAAATAGCCGGTCCACTGACGTAACCGCCAGTTCCAATGGCGACATCCGGATCAAAGGCTTTGATAATCCTCCTAGCTCTCAATACACCACTACCAGCTTGCCATAGGCTGCGAATAGCTGCCAGTGGATTGCTGCGGGATAGTCCTGTTACCGTGATAGTTTCCAAGCGAAATCCTTCCCTTGGTATCAAATCCTTCTCCATCCCATACTCGGCTCCAACAAACAGGATTTCGCAGGCTGGGTCTTGAGCCTTTAGTGCTTTCGCAATGGCTACAGCTGGATAGATATGTCCACCAGTCCCACCACAAGTCAGTAAGAATCTCATCTTATCACCGTCATTCACGCGAGTATTTTGATATGTTGAGCAGAACCCCAATCGACCCTAAAGTGAAGATCAAAGAGGAACCTCCCGCACTAATTAGCGGCAAGGGAATGCCTGTTGTAGGAATACTACCTGTCACTACGGCAATGTTAATGATGGCCTGCAAGCCAACCGTCGCCGTCAAAGCAGTCGCTAGCAGGGTACCAAAAGTATCCGATGCGTTCAGCGCAATCTTTAAGCCCCGCCAGACAAAAATCCCATACAACAAGACAACTACAGATACACCAGCGAAACCAAGTTCTTCGCCAATGACAGCTAAGATGAAATCTGTATGAGGGAAAGGCAGGTAGAATCGTTTCTGTATGCTTTGCGCCAAGCCCCGTCCGAACAACCCCCCTGGGCCTAAAGCATAGAAGGATTGAATTAACTGATGTCCCGTATCCAAAGGGTCTGCCCAAGGGTTACGAAAGCTAAGCCAACGCTCCAGACGATACTTCTCAACATATATGAGGCCGATAATACCTAATACAGAAGTAAGAGCTAATGAAATTATGTGTTTCCATTGCGCGCCAGTGACAAAAACAAGTACAGCCGCGATTGCGAAAATCAAGATGGTGGTTCCCAAGTCAGGTTGCAACATGATCAATCCACAAATAGTACCGGTAAATAGAAGCGGAGGCAAGATACCCTGCACAAAACTTTCAATCCTGTCTCCGCGGATAGCTAGCCAACGAGCAAGAAAAAGTGAGAGACTTAACTTCGCAATCTCTGAAGGCTGAAAAATAAACGGTTCAAAACCGAGCCAGCGCGTAGCACCATAGCGCGTCACACCGATACCCGGTATCTTGACCATTATCAGCATGATGACTGTTGCTAGGTAGCCAAATTTCGCTAGGTGAGCAAGATGCCAATAATTAAGTTTTGAACCAATGAACATTACTACCAAACCTATGGCCACCCAAACTAACTGCCTGCGTACTACGTAGTAATTATATCCCTCTGGATTCTCCGCTGTGCGCGTGGTGTTACGCGAGACATACTCGCTCGCACTATAAACCATAACAATCCCAATAGCTAGCAATAACAGGGTAGTGACCAACAACACGAAGTCAGGAGCATGTTTTCGCCGTTTCATATCTACCTACCCCCTCGCCAGCTTAGTTAATTAAAAACCCATGCTAGGCAACAGCAAAAGCCCCACAATGCCTCCCACGACACCTAACAAGCACCAAGCAAATACAATCTTCACTTCTGACCAACCACTTAGTTCAAAGTGATGATGAATAGGTGCCATACGAAAGAAACGCTTGCCACCTGTCTTACGAAAATAGATAACTTGAATGATCAATGACAAAGTCTCAATTACAAACATAATGCCTATTGGTATGAGTAATAGCTCCGTCTTGGTAATAACAGCAGCACCGGCTAAAGCGCCACCCAAAGCCAACGACCCAACGTCCCCCATGAAGACGGCTGCAGGATGCCAGTTAAAGCGCAAGAAAGCTAACATGGAACCGAGTAACGCCGCACTTAGTACCGCAACAACCTCCACCCCAGTCGCAAGGCCAATAACAACATAGGCCAAGCAAGCAACTACTACTGTGCTAGCTAATAAACCATCAACGCCATCAGTCAAATTAGCCCCATTACCGGCTGCCATTGTGAGCACAATTATGAAAGGTAGATATAACCAATCCAGCGCCAGACGCCAGCCGAAGATAGGCACAATTACATCTTGAGAATGCCCGAAATACTTTAGCATCCCATAAAAAACAACCGCAACCAGCATCTGACCTAGTAGTTTTTCTCGTGCTCTCAGCCCAAGCGATTGTTTGCGAACGACCTTAATATAGTCATCTAGGAAACCAACAACACCTAGGCCCAACACAAGCCATAGCCAGGTTACTGCTATATCAAGCTCCGCTACTGGCACAAAGATGAACACTGTTATTATGAGGGTGAGCAAAAAGATGATACCACCCATGGTAGGAGTTCCGCCTTTTTTCAAGTGGCTAGCTGGTCCTTCCTCACGAATGGTCTGCTGTATTTTCAGTCGGCGTAACACGGGTAAAATAAGAGGCCCAACTACTAACCCGATTAGCAGAGCAACAATCGTTGCACCAAACAAACGCATTTCTATTGTCATCTTATTTACCTACCCCAGACAAAGCTTCTACTATCTCTTCCATGCACATGCCTCGCGACCCCTTAATCAATACCAATTGCTTTGGCTGCTGAGTATTTTTTAGGTAGTCAGCTGCCTCCTGATTTGATGCAAAAGAACGTATCCTTGTTGGGGGCAAGCCAGCCACAATGGCTCCGCGAGCTATGCTCCGAGCCAACTGACCAACAGTGATAAGCTCATCCACTCCACGCTTGGCTACTGCTGCCCCTAATTCCAAGTGAGCTGATTCTGCTAGCTCCCCTAACTCTAGCATATCTCCCAATACAGCTACTCGGCGTGTGGCGTGAGGATACTCTAGGAGTACCTTCAACCCTACTTGCATAGAAGTTGGATTGGCATTGTAGGTGTCATCAATGACCGTATATCCAGAGATCTCCTTGAGATTCAAGCGGCTAGCGGCTGGTGCATAGTTAGCTAAACCACAAGCAGCAGCACCAAGTGACATGCCACAGGCTACTCCAACAGCGAGAGCAGCAGCTATGTTGTAAACATTATGCTGGCCGGGCCAAGGAAAAACTAGCTGACGCTTTTCTCCTTGCCAGTTCACGGCAAACTCCAAATGGTCCCCCATATTGAGCAAGTCAGTGACGTATAGTCGATTTTCTTGACTTTGGTTGGGACCAAGGCCGAAGTAGATGACCTTATCAGGAGCTTTGTGCACCTGTGACAAAGCGGAGGCGTCATCTCCGTTGATAATGGCTATGCCATTTGAGGCTATACCCTCCAGAATCTCCCCTTTTGCCTGCGCTATGTTCTGTCGGCTACCCAATAATTCAATGTGCGCCTCGCCAACATTGGTAATCACTGCAATATCAGGCTTTGCTATACGAGTGAGCAGTTGTATTTCTCCCAAACTGCTCATACCCATTTCCAAAACGAGCCACTCATGCTGTGGCAAAGCATTGATAACAGTCAAGGGAAGACCAATTTCTGTGTTTAAATTTCCTTCATTCTTAAGTACACAGTATTTGGCCTGTAGAACAGCAGCAACCATTTCCTTCGTTGTCGTCTTGCCACTACTGCCAGTAATACCAACGATATGAGCTTGAAGTCCCTGCAAATGGCGATATGCCCATCGCTGCAAAGCCGTTGCCGGTAAATCAACGCTAATTACGTCAATCTCAGGCAAAGGGTTATGCTCTAGCCAAGTATGGCCGGCCAAAGTAGCCACTGCCCCTCTGCCGGCCGCATCGGCAATAAAATCGTGCCCATCAACACGCTCTCCAATAATGGGCACAAACAGGCTGTCCGGCGTTGCTGCCCGACTATCGAATACTACCCGAGTAATCTCCGTCGCCTCGCTGCCCTTAACTATTACCCCATCTGTCAAACGAGCTATTTCGCCTAGAGTCCATGCCTTCATTTCTGATTACCTCCACAGCTTGTTGAGCAACTTCTTTGTCATCGAAGTGGATGATGCTGTCTGCAAATACTTGATAGGTCTCATGCCCCTTGCCGGCTATAAGCACAGCGTCACCAGGGGCTGCCAAAGCAACTGCACGTCTTATAGCACTTGCCCTATCAAGATCAACTATTACTTCACAACTCTTCATAATGCCTTGTAAGATATCTCCCACAATCTGGCGTGGGTCTTCAGATCGTGGATTGTCTGTAGTAATAATCACAGTGTCGGCCAATTCGCTAGCCACCTGCCCCATAAGCGGACGTTTACTGCGGTCCCGGTCTCCACCACAACCAAAAACGACTATAACACGCCCACTAGTGAAGTCCCGTGTAGTTCTTAAGATATTTTCTAGACCGTCAGGCGTATGGGCATAGTCAATAATAATATCAAATGGCTGCCCAGCTCGAACTGGTTCAAACCTACCCGGAACAGGCGCGCTCTCTGGCAAAATATCACAAATAGAAGCCCATGTTACCCCTTCGAACGAGGCCACCGCAATAGCTGCTAAAGCGTTATACACGCTGAAATAGCCTGGCGTGGGTACACTAGTAACTCCTCTTAACTTTCCTGCCTGTAAGATTTTAAATCTCGATCCCCGAGGTGTCAAAGAGATTTCTGCAGCTCGTATATCAGCAGCTTGCTTAATACCATAAGTAATAACTGGCACCTTGCTTTCCCTTACTAACAAAGGAGCTACCGGGTCATCAAGGTTAATAATGGCTAGTTTATTCCGCTTACTGCCAGAACTGAGTCCGCTAAACAACCTTGCTTTGGCAGCCAGATAATTCTGCATGTCCCCATGCCAATCCAGATGATCTTGTGTCAAGTTAGTAAATACGGCGATATCAAACTCACAACCAACAACTCGGTCCAATGCGAGAGCATGAGATGAAACTTCTAAAATGGCATGAGATACGTCTGCCTCAACCATGCTAGCTAACCAACGTTGTAGATCTAATGCCTCTGGGGTAGTGCGAACTGCCTCTAGCCTAAGTTCTCCTGCCCTCACATGTACTGTCCCCACAATACCTGCCTGGTGCCCCGCCATCCTTAAGAGGTTATCGATTAGAAAAGTCGTTGTCGTCTTACCATTAGTCCCAGTGACACCAATTACCCGCAGCTTACGTGAGGGGTGACCGAAATAGAGATCGGCCACCATACCCATTGCCCTGCGCGAGTCCGTTACAGAAATACTTGTTAACTGTTCCGGTACTAACACTTCGCGTGAAATAATGGCAGCTACAGCTCCACGGACCGCAGCTTCAGCTATGAAGTCATGGCCATCATGAACAAATCCAGGCACTGCAATGAATAGGTTGCCAGGCTCAACTAGGCGAGAATCGTAAACGATGCCAGTAATCTGCTTCTGTAGCGAGCCTGACAACTGTAACGGCGCAAGGACGGAAACCAGCTCTGCTAGTAGCAACTTGGTCGCCCCCTTACTACCCTCTATAGGATTCTATACCCCTCCTGTAACTTCTCACTTAAGGCCGAAACTGAACCGTAACAATACTACCTGCAGGAATAACTGTGCCGGGAGCCGGAGACTGATCAATTGCTATGCCCGACCCGACCGCTTGTACCTGCAAACCTATGGCCGATAGTTTCACACTTGCATCACGCAATGAAAGGCCAGCTACATCCGGCACGGATACCGGCTCTCCGGCACTAGGGGGTTTTTCCCCCATGAAAACAACCACTGTCGAGCCAGGTGCTATCCTAACTCCCGGCTTGGGCACTTGATCTAGAATCTTGGCACCTTGGCCATCAATTCTGATATTAAGACCTGTATCACGCAAGGTCTCTAGTGCTTGAGTCGATGAGCTATTAACTAAATTAGGAACTTCCACTAGTTCAGCCTGCACATTTGTTGCTTCGCTTTGAGGATGAACATCCATGTAATACAGAATATCTTCGGCCATATTCCTGAATGCAGGGCCTGCGACTTGCGAACCATAATGACCATATTTACCCCTTGGGTTATGTACTGCGATAAAAACCACAACCTTAGGATCATTAGCTGGAGCGAACCCACTAAAAGAAGCTATATACTTGTCAGAATAATAACCCCCGCCCGGTTTGGGAACCTGGGCTGTACCCGTCTTACCTGCGACACGAAAACCAGGAATATATGCATTACGCCCGCCACCATCGGCTACAACACTCTCTAGCATAGCGGCTACACGCGCCGCAATTTCCGGAGTTGTGACTTGTTGCACTGTCTTAGGTTCCCGTTGCTCAATAACCTGGCCCTCTTGGTCGTAAATACTCTCTACTATGTAGGGCTGCATGAGCTTGCCTCCATTCGCAATGGCAGCCATAGCAGCCACTTGCTGTATAGGAGTCACTGATGGCCCCTGTCCAAAAGACAAGGTTGCCAACTCCACCGGGCCAACTTTATCAAACATAACGCCTACGGCTTCCCCTGGCAAGTCAATACCTGTTTTCTTACCGAATCCGAATTTCTTCAAGTATTCCAGCATGGTTTCTGCACCCATCTTCTGTGCCACATCGATGAAACCAGGGTTACACGAATTCTGCATCACTTCTAAGAAAGTTTCCTGACCATGCCCGGTACGCTTCCAACAATGCAAGCGATGCCCTGCGACCACTTCATACCCCTTATCATAATAGGTTGAATCCTCTTTTACGACACCCGTCTCAAGCCCAGCAGTCGCAGTAACTACTTTGAAAGTGCTTCCAGGTTCAAAACCGCCGGAAATAGCTTGATTCAACCATACCGATTGGGATCCCGTTGCTTCCACTGCTGCCATGAAGTTATTGGGATCGAAATCTGGTCGGTTGGCCATAGCTAAAATGGCGCCCGTCTTTGGATTCATAACAAGCGCCGATACACTCTCTGCATTATGCATTACCATTAAATTATCAAGCTCACGTTCGACTATATGTTGTATAACTTGATCTATAGTCAAGTGAATATCGTACCCAGTTTGAGGAGGAACATAGCTAGGGGTTGCGTTGGGAATCTCTTGGCCTTTATTGTCAGTTGGATACTGTAAGAAACCAGGCTTACCTCGTAGCCACTTGTCATATTGGAGTTCTAGCCCATAGAGACCTTGGCTATCAATACCAGCAAACCCTATTACCTGCGAGGCTAAATTGCCATAGGGATAATAGCGCCGACTTTCTTCCGTAAAAGTAATTCCCGGCAACGCAAGCTCGCGTATTTCACGAGCAATTGCTGGGTCTACTTTGCGTGCCACATATACCGCAGCTTTCTTCTTAGTGATCAAATCTAACACTTTATTGACATCCATATTCAGTACACGTGCCAATTCAGCTGCTACCTGAGGCGCTGCCTCCTTTTCTATTTGGGCAGGCAGAGCAACCACAGTATCAGCACTAGCGCTAATAGCAAGCTCATTTCCTTTACTGTCGTAAATGATACCGCGTTTTGACTCTACTGGAATTTCCCTCATCCATTGTGCTAATGCCTTACTGGCTAATTCAGGACCTTTGATCAACTGCAACCAAGCTAATCTGCCAATCAAGGCCAAGAGAGATAGCATGAAAACTACCAAAGTAAAACCTATTCGGCGCCTTATCTGCATTGAATATATGCTCCTCTCTAAACACAGCCCGTCGCATTACTTCGCGACGAGCTGCAGATGCTAATGCTCAGGCCCTGTTTCTCCAAGCACATTAATGATCTGTTGTTGTTCAGGCCACCGCATACCCAACTCTGTGTTGGCCCTCTCCTCAATCTTACGAGGTGTACTGAGTTGTCTGAGTTCGATAGTAAGTGCCGCATTCTCATTCTCTAATGCAGCAATTCCCTTCTCCAACTTATTGACGCGTGTCTGGAGATCATTGACTGAAGCAAAACGCCAAATCATGCCGAAACTCATGACTGCAACCAGTAGCAAGGCCATTAACACTAAACGTTTATCAGCATCCGTAACTTTGGCGACCTTCGCTTTCTTCTGAGAGACCCGAGTAGGTTGGCGAAGTGGCGGTTGTGGTTGATATAAGGGCTGTTTTGCTACTAACAAACTTATTCACCTCCCCTTTTAGCTAGAACCAGAGCAACGCTCGGCCACTCGTAACTTTGAACTGCGTGCCCGAGGATTACGCTCAATCTCCCTTTGACTTGGAACAAGTGGTTTTTTAGTAATAACCTTCAGCATAGGCTTCTTACCACAGACACAGATTGGCAAATGCGGGGGACAAGTACAACCGCGCTCTAATTGACGAAAAGTTTGCTTCACTATACGATCTTCTAGCGAATGAAAAGTAATAACCGCTATTCGACCGCCGGGAGCTAATACATCCACAGCTGACCTCAGCGCAGAAGTAAGAACATCGAGTTCATTATTAACCGCTATGCGCAAGGCTTGAAATGTACGCTTCGCAGGATGAGGGCCATCGCGCCTAGCACCGGCAGGAACAGCTCGTTTGATGATATCCACGAGCTGGCCCGTGGTCTTAATAGGGCCCTCTTCTGTCCGTTCCGAAACAACAAATTTGGCGATACGTTTAGACCAACGCTCTTCCCCGTATTCCCATATGATACGGGCTAACTCTTCCTCCGACAGTTCATTCACTAGTTGACTCGCTGTCGTATTGCCTTGAAGGTTCATACGCATATCTAGGGGGGCATCCTGCTGATAGCTGAAGCCGCGCTCAGCTTCATCTAGTTGGGGAGAAGATACACCTAAGTCGAATAGAACACGATGCACATGCGAAATACCGAGCGCAAGTAGTATTGAACGCAAGTTGCGGAAATTATCGTGTACGACTGTAATTTGTGGAGGCAAAACAGCCTGCGCATGGGAGATGGCTGCCAAATCTTGATCAATAGCTATCAAGCGGCCAGTACTCTGCATTAGCTGCCAAATCGCCTTAGTATGCCCACCGCCTCCCAGAGTGCAATCTACTGCAATTTCTCCCGGATGAGGTGCCAATAACTGCAAAGTTTCCTCCAATAGCACAGGTTCATGCACAAAACTCATTCTTCCACCTCTCTCGGCTAGATACCTAAGTC
>DIPA01000004.1:617-4938 GCA_002427055.1 Firmicutes bacterium UBA5500 | reverse complement strand
TCTCGGCTAGATACCTAAGTCATCCAAATGCTCGGCCGCTTCTTCAAAAGATGCTGTGGCCTGCTCGCTATATTGTTCCCAAATTCCTTTATCCCAGATCTCCACCCGATTAGAAACCCCAAGCAAGTACACATCTTTTGCTAGATGAGCATAGTCACGCAAATTCGGAGGTAGCAGAATACGCCCTTGCCGATCAAGCTCACACTCAGTTGCGCCCGAAAAAAGCAAACGCACAAAAGAACGGGCATTGGCACGTGTAAGTGGCAGTGTTCTTAGCTTCAGCTCTAAGGCAGTCCACTCAGTCAGGGGGTAGACAAAAAGACAGCTATCTAAACCTTTAGTAACTACGAAACGTTCACCTAATCCGTCTCGTAGACGGGAGGGAATAGTTAAGCGCCCTTTAGGATCTAAGCTATGTTGAAACTCACCTAGAAGCATCTTTCTCCCCTCCTTGCTAAGAGTGTACCACTTCAACCCACTTCACGCCACTTTTCACCACATATATTCGCCCCTGCCGCAATAACTCCTTCTTCCCCAACTCATTTTTTATCAAGATATTGCAGTTATTTTGTTCATCTTCCTACTTTTCTTAACATTAATCGCGCAATTGGCGTGTAAAACGCCGTCACTTAATGTCATAATCAAGTTGTATTTGTGTGGTACTACTGCCCGGGAAAAGCAAGCAAGAGCTATCTGTCGTACAAAATAAACGGGGACTGCCCCACAATCGGGACAGTCCCCCAGCCACTATAGCTGCTCCTGCATCATCTGCTCAGCTTTGGCGATTGCCATCTTCACCAGATTTCCAGCATCACGGGTAGTAATAGCGCCCCAACCATGTTGGCGTACTGTATCCCCGAAACCTAGCTCGTCGGCAAGTCGATACTTGAGTTCGTCAGACATCATGCCTCGTCCTCGAGCCATGAACATCATCCTTTCTGTTAGCAGTGCAACTACGTGGCAAACCTAGTATGCCCATGCTAGACCAATATCATCTTAACCAGTCTACTCTGGCTCACTAGGCGCTTCGCTTTCACCCTCCTGAACTAGCTCCGCTACTTCATCCGTTACCTGCTGCTCGACCTGATCAGGCTCCTCGGTGGCACCCAAAGGTCGCGGAAAAGGTCCCCAAACAGTTGCTTTTTTTGTAACAATTGCCTCCATACTAATATGCGGTAACTCCTCGTGCTCCGCCCCTCGATCCATTGATTCTACTACGTCAGGCTTATCATCCTGCACTGCTTGCTGTGAACTCTCTTGCTGTTCCTCACGGCTAACTTCAATTTCGTCCTGCGGCACCTCGCCTGCCTCAATGCCTTGACTATGAGTATCCAGTACCTTCGACACTCCCTCTTTTCGCTTGCTCATGGTTAATACCTCCTTTCCCTCCTGCACTGCGACCTCCTCCTCTGAAGCCAAGAGTATATCCTCCAATTCTGATATCATGCCTATCTTGTCCTGTAATAGGTTATACGCTCGCTGCAAAGTTAATGGATTAACAGACTGATCAGTAAGTAGATCCAAACCAACTTCATGGGGAAACCAAAGATGAGCCAATAGCTCTTTGGCTTCCAAGAACGGAATCTTCCGTACCCGCTGATATGACAACAGCATGTTATGAGCTATACGTATCTCACCTTCCGTGGAAGCCAGAAGGTGCGCGATTTCCACGGCCGGCGAATCAATGCAGCAACGCTCAATCGAATTGTAATGTACTAAGTGTCGATCTGCTAAGTAAATGAAGTCAGTGAAACTAGTGAGTCCCAGATTGAGACAGGGAACACTTGATACCACTTTCAACCCATTAACAGCCTCTTCCATACATACCCGTATGGCTTCTTCTAAGAAGGTCCAAGCCACTAAGGCACGCTTAGAGAGACTCGGCGGCTTAAGTTGTGCCAACTTGTCCCGCTGCGACTCATAGTACATCAGCCAATCAGATACGCGACCGTTAGCCACCCCTAGAGTTTGCTGGTGAACGTGTGCCAGGCCAGCTGCCACGGTGAATAGCTCGAATGCATTATGAGGGTCACAGGTTGGCCCAGTCTCCAAAGTCGATAGCAGCACAACTTCCCCATCAACTCGGGCATAGTAATCTCCCGTTGGTGCTTGAACTAGTTGGCTTAACCCTAAGCGCCCTAGATTACTTACTATGCTTGGCAGCTTTACTCCTAACCATTGCAAAAACTCCACATCTCCTCGGTAAAGAGATGGAACTGCCAGCCCTAGTGGCGTATTTAGGCAGAATGCTCCATTTACCACTAATCCCTCATCCACTATGCCAAACGCCCTCGCAATATCAGTCCCGCTCCAAGTGCTCATGCAGCCTACTCCTTCCGCCAGAGTACTCTTATCGTTTCATTTCTATGGGTAGTGAACAGAAATTATGCTAATATAACTGCCCCTGCCTTTCTTCTAAAAAACAAGGCCAAGACTACAAAACAGAGTCTTGACCTTATAGAAAATTGGTTCTCACTGTGCTATTCTTTTGCTATGGTAAATCCATTGCGGAATCTTAGAATCTGCTTGCCGCGCCGAGGAAAGACATCGTAAGCAACCATACCCATAGCGAACATTACTTTCATACTAGCCAAATTATCAGCGGCTACTTCCGCATAGAATCTTCCCATACTTGTTACCGCCTTTAGCAGCAGCTCTTTCCCAATTCCTTGAGAACGATGACTTCTCCGCACAACAGAAAAAGAAGTACGGTTACCAAAACGCTCACAGAAAACCATACCAACTAGTAATTGCTCGTCCCACGCCGTCCAGATGACATTGCCTTCCTTGAGCAATTGTCTAGAACTTAACGTCCGCAGATTATGAAAAGCTTTACGAGTAATATGATTATCCGCATGAGCTCTAATTAGCCGCAAAATACCTTTCCTGTAACGAGCATAGTCATCAGTCAAGATTCGCCGATAGGTAATCATCAACCTATCTCCCTCCGTCGGCTCTACCTGCAAGATACCTGGTATAGGCAACTAGAGTCTTGAGTCCTGCTCGCCTGATTCTTCTTTCGTCAAAACGCATTGGCTTAGCGTTAGCCTCAAAGAACCAAGGGTGCCCTTGGATATCGAGGCCAATGTCCATTGACATTTCTCCGAATAACCCCTTATAACCTAGCTCTACCTTGGGCGCTATCAGCATCGCTAAGCGAGATGCATTATCCCTCACACTCTCTGCATCTGCACCAAATACTACAGGGAGAACCTCCTCTGCAGTTGCGATATATCCTCCGTTAGGAACATGAGTAGTAATACTACCTTTACCCGCGACACGTATGCCCATGCCACTCATTTGCCACTGGCCGGAACCATTCTTCTGCGCTAGTAACCTTACATCAAAAGCTCTTCCCTTATAACGAGCTAGCGAAATTGCTTGTTGCACAATATAACTACGACCCGCCATCTGATGGTCTAGCAATTGCCATAACTCAAGGCGGGACGTTCCCCTTACCTCCCTATTTGTTCCCTTCTGTCGATAACGGAACGACCACCCATTACCCTGCAAGCTAACACGGAAAATGCCCTTGCCAGCAAAAGCATGCCTTGGCTTCAAGTAGATGCTACCAAATTGTCTGAGGCCACTTTCAATATCTGCTCTACTACGCACCAGTCTAGTCCATGGCAGATGCTCTCGCACTACTGGGTCAGACTGTAAGACACGATACAAATCATATTTGTTCAGATAACTAGCATTGTAATAGGGAATGCCTCTGGCTCGCAAGCGACGTTTTGCTAAGCGCACTTGCTCATTGCTTTCTAATTTTCGATTAGGCACACGGTTATATACTACATTAGGCAATGGGAACTGACTTGCCCGCCATCGCCCTTGTTGATAGCGGTAGCCCATAACTACACCTCGTTCCCAGTTGACATATTCTGGAGTAAACACGTAGGAGATTAGGCCTGCCGTTTGGCAGGCCTCTTGTACAAAACGGAACATTTCGCGGTTGCCAGGAACCCGACCTCGGCCCGCCGTCAAGATGCCCAAAACTGGTCTTTGCATTAGCTCACCCCTTTGTCAAAACCCGCTAGGATAGCGGCATAATCGCAAAGATACAACAGTGATCTCCAGCGCTCATCTCGGTTCCAAGAAGCAGCAAAGACTGCGCGCCCCGGTTTACTATTGGCCTCAAACATTGCCACGCGTCCCTGCGCAGTAAGACCGATATCCAAGCCAATTTCGCCTAATTCCAAATTAGTTACTCGCTCTACGGCCAAAGCCAAGTCAATCGCGGCTGTCTCAATACGCCCTCTTACCTCTTCTGCTCGATTTCCGAACACGTGTCTCAACGCACGCATTAAGGGGATTATGT
>DIPA01000004.1:0-525 GCA_002427055.1 Firmicutes bacterium UBA5500 | reverse complement strand
TATGCGTCCCCCATTAGCTACATGAGTAGTAATACTTCCAGGACCGGCGATTTTAGCAGTAGGGCCACACGGTATCCAATCACGTTTGGCATTCTTATAAAGGGTGACCCTTACATCGAAAGGCTTACCATAGTAACTTGCCAGAGGTATTCCTTCCTGCACCACATAACTACGTTGATGCATTGCCCGTCTGATCAGCGGCACAGCAACGCTCCAGCTTGAACAAGCTTGCTGATAGTTATGCCCGCCTCGGCGGAAGGCAACTAGGTAGCCCTGCCCGCGCGTGCGTCTGACTCGCACGATCCCCTTGCCTTTGCTACCCCCATTAGGCTTGAGATAGGCTGCCGAATAGCGATTAAGGAAGTGCCAAACTTGCTGCATGTTACTCATAGGCTGTGTCTCAGGCAAATACTTCGCAGCCCGTTCATCTCTTCTCAGGAGCCGATGAATACGCCACTTATGAAAGAATTTACTATTAAAAACAGGAATCGAAGCCCGCTCTAGCGAGCGTCTGCAACTTCTAGT
>DIPA01000039.1 GCA_002427055.1 Firmicutes bacterium UBA5500 | reverse complement strand
CGCCCAGATATTTTGGATCCTGCGCTTTTGCGACCAGGCCGCTTCGATCGACAGGTGACTGTTGGTAGGCCGAACATCAAGGAGAGAGAAGCGATTCTCAAGTTGCATACGCGCAATAAACCTATGGATGAGAATGTTAACATCGACATACTTGCCCGACAGACCTCTGGTTTTACGGCTGCAGACCTCGAGAATCTGGTCAATGAGGGTGCCTTATTATCTGCCAGAAGAAATAAGCAACGAGTTGGCATGGGTGAACTGGAAGAATCGATAAGTCGCGTGATTGCCGGTCCTGCCAAAAAGACTCGTGTTTTAGGAGAAGATGAGCGTCGCCTAGTTGCTTTTCACGAGGCAGGGCACGCCTTGGTGCGTTATCTATTACCTAATACAGACCGTATTCACATAGTCAGCATTGTGCCGCGTGGGAACGCGGGTGGGATGGTTATTCATCTACCTAAAGAAGATCGTTTTATGATGACTAAGAGTGAAATGTTGAATAACATTAAGGCCTTATTAGCCGGTCGAGTGGCTGAGGAGCAGGTGCTCGGTGAGGTAAGCACCGGAGCAGAAAATGATCTGGAGCAGGCCACCAGCTTAGCACGTCGCATGGTCATGGAATATGGCATGAGTGAAGAGCTTGGTCCTATCTCTTTTGGTCATAAAGAAGATCATCAGGTTTTCTTGGGAAGAGATATATCTAGGCAGCGTAACTATAGCGAGGAGATAGCTTTTTCCATTGATAAAGAGATTCGTAAGATCATGGAAGAATGTTACGCTGAGGCAGATACTTTGATTCGCAATAACCATAATAAGCTAGAGCAACTTGCTAATACCTTGCTTGAAAAAGAGACCCTGCGTGGTGATGAAGTCGCTGTTATCATGCAGGATCAACAAGTAGAAGCAACCGAGCAACAGGACCCAACGACAGAACCTGAGAACACAGAGGCATAAGCAAAAAACGGGATTATCCCCTCATGAAGGGATAATCCCGTTTTTGTTTGAATGGGTTGCTTGATTAGGTGCCTGGTGTAAAGAGCGCCATTATATGCGGTGTTATGCCGACTTCGATAATTGCAGCCAGGAAAAGCAAGGCTGTACAGAGGACGAGCAGCCTAAGGCCTGCTGCCAATTCTCGTCTATATCCTTGCCAAGCGTTAGGTTTGGGAGTGGCAAAAGGGCTTTTTTTGCGACTAAACAAAGGTGCAATACCAAGCCGCAAACCTAAGCTAGCACCCAGCAATATCGCTGGTATCTCCAAGATACCATGAGGAACAATACCTGCAAGGAAGCCCGCAATTGTGGTAGTTTGCATTGACATTACGCCGACTACCCCAATGATTAGGCCGTTAAATAGCATGGCGAAGACAGGATAAATACCTAACAGAAGGCCAAGCACAGCTATCAAGCCCAAGGCCCTAAGGTTATGCAGGAAGAGGATCCATACCCCTTGGCTGAACTTGCTTTGAAAAACATCTTGCCCCAGACGTCTTAGTTGTTCTTCTATTTGCGTCACTGCCTGCTGAATGAGCTCGGGATAGTAGATGGATAGAGTTATGCCGAGTAATATGCCGACGACGAACAGAACAGTTGCCGCAATCAAGTAGCTACGATAGCGGCTTAATAACCCTGGGCGAGTTATGTTCATCAAATTCCTCCTTGCAGATTTTTCAAGCCGTATATGGCTAACAGCTAGTCATCTAGGGAACGCTAATGTAACTTTTGTCTTCAGTTACCTTCATGCTAACAACCAATCATGTTGCCGTCAAGAAAAAGTAGTAGTGTAAGTGATTGAAAAGAGGAAAAGGACATTCGCTGGCGAAGAGCAGTAAGGGTAGATCAACGGGCGAAAGGCTATGACTAGATGGGAGGCTCTTCTTATGTCTCAACAGCCTTATAGTTGGCGACAAATCATATCAATAGCAGTTCCCTGGGGAGCTGCTTTTTTTACTCCTTTAGCGTGTTAACGAGATAAAGGAATTCCAAGGATTAGTCAAGACAAGAATGGAGGATACAGATGACTATTAGTGTGAGTGGTGAAGGGTTACGCTTTCAGGACGTAGTGGCAGTTGCACGAGAGGGTGCTAAGGTTACGCTTAATGAACCAGCCAAAAAGCGCTTAGCGGCTGCACGGCAACTAGTCGAAGAAATGGTAGAGCAGGAGCGTATTGTTTACGGTATTACAACCGGTTTTGGCATGTTTAGTGACACTTATATCGATAAGGATGCTTCAGCTCTCCTACAACAAAATCTCATTTTCTCTCATGCTTGCGGAGTAGGTGAGTATTTGCCGTGCGAAGTTGTGCGGGCCGCTATGCTGCTGCGCACCAATTCATTGGCCAAGGGTTACTCCGGTGCTAAGCTAGAGACGGTACAACTGATGATTGATATGCTCAACAAAGGCGTAACGCCCTTGGTTCCTTGTCAGGGTTCTCTTGGCGCTAGTGGCGATTTGGCACCTCTTTCTCATATGATTTTAGTATTGCTAGGGGAAGGAGAAGCTCTCTATCAAGGCAAACAGTATACGGGAGCAGAAGCTTTGCATCTGGCAGGCTTAAAACCAATCAAACTCAGTGCTAAGGAAGGTCTGGCTCTAATTAATGGCACCCAGATTATGTTGGCTTTGCTTACTCTGGCAGTCGTTGATGCTTTTGAATTGCAGCAGACAGCCTTGATTACAGCCAGCCTTACGTCACAAGCTCTAAGAGGTATTCAAGCTGCTTACGACCCCAGAGTGAGTCAAGTTCGACCCCATGTCGGTCAAGTTGCTGTCAGTGCAGGCATGCTGCGCCTGTTGGCTGGTAGCAAGTTGAATACAGCCCCTAGTGAGTTAAGGGTGCAAGATGCTTATAGCTTGCGTTGTATCCCGCAAGTGCATGGCGCTGTATATAATGGGTGGCGCCATGTTGGAGAAATTGTTAGTATTGAGATGAACAGTACTACAGATAACCCCTTGGTTTTTGCTGAGCAGGGTGACAGTATTTCCGCTGGGAACTTCCATGGAGAACCCCTCGCCTTACCTGCTGATTATCTGACGATTGCGATGTCGGAACTGGCTAATATCGCCGAGAGACGTATTGAACGCTTGGTTAACCCTCAGCTTTCAGGTTTGCCTGCTTTCTTGAGTAAGCATGGTGGGCTCAACTCTGGCTTCATGATTGCACAATATACAGCAGCTTCCTTGGTTAGTGAGAACAAGGTGTTATCTCATCCAGCCAGTGTTGATTCTATTCCTTCGTCTGCTAATCAGGAAGATCACGTTAGCATGGGCACTATCGGGGCCCGTAAGCTGCGTCGGGTAATCAAAAACGTCCAGAACGTGCTAGCTATCGAGTATCTAGCAGCTTGCCAAGCCCTCGACTTACAGGATACAGACGGTTTATCGCCTCTAACTGTGTCTGCTTATAGCTTATTGCGCAAGACAGTTCCTATGCTGGAAGATGACCGCATCATGTATCCTGATCTGCGGCAGGCAGCTGAGTTACTACGGAGTGGAGCTTTGCTACAGGCAGTGGTGGGAACAGGCGAGCCTTTATTGCCCGCGCTCTCTAGCTACTAATCGCGATTTCTAAGTAACTGCATTTTAACCAACATTGATAAGGAGTGATGAGGAACATGCGTGTTGTTGAGTGTGTCCCTAATTTTAGCGAAGGTCGTCGGCCGGAAGTAATAGAAGCTATTGTGGCGCAGGCTAAAGGTGTACCCGGTGTAACTGTGCTAGATGTTAACCCCGATCATGACCATAACCGAGTAGTGGTTACCTTTATTGGTGAACCACAAGCGGTTAGTGAAGCCGCTTTTCGTTGCTGTCGCAAGGCTAGTGAGCTAATCGACCTCAATGTGCATCAAGGCGAACATCCACGCATGGGGGCAACCGATGTAATTCCCTTTGTGCCCTTAGGCGAAGTGACTATGGAAGAGTGTGTTGAGCTTGCGAGTGCTTTAGGAGAGCGTATTGCTAGGGAGCTTAGCATTCCCGTATATCTATATGAGCGTGCTGCCCGCATACCCGAACGTCAGAACCTAGCCGATGTAAGACGTGGCGAGTTCGAAGGAATACGTGACACAATTATGGAGCCTGAACGGCGTCCTGACTTTGGTGAAGCCAAATTGCACCCAACAGCCGGTATTACTGCCGTTGGTGCACGTCCACCGCTCGTGGCTTTCAATGTTAATTTGGATACTGATAATCTTAAATTGGCCAAGCGCATTGCCAAACGTGTCCGTGAATCGGGTGGGGGATTTAAGGCAGTTAAGGCACTCGGTGTGATGCTGGGTGAACGCAACTTGGCGCAGGTTAGTATGAACATGGTAGACTTTACTGTGACTGGGCTACTGCCAGTTTATGAGGCCATCAAAGCTTATGCAGCTGAAGCCGGCGTCGGTATTGTAGGTAGTGAGATAATTGGGCTCTTGCCGATGCAAGCTATGCTTGATGTAGCAGTTGAGGCGTTGAAGGTAGAATCGTTTGAGATTGCGCAGGTTCTAGAAACACATCTGCGAGGTAAATAACTATGCAAGCAGACTTACTGATAGTCAACATTGGTGAACTGGCAACGACAGTCGGCCATAGTGACCGACCGCAGTGCGGAAGTGAACTTGGCAAGCTAGCCATTTATCAGGATAGTTTCTTGGCTGTCAAAGCAGGACGTATCTTGGCGCTGGGCCCGATGGCAGAGTCAGAGCAGTATCGTGGTCCGGATACAGAAGTCATTGATGCCGAGGGTAAAGCGGTTCTACCTGGTTTTGTCGATCCTCATACTCATCTTGTGTTTGACGGTTGGCGAGAACGTGAGTTAGCTATGAAGCTGGCGGGCAAGCCCTACCTAGAGATCTTGGCTGCCGGCTATGGGATTTTGAGTACGGTGCGGGCTACGCGGCAAGCTAGCCTCGAGCTGCTAGTTCAAGATGCCAAGCAGAGTTTGGACCGTATGCTATTGCATGGTACCACGACTGTTGAGGCAAAAAGTGGTTATGGATTGACCACAGAAAGCGAGCTCAAGCAACTGCAGGCAGCACGGCAGGCCGATCAAGAGCACCCGGTAGATATCGTCTCAACTTTCTTAGGTGCTCATGCCGTTCCTCCGGAGTACAAGCACGATTCTGAAGCCTTTGTGGACCTGCTAATTGAAGAGATGTTGCCTGCTGTGGCAGCCCAAGATCTAGCTACTTTTTGTGACGTCTTCTGTGAGCAAGGTGTATTCTCTATTGAGCAAAGTCGACGTATCTTGCAGGCAGCTAAGAAGCATGGATTTAAGCTAAAACTACATGCCGACGAAATAGTCGCTCTAGGTGGGGCTGAGCTGGCAGCTGAGCTTGGAGCTACGTCAGCCGACCATCTTCTACAGGCTAGCCCTGCAGGCATCAAGGCGATGGCAGATACAGGGGTGATTGCAGTTCTCTTGCCGGCTACTAGCTTTACGCTACGTTCAGCTAAGGGTGCTGATGCTGCAGCCATGTTAGAGGCAGGGTGCGCAATTGCTTTAGCTACCGACTTTAACCCAGGTACCTGCCCTACAGAATCGATGCAGATAGTGCAGACAATGGCTTGGCAGGTTCTCGGCTTAACACCTGCTCAAGCCTTAGCTGCCAGCACGATTAACTCTGCCCATGCCATTGGAGTAGCCAATGAGGTGGGTAGTCTTGAGGTAGGGAAAGCAGCAGATTTTGTTATCTATGATGCCCCTAATTTAGATTTTGTAGCTTACCACTTTGGGGTAAACTTAGCACAGCATGTGTTTAAGCATGGCCGACAAGTTGTGCGGGCTGGGCATCTCTGCTATTCTGAAATATGATTTAAATAGTCTTTGCAGCACCGATTGTGATATTGTTTTCTTATCGGTGTTACTGCAATGAAGGAAGGAGCAATAGAGAATGCAGCAGTTTGATCAATTCACTTTGCGTGCTTATCATGATGAGCTGGCTGGTAAAGGCGCTACCCCTGGCGGCGGGAGTGCGGCGGCCGTTATTGGAGGTTTAGGTGCTGCCTTAGTCTCCATGGTCGCTAACTTGACTGCGGGGCGTAAGAAATATGCCGCTGTCGAAGCAGACATGCAGCGTCTTCTAGTGGAAGCTGCTAGGTTACAAGAAACAATGTTGCGGCTGGTCAGCGAAGATACAGTTGCCTTTGATGGTGTGATGGCCGCCTATGCTCTGCCTAAGGAAACAGCAGAGGAAAAGGAGAAACGCCAGCAAGCCGTTTGGGCGGGGTATCGTACAGCATGTCAAGTCCCGCTTCAGGTGGCTACCACTGCTCTGGAGATTCTTAAGTTAGCTATAGTGGCGGCGGAGAAAGGAAACAAGCATGCGGTTTCTGATGCCGCAGTAGCTGGTTTTGCTGCCCATGCCGCGTTGAATTCGGCACTGCTTAATGTTCGCATTAACGTGAACTATTTACCAGATGATGCTTGGACCCAGGCTACGGTGAAGCAAGTAAATGAGTCACTCCAAGAAGGCGATGCCCTGCAAGCCCGGGCACAAGCCATTACAGATTCCATATTAAACGCATAGGAGGCAGACTTTATGAAGACAGATATTCAGATAGCACAAGAAGCTAAGCTTAAGCCAATAGTTGATATTGCTGCCGAGATTGGAATCGCGGAAGATGAGCTAGAGCTTTATGGTAAGTACAAGGCAAAAGTTGATCTCTCGGTTTGGCGTCGCTTACAAGATAAGCCAGACGGAAAGTTAATCCTATTGACGGCTATAAACCCTACGGCTGCTGGTGAAGGCAAGACCACAACTACCGTCGGCCTTGGGCAAGCGCTAGCTCGTATGGGCAAGAAAACCGTAATGGCTTTACGCGAGCCATCCCTCGGCCCTAGCTTTGGTGTTAAAGGCGGAGCCGCCGGTGGCGGCTATGCGCAGGTGGTACCGATGGCTGATATTAACCTGCACTTTACAGGTGACCTACATGCAATCACCACGGCGCATAACTTATTAGCTGCTGTGCTTGATAACCATCTACAACAAGGCAACGAGCTCAATATTGATCCTAGGCGCATAGTCTGGCGTCGTGCCATGGACATGAATGAACGGGCTCTGCGTAATATCGTAATCGGTATGGGTGGCCATACAAACGGCGTACCTCGTCAGGATGGTTTCGATATTACGGTTGCTTCTGAGGTTATGGCGATTCTTTGCTTGGCGAGCGACCTAATGGATCTTAAGGAACGCCTTAGTCGGATGATTGTGGCCTATACATATGACCGCAAGCCTGTAACAGTAGCCGACTTAGAAGTCCAAGGTGCGATGACCTTACTGTTGAAAGATGCTATCAAGCCTAACCTAGTACAAACCTTGGAAAATGGCCCTGCCTTTGTGCATGGCGGTCCATTTGCTAACATTGCTCACGGCACAAATACCTTGATTGCAACCAAACTCGGATTGAAACTCTCCGATTATTTCCTTACTGAGGCAGGTTTCGGTGCGGATCTGGGTGCAGAGAAGTACTTTGATATCGTTTCACGTTATGGCAACCTAAAGCCTGATTTGACAGTAATCGTAGCTACAGCTCGTGCTTTGAAGTTGCATGGCGGTGCTGACAAGAAAGAGCTGAACAATGAAGATTTAGGTGCCCTCGAGCGTGGTTTCGCTAATCTAGCCAAGCACATTGAGAATGTAGCCAAATTCAAGGTGCCTGCAGTAGTTGCCATCAACCGCTTCCCAACGGATACGCCGGCTGAGTTACAGTTAATTGCCGACAAGTGCAAAGAGATGGGTGTTGCTTTTGCCCTATCTGATGTTTTCGCTAAAGGCGGCGAAGGTGGCCGTGAACTAGCTGAGACCGTGCTCAAGGTATTGGAAGAGCAACCTTCTCATTTTGAGCCCATTTATTCGCTCGATCAAAGTATTAAGCAGAAAATCGAGATTATTGCTAAGGAAATCTATGGGGCAGACGGCGTGGAATATACGAGCGAAGCGAACAAATCAATTCGCAACTACACTCGCCTTGGCCTTGACAAACTCCCAATCTGTATGGCCAAAACCCAGTATTCTCTGTCAGACAATCCCAGCCTGCTGGGCCGTCCTACTGGATTCACGATTACTGTGCGTGAGGTTAGGGCATCAGTTGGGGCAGGTTTCCTAGTGGCTATCACCGGAGAGATTATGACTATGCCAGGTCTACCGAAGCGACCGGCCGCGCAAGATATCGATATCGATGCGGATGGTAAGGTAACAGGCTTATTCTAGTTTGTTCTTAGCCAGAGGCAAAGCATTAGGTCTTGTTTGCCAACAACTTCGCGTTAAGAAGCATCGGGCTGTCCCCCTCTGGGGACAGCCTTTATTTAGCTGGTCAGAACGAGAGTATCCGAGGGAAAATGACTAAACAAGCGCCGATTGTACTCGGAGTAACCAAGCAATTGGTGCGCAAGTAGGTATAGCCTAGCCAGATAGACTGTAAGGGAACGATTACTAGAGTATTCAAAGGTCCCAGTGCGGAAACAGGGTGAAGCAACCAAATGGCAAAAGCAAGAAGGCCCTGCAACCCTGCTGTTAGTAGGAGGCCGCGTAAGTTGCCTAGACGGGTGGCCAAATGTTCCAACACTACCCCATGCCACAGCAGCTCTTGCGCAAGTACTGCAATTAGACCACCTCCGGTAATGACTAGATAATCGCCCAATGGTAGAGGTCTTAATCCGGTGGGAATCGCTAATTGCCCTAAGGTTACAGCTAGCCCCCCTAAGATCAAACCGAGTCCTACCTGTCTAAAGGGTAAGTGCCGCTTCTGCTCCATCCATGATACCCATTCCGGTGACTGTCGGTTTAGCCAGTAGACAAGGAGCGAGATTAGCAGTGCGTCTTGCGTCGTCCTCACCAGAGGACTAAGTTCGAGCCGGGCAATCAGCCCGGTTCCTAGCGCATGTAACGAGGCTATTGCCAGACATATTAGCAAGCTTGCGGTTTTTCCTTCGGCTAAAGCGCTGCTCATCTTATTGTCTAGTTTCCTGCCCAAAGTAGAAAAATAGGTTGCGGTCAGCAACAGTAAAATACAGCAAATGTAAAAAACCATGGAAGAGAAGCTATCTATAGATAGAAGGTGCTGGAGGAAGGTTGTTTCTGACCAAAAGCTCTGCGGGCTATTTGGCCCCTGTAGTCGGACTACGAGCCCTTCTTGATACGCAAAACGTTGTCCATTACTGTCTAGCATGACGAGTTTAGCTACCCCAGAGGGCAAGGGATAGCTTCTTCTTGTACCAAATATCTCTAGGGTTGGTAAATAGCGCTGTTCGTTATTGAGAAACTCGCTAGCTTGTTGACAGGCGTCAGGTGAGTCTGTGCAGCGAATGAAAGTGCTACCGCGAGCGCTCAAGAGTTCCTTTTCAGGTAGAAAGATAGCTGTGATTTGGATATCGTCAAGTTCTGTCGTAGCTTGTTCCGGGGGCGTAACGCTAAGGCATGCTTTGCCCCAGACGACAAAGGCGGCCAGTCGGTCATGCTTATAGGCTTCTACCGCCAACCCTCCTTCAGGGAAGCTCACGTATCCGTGGCGAGTGCTAATTTCCCATTCGTCAAAGGCAAAGGCGCTACTGATGGCATAGTCTTGCTCTGTTAATCCCATGCTGTTAGGTGCTAGTGCAAACAATCCTATGCTGAGCACGGCCAAGCTAATGACTCCACCCATAAGGCATATCCACAAAACGAGGGGGTTTTGCTGCAGGCGATTAGAGGGCATAATGCATCTCCTTTGCTGGGCAACTAAATCTGACTTGTTTCCCTAAGTTGTTTCCACATAGCCCGCAGCAACTCCTGCTACCGCAATGAGTTGGCTAGTAGAGTTGATTAGTGCCTATAGCCAAGGAGTAGCTGAGAATTGACATGCCAAGGGGTGAAGTATAGAATTGTGATGATTAATTAGACAGACAAAAAGGTATGCTTGCATATAACACAGAGTTTTTCTCAGGGAAAAAGAATGTCACGCGCATAAGAAAGTTTTTCCGATGGAGAAAGCAGAATAACCAAAAGGGGTGTCAGATGGATGTCAACAGTGGATGCATTGATGCTTCGACTGCAGGAACTAAAGCAAGAGCGTCGGGCCATCATCCTTGCACACTATTATCAACGTGATGAAATTCAGGATGCAGCAGACTTTGTGGGCGATTCATTTGGGCTTAGTCAACAGGCAGCTGCTACCGATGCTGAAATGATTGTTTTTTGCGGCGTCCACTTTATGGCTGAGAGTGCTGCTATTTTATCGCCAGATAAGATTGTATTATTGCCGGAACCAAAGGCGGGTTGTCCCATGGCCGACAT
Source organism: Firmicutes bacterium UBA5500 (assembly GCA_002427055.1). Taxonomy (GTDB): domain Bacteria; phylum Bacillota; class UBA994; order UBA5500; family UBA5500; genus UBA5500. Next base: position 2,461 of record DIPA01000039.1, on the reverse strand, counting down.
GGTTGACATTGTTGGTTTGCGTGCCTTCAAGGCTGAGTATCCTGATGCGGCCGTTGTTAGTTATGTCAATACCACAGCAGCAGTTAAGGCTGAAAGTGACATTTGCTGCACATCTTCTAATGCAGTGAGGGTAGTGAATTCATTAGATGCAAAACGCATCATTTTCACGCCAGACCGCAACCTAGGGCGTTATGTGGCTCAGCATACCGATAAGGAAATAATCGTCTGGGAAGGTTATTGTCATACGCACGATCATCTTACACTAGAGCAATTTGAGCAGATTAAGGCTGAGCACCCAGCAGCTTTGAGTGTGGTCCATCCTGAATGTCGACCGGAGGTAAGCGCAGCGGCCGATTTTGTTTCCAGTACGGCCGGTATTCTCAAGTTCGTACGTGAATCTGATGCGACTGAGTTTATTGTTGGTACAGAAAGTGGCATACTGCACCAGATGAAGCAGCAAAACCCGGGTAAGACGTTTTACCTGGCATCACCCAAACTGATTTGCCCGAACATGAAGGCGAATACTTTGGCAAAGACAGTGCAGGCCTTAGAGAATATGCAACCATGCATCACGGTTCCAGAAGATATTAGAATCAAAGCTGTGCAGGCACTAGATCGCATGCTGGCTATTAAATAGACGGAGGCGTTATTCATGGTAACAACTCGCTACCTAGTAGGGTTCGATTTGGCCAAGCTCGAAAAACAGGTGGCTGATTTCTTGGTGGTAGGTAGTGGGGTGGCTGGCCTGTTTGCGGCTCTTAAGGCTAGCCGGCGAGGCCGTGTTTTGCTGTTGACCAAAAACCTGTTAGAGGGTAACACTCGTTATGCCCAAGGCGGCATTGCGGCTGCAATTGGGCCTGAAGATAGCTGGCAGGGACATCTTGAAGATACTTTGATAGCCGGAGCCGGACTCTGCGACGAGCAAGCGGTGACAATTCTGGTTCAGGAAGGACCGGCACGCATTCGCGAGCTGATAGAACTGGGCGCTCATTTTGATCGCCAGGATACAGCCATCGCCTTGACCAAAGAGGGTGGGCATAGTCGGCGCCGCATCTTGCATGCCGGTGGAGACGCGACAGGCTTAGAAATAGAACAGGTATTAGCTAACGTTGTTTTAGCGACTGACAATATCCGCATAGTTAACGAGACGTATGCGGTAGATTTAATCACCGATCAAGGCCATTGCTATGGCGTATTAGGGATGGCCCTTGATGGGGCGCTGACTGCATACTTGGCCAAAGCAACTATCCTTGCTACAGGTGGGGCGGGCCAGGTCTATGCTTATACTACTAATTCTCCTGTAGTAACCGGTGATGGCTTGGCTATGGCGTATCGAGCTGGGGCAGAAGTGATGGATACGGAGTTCTTTCAGTTTCACCCCACAGGGTTACGCATACCCGGTGCCCCAAGTGCCTTGATAACAGAGGCAGCGCGCGGCGAGGGTGGTCAGCTGATAGACGTAACAGGCCGTCGTTTCATGCCGGCGGTGCATCCGATGGCCGAGCTAGCACCACGCAATGTTGTGGCACGTGCTATTGTACAGGCTATGGAAGACACCGAAAGCGATCATGTATGGCTGGATATGCGTAAGATTACCGGCATTGACCTACCTACTCGCTTCCCTACAGTCTTCAAGACCTGCCAGCGCTACGGAATTGACATACGTCATGATTTGATACCGGTAGCACCGGTAGCACATTACTTCATGGGCGGCATTAGAGTTAATTATCAAGGTCGTACCAACGTGCGAGGCCTGTATGCCTGTGGTGAAGCGGCTTGTTTGGGTTTGCATGGTGCTAATCGTCTGGCTAGCAATTCTTTGCTGGACGGGTTGGTATTTGGTCATCGCATAGCTGAATGTGCCTATCATTACCGTTTGCATATTAGTGATGATTATCTTCTGAATCTCAACTTGAGTGCGCCTAAGCCATCACGAATGGTAGAGCAAGCAGCCAGTTATTCTGAAATAAGACGGGCTATTCAGCGGCTGATGTGGCGAGAGGTTGGGTTAACGCGTAATGCGGCTGGCCTGGCTCATGCCCGCGATGAGTTAATCGCTATTGGTCAGCAATTGGCTGGTCCGGCATCGAGGCCGGAGCATTTGGAGGTCGTCAACTTACAGACGGTAGGTTTGTTGATTAGCAGTGCGGCACTTTTACGTAAGGAGTCCCGAGGTGGCCATTTTAGGGAAGATTTCCCTACTGAGAACGATAGCGAGTGGCTTAAGCATATTGTGTTACAAGGCGATCAGTTGACCTTAGTTGATCAAAAGAGGGGGTAGTTTAGTGAATTGGCAAAACCCTTTTATCCGAGATCTCGTCGAGCGTGCACTGAATGAGGATATCTGGACAGGCGATATTACGACTGACGCAGTTATTCCCGCTGATCGGCAAGCGGTAGGGCGGGTATGGACTAAGGTTGATGGTGTCATAGCTGGTTTACCGCTACTTAGGCAAGTTTT